>NZ_JBEPNO010000031.1:0-57864 GCF_040546275.1 Nakamurella sp. UYEF19 | reverse complement strand
CTACCGCCGCCCAGTCGAAACTTTCGAAGACACGCTGGACGCTATTCGCGGATTGATATTCTTTCAACTCGCCACAGCCTTATGAATAGACCTCATACTGCAAGGAACGATCACCGACCACCGAAATGTAGGCGCGACGGACTACGGACCAGGAGTGGGCTGGCCAGAGGACCGGAACACCGCACACTGGCTCGAGAACAGAGGAACAATTCCTGCGATCGAGATCTCTGTCGATATAGTCGGGCCAGAGTAAGCCGGGTTCCGACATCCACCTGGACTTGTTCGTGCACAACGGTCAAGATCCTTTCGTCGCGGGTCAGGCGGCTCAGGTCGGCGGCTGTTCAGTTGACCGTGAATTCCTGGTGCATCCCGTCGGCGTAGTGGTTCTGCAGGTTGCACACCACTTCGTAACGGCCGGGGGCAAGGGTCAACGTCACCCAGCCGACCTGCCCTGCGGTGATGCCCTGACCCGCCCCTGCGGCGCAGCTACCTGACGCCTCGCCCAGGCTGCCCTTCTCGGCGACCTTGCCGTCGGGCCCGACGACCCGTTGGCCGGCGGTGGCGCCCTCGGTCAGCGGGAGAATCACCAGCTCGTGGGTGCGCCACCCGACGTTGGATGCCACCAGGCTGACCTGGCCCGCAGTGACGGTGGCCGGGCTGGCGTTCAGCATCATGCGGGAGCCCATCGGTGCGATGCCGCCCATCATCGCCGTCATACCCATGTCGGCCAAGGTGACGTCGACCCGTTGCCCGGCAAGTGAACTGGGGGCGGAGCAGGACACCGGCGAGTAGGTGTAGCCCGGACCCGCCGCCATCATGCCGGGATAGCCGTGCTGGCTGGTCGCGTTCCCACCCATCATTCCTGCGCCGCCCTGAGCACCGGACTGACTGCTACCGGCGGCTTGACCGCTGCCGCAGCCGGCCACCGACAGGCCCAACAGGAGCAAGAGGGAAAGGACACTGGAACGCCGAGGCATCGAAGAGGTGATCATTCCTCCAGCACACCATGTTCTGCGCTGCAGAGATGTGGCACAACGGCTCTCGTGCTGGAGCGCCGGCCCAGGACGTCGATGACCTTCGGCACTTGATTTCTTCCCGCACCGTCGATGGGGCACCGCTTGGCACATTGGGTTCACTTCTTCGATTCGAGGGGTCAGCACACTGCGGGTCTATACCCCTGGGGGTATAGTGAGCTTCACGACGGTCGATGGCCCTGCCCGCGCTGGAATCCAGCACGAACCCGGCCATCGACGACTACCCGACCCGGCCGTCGAACCCCAGGAGAGAACATGTCCTACGCCCTCACCACCACGGTCCCCCGACCGTTCGATTCCGTCTTGGCACAGGTCCGGAGCGCTCTGGCTGGAGTGGGCTTCGGAGTCCTCACCGAGATCGACATCCAGCAGACCCTCAAGAACAAGCTGGACGTCGACGTCCCGGCGCAGATCATCCTCGGTGCTTGCCGGCCTTCGCTGGCCTACGCTGCCCTGCAGGCCGAGCCGTCGATCGGACTGCTACTGCCGTGCAACGTCGTCGTGCGGGCGCTGGGCGATGCATCGACTGCAGTCGAGGCGATGGACCCGCAGGTGATGGTCGGCCTCACCGGAAACACTGGTCTCGAGGCCGTGGCCGCCGAAGCCGGGACGCGGCTGCGTGCCGCACTCGACTCCCTCGACGCCGCCCCGGTCACGGCGGCTCACTGACTGTTCAGCGCCAACGGTTTTCGGGCGGGCCGTTCCCCACTTCACGACGAGGAGACAGACGCTGGTGGAACCGGCACCAGCGAAGTCCTCGCCGCCGTCGGCAAGGCGATCGACCATGCCGGATGTGCTGTCATCTCCATCGGGCTCGAACAGTGCCTGCTGGAATCCGGCGGACAGGACAGCCTCGACACCGCTGGCAATGGAGAGGATGCTCCTGTCCCTGGCCTGAACACAGGGGTCATGGAGTCGCCTTCATCCTCTGCAAATCGGCGACCTGCTGGCCTTGAGCCGCGATGATCGCCTCGGCCATCGTCAGTACGGCCGGGTTGGCGCCGTTCATCATCTCCCGGCGTGAGAGCCCGATTGCCCGCTGATGGGCATCGATCATCAAATCGAGGAAGCGGAGGTCGAAATCGCGGCTTTTCAACGGTTTCAGCTGTGACCACAGGTCAGTGGTGACCGCGGCTGTTCCGGTAGCTACGGCAGTCGGGGTCCAGGCCGCGAGCCAGCTGTTGATCTCGGTGAACTCCGGGAGCTGTTGGGCGGCGACGCGGCGCGCCATGGTCCGTACGCGCTCGTTGCCGGAGCGCCGCACAGCCACTGCGGCCAGCGCCAGGGATTCTCGGTGATGGGTGAGCATCTGTTGGGCGAATTCGACATCCTGCGGCAGGTGCGGACCATACGGCCCGGCCTCGAACGTCCGAGTAGAAATACCCGTGGCCCTGGGCGGAGTCGAGCGTGTCGGGAAAGAGGCGTCCGGTTCACGGACAGGAGGGGCCGCGGTGCTCGGTGTCGACCGGCGTGACAGCGAAATACTCTGCGGCGACGCCGCTTTGGGCACAGCCGCCGCAGCAACGGTTGATTGATCCGAGGCTGCAGCTCCGACAGCCGTCGGTCCTCGAGTGGTGGTGCAGCCCCCGAGCAGGACGAGGCCCGATGCAGCGGCTGCGGCAAGAAGGGCGGAAGGTAGTTTACCGGGGATCACGGCTCGACCGGGTTCCGCATGTCAGCCCTGTTGGCCGGGGGAACCGGCGACGGCTGGTGGTGGTGCAGCGGACACGGCCGGCGTCATCGCCGGCGCAGGGGTCGTGTGGGTCGCTGTGGGCAGTTTCAGCCTCTTGAGGGTCAACGCGTTGACCGCGACGAGCACGCTGGATCCGGCCATGGTGATGGCCGCGATCTCCGGTCTCAGCACCAAGCCGAACGCCGGCTCGAAGACTCCTGCCGCGATCGGCAGGGCGACGGAGTTGTAGCCGATCGCCCACCAGAGGTTCTGCTTCATCTTGCGGACCGTCCCCCGCCCGATCCGAAGGGCAATCGCCACATCCAGCGGATCCGAGCGCATCAGCACCACATCGGCGGTTTCCACCGCGACGTCCGTTCCGGCCCCGATGGCGATACCGAGATCGGCCTGTGCCAGCGCCGGCGCGTCGTTCACGCCGTCACCGACCATCGCGACCCGGCGACCCGCCGCCATCAGTTCCTCGATCTTCGCGGCCTTGTCGCCCGGCAGGACGTCTGCGATCACCGTGGTCACACCCAGTTCGGCGGCGATCCGTCGGGCGGTAGCTGCATTGTCACCGGTGAGCATGACCACTTCGACCCCCAGCTGCGCAAGCTCGGCCACGGCGGCCGCCGACGTCGGACGAACGGCATCGGCAATACCGATCACCGCGACCGCGCGGCCGTCCACCGCTGCCATGACGGCGGTGCGCCCACCGGACGCGATGGCTCTCTGTTGGTCGCCCAGCACCCCGAGATCGACGTGCTCCGCGGCCATCAGACGGGTGTTGCCGACCGCGACCCGGCGACCCTGCACGGTGGCGACCGCGCCCTGCCCGGGCACACTGACAAATTGCTCCGCCTCCCAACGGCGACCCTGCGCCGAGTCGGCTCTGCGGACCACCGCCTGGGCCAGGGGGTGTTCTGATTCCCGTTCTACTGCGGCGATCAGCGCGAGAGCATCGGCCTCGGGCATGCCCTCCACGAGCAGGTCGGTCACCTCGGGTGCGCCGACGGTGAGGGTGCCGGTCTTGTCCATCACCACGACGTCGATCTTCTGTGATGTCTCGATGGCGGTGGCGTTCTTGAACAACACGCCGCGCGCCGCCCCGAGGCCGGTACCCACCATGATTGCGGTCGGGGTGGCCAGCCCCAGAGCGTCGGGGCAGGTCACCACCACGACGGTGATCGCGAACAGCAGCGCCTCGCCCGCGGTACGCCCGACCAGCAGCCAGGCCACGAAGGTGACCAGACCACCGATCAGGGCCACCAGCACCAGCCAGAACGCCGCCCGGTCGGCGAGGCGCTGTCCCGGTGCCTTGGAGTTCTGTGCCTCCTGGACCAGTTTGACGATCTGCGCGAGGGCGGTGTCCGCGCCGACCTTGGTCGCCCGGACCCGCAGGGTGCCGGTGGTGTTGATGGTGGCTCCGACCACCTCGTCGCCGGGACCCTTGTGCACCGGCAGGCTCTCACCGGTCACCGTGGATTCATCGACGTCACTCTCGCCCTCGTCAACGGTTCCGTCGGAGGCGATCTTCGCGCCGGGCCGGACCAGCAACAGGTCTCCGACGACGACCTGATCGGTGGGGATCTCGACGGTTCCGCCGTCGCGCACCACCAGCGCCACCGGGGGAGCAAGTTTGAGCAACGCCCGGACCGCTTCGTTCGCTCCCCCACGAGCCCGCATCTCGAAGTAGTGACCCAACAGGACGAACGCCGTCAGGATGGTGGCCGCCTCGTAGAAGACATCCCCCCCGCCGGTCAGGGTCACCCCGACCGAGTAGACCCAGCCCGCACCGACCGCCACCGCCACCAGCACCATCATGTCCAAGGTGTGCGCCCTGAGCGCCCTGACGGCGCCGGCGAAGAATATCCCCGCCGAATAGCCGACCACCGGGAGGCTCAGAATGAGTTGGAAGACGTCGTCGCGTAGCCCGAAAGGCGCCGGCACTGTGAAACCCAGGACGTCACGCCCGATCCGGGACCACAACGTGATGAGCGCACCCAACACCACAGCAACCAGGAAACGGTTCCGCATGTCCCGGATCATCGAGGCCATCGACATCTCGCCGTGACCACCGTGGCCCATCACCTCGCTCGGGCTACCCAGGCGATCAGCGCCGCCCATTGCGGCATGAGCGCTGTTGCCACTGTCCTCTGTCGCGGGGGTTGGGGCGGGACCTGTCGATCGATGCTCGGCGGCCCCCTCTGCTGGACAGATGTGGTCGGGAACAGACTCGCCGCGGCAGTGGTAGCCGCAGTCTCGGATCCACCCGGCGAGGTCGGCCACCGTGGTGCGGGCGGAGTCGTAGCTCACGGTCGCAGTCTGGGACACCGGGTTCACCTGCACAGCAACCACACCCGGCCGTCGTCCCAACACGGCCTCGGCCACATTCTTCTCACTCGCCCACTGCAGACCGTCGAGCTCCAGGACCACCGTGCGCGAGCTCGAGCCTGGGATGTTCGTGTCCATGTCAACTCCGTTGGAAATTCTGTCCTACGAACCCACGCAGGCGAGCTTGGTCAACTCTGTCAGAGTTGATGGTCGTCGGCGCGTGGCGCGAGCAGTCCCGTCCAGCAACCAGGGAGTGACGTCGTCGCCCAGAACAGGCCGCTGATGACCGCATCGCAGCTGACCAGCAGGGTGCGATCCGGTCGAGCCGGGGCGCTCAGGATGTCTGGTCATGCCGATGTGCCATGGGTTTCGCTGTCCCTTTGGCCACGGAGGGGGGATGCTGATCCAGTAGGCCGAGCCGAGCACACCAACGCGATCATGAAGGACTGCAATGAATTCACATTCGAGTAGTCGATCAGAGGCGGACAAGAGGATCGAGGACGCACTAGCACGACGCGAGCGCCACGCGACGGAACGCGACCAGCGTGCAGACGAGCGGGACACCGCGCTGGATGCACGGGAGATGCGGGCAACGGCACAGGAAGCCGGTCGAGCGGATCGCGAGCTCGAGGCGAGCCACATCCTGGCCGGTGCGGCCGACCGAGATGAAGACGCCGACACCCGTGATCTGATCGCCGCCCAGCGGGATGAGGTTGCCAGCTGGGCGGCGTTCGTCTCCGAGCAAGGCGACTACGGAGTGGCGCTCAGCGCTCGACGCTCCGCGGCCTTGGACCGACTCGACTCCAAACACGATCGGGCCGCGTCGGCGCAGGACCGCACCAAACTGACGGAGACCGGCCCCGGCGCGCCGCCCAGCTGAACTGCGATGCCGCGGGCGTTGAAGTCGGGCATCTGAGTGGGGCCGTAGGCCCCACCTTGCGATCACTCGGGCTCTTTGCGGTGGACCTCGATCCTCCAGTCATTGGCCAGAGCCGCGAGTGCTCCGACGGCGGTGACGATGGGCAGCGCCACTGCGGCGACGATGCCGGCCGTCACCGGAATCTCCATCACCGTATGACCCTCGTCGTTCTTGACCACGATCCGACGGACGTTGCCTTCGTGAAGCAGCTCCTTGACTTTCGCGGCCAGCGCGTGTCCCTGAACTTTCACAGAATCCTGCGGCGTTCGCGGTTCTGGGGTGACAGCCGCGTGCTTGATGTGCTGGTCCTTGACAGTGCTCATCATTCTTTTCCTTTCGTGAACATTCAGCATGCGCCAAGCCGGCTGCCTGCCGATGGAGGCGAAAGTCCCTAGAAAGAAGGGCGATCGGCCGGCTCGCAGAGTCCCTGCTCCAGTTCGCCGACGACCAGGGTGATCGACAGAGCGGACGGTTGCGGGACACGGGTGCGTGGCTGCGACCGCGGCGACTTCCATCAGTGCGGTGTCGCCGGCCGGGTCTGGGCAGGTCCGTCGATGAGGTGGCGGGGCGACAACGGTGTCATCGAGTCTGGTTGCTGTGACCGATCTTCGGCCGGTCCCGTCGTTCCGGTGTTGCCCGGTTCCGGCGCGCGACGTTGTACGCCAACGAGAGGAGCTCGAATTCCCCGTACGTCCAGGTACCGGAGTCGGGCTGCCAGTTCACGGCGGCCCTGGTCGCAACCCGCGCCGGGCCCACCTGCGCGTAGTCCCGCAACGGCGTCGACCAGCGCAACGGGGTGATGCTACGGCCGTCGGCGGACATGGCTCCGCGGCCGTCGGCGACGAAGTCCACCAGATCCCCGCCGTCGTCGAAATGCAGCTCGGCCGCCACGGTGTTGATCCCCAGGGTGAAATGGGCTGTGACACGGTGGTCGTCCATGGGCTGCCAGGTGATATCGGGCGAGAGCAGCGCCCCCGGAGCCAGGCAGCACAAATCGTTGAACACCGTGACGGTCTCGGCGTGGGTGAGTGCGGGACCTTTCGCGTCGACCATCGAACGGATCGACAACAACCGCACCCGCATGGTCGCGCCCTCGGAATCGAAGGCGTGCAGGACATCGACCGGCAGCCCCTTCATCCTGGCGTCCATCATGAAAAAACGCTGCGGGGTGTCCACGATGTCCAACTGGTCCGCGGTGAACGTCATCCAGGCGCTGTCCGGAGTGGCGCGCATCCGACCGGTCCACGTGGCACGAAAGTCGGTCACCGGTACCCGGCCGACCACACCGGCCCGGCGGAGATACCGCTGGACCGGATCGGGGAGCAATGCGAGGTCCCCCTCCAGGATCGGGCCGCGCGCCACCGGGCGCGGCCAGGCACGTGCGAGGTCGCGCTCGAATTCGGCGCGCAGGCTCAGTGGGCCGCGCGACGCGAAGCCGTACCCGACCGCGATCAGCAGCAGCACATTGGCGACCGTACCCACCTTGGCATCCCCCCAGGAGGACACGATGACCACCTCGGAGATCACCACCGCGACCGCCCCGGGCACCCACCACCAGCGTGGCGCCACGAAGATGGCCGCGGCGGCGAGCAGACAAAGCACCGCGGCCGCCAGCCAGAGCAGGCCCATGGGGTGTGAAATGGGCTGCGCGAGTTGCGGTATGGCGGCCAGGTCGAATGCCTTGAGGAAGCCGAAGAGATGAATGATGCCGTGCAGCCCGAACAGCGCGGCGATGGCGATGCGGATCATGACGGTCCTATCCCTGCTGGGCAGTTGATCTGTCTCATTGGGTTGTGATGGCGCGCAGCACGCCCATCCGTGCGGCGCGGCGGGCGGGTAGGACGGCGGCCAGGACGCCGACGATCGCTGCCAGCACGACGAAGGCCAGGAGTTGGGCGACGGGGATGGACAGGACCTGGATGCCCTGACCGGACAGGGACCGCTGCAGGCTGATTCCGAAGATCAATCCGAGCCCGATGCCCAGAACTGCGCCGAGGACGGCGATGGCCACCGATTCCAGCCGGATCATCGACCGGAGCTGCCGTCGGCTCATCCCGACGGCGCGGAGCAGCCCGATCTCCCGGGTGCGTTCCACCATCGACAGTGCAAGGGTGTTCACGATGCCCAGGACCGCGATGATGACGGCCAGCCCGAGCAGCGCGTAGATGATCGCGATGATCTGGTCGATCGACGCTCTGGTGGTCGCGGCGAACGCATTCTGATCCTGCAGGGTCACGGTGGGCAGGTCGGCCAATACCCTATTGATGCCCGCGGTCACGGTGACGGTGTCCGCTCCCGGTGTCCGGGTGAGGAACAGGAGCGTGTCGGCCGCGGTGATGCCGCCGGTCCGGAGGGCGGCGGGCGGCAGCACCACGTCTGCGCCGAGAAATCTCGTGGGCGCGAGGATTCCGACGATCGGCATCGTCCGAGGGCCCGCGGGCAGACCGATGATGAGCGTGTCGCCGACCTTCCAGCCTTCGGTCTCGGCTCTGGTGCTGGTCACCAGCACACCGTTGTCACCGATGTCCAGGTCACCGGATTTCACGGTCAGGGCGACAACCTTGCGCAGCGCCGTGGGGTCGAAGGATGAGACGTTGCCCTGCACGCCGTTGACGCCGGCGACGGTGACCCGGAAGCCGACGACGTCGGCGACGCCCGGCACGGCCGCGATCCTGGGGCCGATGGTCGCGGAGAACGGAGCGGGGGTGGCGTTGGAGACGACGTAGTCGGCGGTGAGGTCGGTGCGCAGGCTCTCGTCCACGCTGGACTTGGTCGATTGACCCAGGACGGCCATGGCGCTGATCAGGGCGAGACCGATCATCAACGCCGACGCGGTCGCAGCGGTGCGTCTGGGATTGCGCCGGGCGTTCTGGCGGGCGAGCACCCCGACCGTCCCGAAGAGTCGGGGAAAGGGACTGGCGATCGCGGTGACGAGTGGACGGCCGATCACCGGGCCCAGCATGACCACCCCGAGGAAGACGGCCAGAACACCCCCGCCGAGCAGCGGAATGCTACCGCCCGCGAGGAACGCCCACACCATCAACGCAGCGCCCACCGCGGTGAGCAGGCCGCCGGCGAGCATCCGCAGCTTCATCGACGATTCGGGCAGGACGGCGTTGTCCTGCATGGCCGCGATCGGCGGGACGGTACCGGCGCGGCGGGCGGGCACGTACGCGGCCAGCAGGGTGACCAGGACTCCGACGGCATAGGCAACCGCGACGGTCCGCCATTGCAGGACCAGTCCGGCCTGGCTCAGATCCAGACCGATTGCCCCGAACAGGGCCTTCAGGCCCAGGGCGAGGACAAACCCGAGAAGCAGCCCGACGGTGGAGCCCACCAGCCCGACCACGAGTGCTTCGACCAGCACGGACCGGGTGACCTGCCGGCGGGAGGCTCCCAGCGCCCGGAACAGGGCGAGTTCCTTGGTCCGTTGTGCCACGATGATCGAGAAGGTGTTGAGGATAAGAAAAGTGCCGACCACCAGGGAGATCGCGGCGAAGATCAGCAGGAAGGTGCTGCTGAAGGACAAGGATTGGGCGATCGCGGTCTGGTTCTCGGCGGCGATCTGCTCGTCGTCGACGGCCTCGAAGCCGGCGGGCAGGGCGGCGGTCACCTCGTCGCTGAGCTGCTGATTGGTCAGCGACCCGTCGCCGGTGACGGCGACCGAATTGAAGGCATCGGCGCCGCCGAGGTAGAGCCGCTGGGCGGTGGGGGTGTCCATCAGGACCAAGGTGGCCCCGACGAGATTGCCCGACCGTCCGAAGCGCACCGTGCCGACCAGGGTGGCGGTGACCGACGGTTGTCTACCGGAGGTGACCAGGTGGACGGTGTCGCCGAGGGCGTAGCCGGCGGTGGCCGCGGTCTTGTCGTCCAGCAGCACCTGTCCCGGACCGGCCGGCGCGGTGCCGGAGGTGATGGTGACGATGGCGGAACCGTCTGCGGCGGGCCCGCTGTCGTAGTTGTCGCCGATGCCCGGAGCGCCACCTCCGCTGCCGACCACTTTGCCGTTCTTGCCGATCACGAACGTGCTCTGATCCGACACCACACCCCCGGCCAGCGAAACGCCCGGCAGGGCGGCCAGGGTGGTGACCAACGCGGCCGGGATGGGCCGGGTGTCGGCGCCGGTGAAGCCACCGGCCGATGCGGCCTGGGCGTGAGCGGGGCGCACGGTGACATCAGGGGCCGTCTGCCGGAAGATGTCACCGAAAGAGTTGCTCATGGTGTCGGTGAAGACGAACGACCCTGACACGAACGCGACACCCAGGATGATCGCGAAGGTGCTCATCGCCATCCGGAGCTTTTGCGCGAGCAGGCTTTTCAGCGTTGCGTGGAGCACGTCAGCTGACCCTCGCGTGGCCGCGGGTGGGGGCGGGGCTTTTCATCCGGTCCAGGACCCGAGCGGCGGTGGGATCGGTCATCTCGTCGACGATCCGGCCGTCGGCCAGGAACAGGACGCGGTCCGCGTAGGCGGCTGCGGCCGGGTCGTGGGTGACCATCACCACGGTCTGACCGAACTCCCGGACCGAACGGCGCAGGAACGCCAGCACTTCGGCGCTGGCCGTCGAGTCCAGGTTCCCGGTGGGTTCGTCGGCGAAGATGATGTCCGGTCGGCTGGTCAACGCCCGCGCGCAGGCAACCCGTTGTTGCTGGCCGCCGGAAAGTTGACTTGGTTTGTGGTCGAGCCGGTCGGCCAGACCGAGCGTGCCGATCACCGTGTTCAGCCACTGCGGGTCCGGCTTCCGGCCCGCGATGTCCATCGGCAGGGTGATGTTCTCCATCGCCGTCAGGGTGGGAACGAGGTTGTAGGCCTGGAACACGAACCCGATGCGGTCCCGCCGGATCAGGGTCAGCTGCTTGTCGTTCAGCGTGGTGAGCTCGGCATCCCCGATGAAAACCTGCCCCGACGTCGCGTCGTCCAGCGCGGCCAGACAATGCAGCAGGGTCGATTTGCCGCACCCGGACGGGCCCATGATGGCGGTGAACTGACCACGGCCGAATTCGACGCTGACGCCGTCAAGGGCGGCCAGGGTGGTGTCGCCCGATCCGTAGACCTTGCGCAGGTCGATGGTGCGGGCGGCCGCGGCGGCAGGTCGGGCGGGGGCAGGTGCGGGGGCAGGTGCGGGGCTCATGGAGGGGTTCCAGACACTAGAGACAGCAACAGTTCAAGCCTGTGACGGCCGAGCCGGCGGCCCTGTCGAGCCGATCAACCGGTCGGCGTCGGCGGCGCCGTGATCGCGGTGGCGGTCGCGTGCCGACAAGCTCTACCGCGGCCGGTCCGACGGGGCTTCGTGACCTTCTCCTCTGATCGTGATGAACTTGATACTCCGCCGGCAACGGCTCGCAGAACAGGGCCGAAAGTCCCCTTACCTGGCTATCACGGCCGGATTTCGCGGATCGACGCAAACCTGTTATCGCAGCGGCGCCCCGTATTCTCATCTATGCAGTCCGGCCCGGTCAGGTTGCTCGAACGAGGCCAATGGCGGGTCTGCCCGATCGACTCCAACGACCAACACATCGTGGGCATCCGGGTATTACAGTCCTGGCCACAGGTGTCGTTGGACCCTATCGAGCAGATGGTGAGGAGCTCATTCTGGGCGTGGCCGCCCTCAACTCGAAGGCGTCAATCACACCCAGTTTTCAGTTCTGAGGAGAATACGAAATGACCGCCAATTCCAAGCCTCTCACGCCCGCCTCGAAATATGCTGCCGAGACGGCCGGGCTGACATCCTGGCGGGATGCCCTGACCCTCATCAGAATGGGCGTAGCCTTCTTCATCCCGTGGCCGTTCATGACCCGAGGATTGGTGGCCAGCGCCCAGCTGAGGGCTCAGCGCGCCGGCGAGCGAGCTTCCAGACGCCAGGTTCGTTCCTAGCTGCGGGTCGAGTCGGCACCTCGACTTGGCTCGGTGGCCATGAGCACAGGAGTTTCGGTGGCGCCGAATTCATCCGGGGCTCGGGGTCGGAGCGTGGACAGGCCGATGGCCAACGCCAGCACCGCCAGGACCGGGGTGGCCACGCTCCACCAGGTCAGGATGGCGAACGGCACCGTTCCGATCAGCAACAGCACCAGGCGGATCCGCCAGGCGGGCAGCGACGGCGCCACCACGAGCGCGACCCCGCCGAGCACCCCGACGGCGATCGTCATCGTCGGGCCGGCGCTGACGGCCATCAATAGTTCAAACCCGCCCAACACACTCACCAGCAGATGCCACCACATCCTCGCGACCACTTGGCGGGTACGGGCCGCGTCACCGGCGATGACGGCGTACACGCCGCCGGTGAACAGCAGCAGGCCCGGCAGATACCACAGGGCTCCGCCGGTGGAGAAGCACAGACTCCCCGGAACCAGCAGACCCGCCGCTGCGGCCAGCCGGCGTCCCGGCGTCACCTCGCTCCGCAGGGCCACCGCGGACAACACGCTGATCGCACTGAGCAGGATCGTCAGCAGACCCAGGGCGACCGGGGCGGCCTTGTGTCCGCTCCAGTGGGGGATGTGCGAGCCGAGGGTGGCCTGGATGAGGCCGGCCACGACTCCCAGCGCTCCGCCGATCAGGCCGACCACCGAGGCGATGTGCTGGTTCTGCTGCCATCGGTTCATCGGGTCACCGCGCTGACCGGGCGGCGGGGGCTGCGCAGCGCAGCCCGGACGGGGTAGCCGATCCGGAAGGTGACCAGCGGGCTCCGGCTCGGCGTGGCCAGCAGGCTCTGCAGCTGTGGCGCGAAGGTGGCCGGCAGGCCCTGTTGCCGCTCCCGGTCGATCCGTTCGGTGATCTGATTCATGTGCTGAAGTCCCATCCCGCGCGAGGTGATGGCGAGGTGGATGCGTTGCAGCAGGCGACCTCCGGTCAGTCGCTGGGCCGGGCTGTCGGCGTCGGCGATGGTGATGACGCCGTAGGCGGCGGCGGTGGCGGTGTGCACGGTGCGGGTCTGCTCGAGCCAGAATTTGTCGCCCGCCGTCCGCGAGGTGGCGGGCAGGATCTTGCCAAGGGCCAGCGTGAGCGGGGACAGACCCTGTGCGTCCAGGGTCGGCCCGTCGGCGTGCTGGTCGATGTCGTCACGGTTGTTCCGGAACCAGGACAGTGACTCCACCGACTGCCCCAGATCGGCGATGAAAGCCTCCGTCGCAGCCAGGATCAGGGCGGTCAGGGCCCCCTTGTCCGCCTCGGAGGTGAACCAACGCACCGCGACACCATCCAGGCCGGCCGCCTGAGCATCCAGGCTGTCGAGCACGGAGGAGGGCACGGCCTGCGGCCGGTAGGGGCCGCGGTTGGAGTGGCGGTCACCGATCGCCTCGTACAGGCCCGACCCGGCCGCAGCTCCTCCCGTCAGCAAGACCGTGGCCAGATGGGTCGGATCTGCCGGCTCCGGCAGCAGGGTTACGGTGTTGCCGAGGCCTCTCGCGTTGAGTCCCAGGACGAGATTCTCCACTGCACAACCCATTCCGGTGTTGTGTTCCCGATCGAACGGGTCGACCGCCGGCATCCCCCGGGTCGGGTCGGCGAACACCTCGACGCTGGTGGGATTCACGTGGAACAGCCAGGGTTGGGTGTTGTGCGGATTGGCGGCCAGGATCGCGGCGCCGACCGCGCCCAGCGGAGTCGCGTCCTGCCGCCATGACGACCAGGGATCGTAGGCCCGGCCCGAACCCGAGTCCAGCACGCCATTGTCGAACACCCGATAACTCAGCACGCCCGTACCGGCGACCAGCACGGTGACACCGCCGAGACCAAGCAGTTGCAACGCCGACCGCCGCGACAAAGTGGCCGCCGGGCCGCCCAACGGCAGACTGGAATTCTCCGCCGCCACCTGATCGGCTGTGGGCGTGACCATGTTCTTCTCCCTCGCGGCTTCGCTGCTCGGCACGAGGAGATCCCTCGCCCGGGGAGCCGGACTCCGCCTGAAACTCCCACCAGCTCAAGCCTTGGGGCCCGCCCCGCTCGGTCATAGGGTCAAAAGTCCCAGCCGCCACCACCGAAAGACCACTGCACCAGCGCGCCGAGCAGAAAACGACGTGCCGGAAGCACGGAATGAGGATCGATTGGACATACATTGCGCCATCGGCTCATATCCAAATCCACAGCGTCCATCTCGACGATCCGGTCAACGGCGAGCAAGCTGGAATCTTCAACCAGATTTTGAAGACGACACGGCAAGCGTCACTTCGGAGCGCTCGCGCTGAGCAATGGTCACCCGTCGCGCAACGCCCTGGGGCGAAATTCGGAGTAGCGTCAGTCGAATATCACGATCTGTGGCGCAAGGCCACTGATCGCAACTTCGCTGGCGGTGGGTCGCGGCCGCTGTTGACAGCCCGGGTCGGCGCGCGGGCCGAGGAACCGGAGGGCTTGTGCATGCATTCGGGTACTCGGTGTCGAGTCTTCGCCTTAAGCTTCAGCTAGCCATATCAGCCGAGTCCGAAGAACAACTATTGCAGGATTGGGTGCTCTGGCAACGCGTCCGCGGTATGTCCGACAAGACCACCACCGACCGACTCACCGTCATCCGCCGAATCCCCGAATCCGCGCCATCGCCCCTCAAGGTGTCGACCGGTTCCTGACCTCCACCGTGATGCCGCGGTGGCCGGTGGAATCGACGTGACCGGCTTGGGTAGGACCGGGTGGCGATAGCGGTGGCACAGCTCATGGACAATTCGACGATGAGCACTGCGAGGGTCGGAACCTACGGTGGGTGACGCGCGGCCGTTCGCGTTGCTGATCGGGTTGTTGGCCGCAGCGATCCTGTTGGCGGTGCTGGCCAACCGGGTCAGCGACCGGATCCGGGGGCCCGCGCCGGCGCTGTTCCTGGTCGTGGCCGCCGCCGCATCCGACCTGTTCCCAAAGCTAGGCCGTTTTTCCCCGCACACCAACGAGCGCATCGTCACCGTCGCGCTGATCTTCGTACTCTTCGACGGCGGCATGCACATCGGCTGCAAGCGGTTCAGGACGTCCGCCGGCGCGGTGGTCTGGATCGGCGTCGCCGGCACCGTAGTGACCGCCGGGGCGTTGGCCGTCACCGCTCACCTGCTGTTCGGCTTCACCTGGACCACCGCCATGCTGATCGGAGCGGCGCTGTCCCCGACCGACCCGGCCGTGGTGTTCTCCGTTCTCGGCCAACGTGAAATCCAGGGCCGGGCCGGCACCATCCTGGAAGGCGAATCGGGTGCCAACGACCCGGTCGGCATCGCCTTGATAGCCGTGCTGCTGGGCACCACCGGCGGCGGGATCACCGCATTTGCCACTGGTCTCGGCGAATTCGCGCTGCAGATGGTGGTCGGCGCAGCCGTCGGAGTCGCGGGCGGGCTGAGCCTGTCCAGATTCATGCGGATCCCGCTACCCAACGAGGCGTTGTACTCGATCCGGGCCGCAGCCGCCGCCGTGGTCATCTACGCGGCGGCGACCCTGCTGTTCGGGTCCGGATTCCTCGCCGTACTGGTCGCTGGAATTCTGATCGGCGACACCCGTGCCCCGTTCAAGAGAGAGGTGGAACGGTTCGCCTCGGGACTGTCCGGGCTGGGCGAAATCGTGGCCTTCACCGTGTTGGGCCTGTCGATCTCGATCCGCGACGCCATCCGGCCCGAGGTGCTCTTCCCCGGACTCGCCCTCGCCGCCATCCTGATCCTGCTGATCAGACCGATCCTGGTCGGCGCGGTCACCGCCGGCATCACACTGGACCGTGGCGAACGCGCCTTCGTCCTGTGGGCGGGCCTGAAAGGCGCAGTACCGATCCTGCTCGGCACCTACATCCTGGGCGCCGACGGCGCCGACGCCCGTCGCATCTACGAGATCATCTTCGTCGTCGTGCTGATCTCCGTGGTCGTCCAGGGCAGCCTGGTCCCCACCTTCGCCAAACTCCTCCGCGTTCCGATGACCACGTCGCAACCGCAACCGTTCGCGCTGGGCCTGCGGTTCACCGACGAACCGGACGGTGTCTACCGCTGCCTGGTCGCGCCAGGGGCGCCCGCCGAGGGCAGCACGGTCGCCGACCTGGATATTGGTGAAGATGCCTGGATCAACATGATCCGCCGCGACGGCCAGCTCCTGCAGATCCGCGGCACCACCATCCTGCAGGAAGGCGACGAACTGCTCGTCCAAACAGACCCCGACGTCGACCTGCGAGACCTTTTCCGCACACCGCCGACCACCGGCTGAGTCGTCGGGGTCGATGTGCCGCCCGTCTCGGCGATCAGGAGCAAAGCCCCGTCGAGATCGACACGGAACGACACGGCCTGCCGCTGAGCGACATCCACTGCCATGCTGAATGTCTCAGCGTAAACGCATCGGGGCCTGAGTATTCTGATCCGTTCCGCCGCCGCACAAGCCCTGAACCAGATTGATGGTCGAATCAATCGACGGGTCGGTGAAGTGCTCATCGACCGGCTCTTCGCCAGCGCGTTGGTCAACGCCAATGCCGGAGTACAGGCCCACCACGGGAACGCCGCGAACGGGGCCCGGCTTCAAGTCTCTCGTCACCGCATGGTGGACGGAGGGAGTCGGCGGCCCGAATTATTGCCTGGGCCTTGACCTGAACGCCGCCCACGACGGCCTCTCGATCGACCCGGCCGCTATCAACGCCGAGGCGACGGAGATCATGGCCCGCCGTGTCGCCGTCCTGCTCACGCACCACGTTGTCCACCTGGCCCCGAAACTGATGGCCACTGTCCCAGTGAGCTCTTGTGGGCACGCCCGATTGCAATCATTGTTGCCATTCGCGTTCGTCAATTGCTGCGGTGGCGCCCTACGACGGCGCCGATGACCTGGTAGCCAGGTTCAGCTGGCACCGGCGAGACGTGCACGCATGGCCGTTGGGGTGTACATGCCCGGCCAGAGGGCCCCGCCCACGTCGATGGGAGCGGATTGTGTCAAGGTTCCCACCCGGCCTCGCCGCCGCGCCGACCACAGCCGAAACTCTTCCCGGTCGGCACTTCGCCGTCTGTTTCGTTGCCCCCGGTGGCCACATCCTCGGACTTCGGCGGCACACCGCAGCCGCCATCTCGCCGCCCACAGCGCCGAGAGCAAAGCCCGCACCGCCACCTACCTGCAAGTCGACACCGGCGGCGGCCTCTCACCTACCAGTCCCCTGATCCCCGCCCGGGCGGCGACCCGGCGCGCCGTTCTGGGCGGCCGCGGCCGGACTCGACCTGATGTGTCCCGGCTCCTTGTCAGCTCCGGTCGTGGGGTCCACTGGCCTCGGCGAGCCGGATGAGGCCGTCCAGCGCGCTCGCCATACCTGTCCGATAGGAACGGGACAACACGAGCCGGTACACCGCGCTCAGCGGGCCGGCGCACACGACGTCGTGGCGAACCCGCCACCGACCGCCGCCGCAGTCGGTGATGCGATGACCGAAAGCCATGGACGCACCCGGCGCCCGGGAAACCTCGATGTAGCTGACCTGTTGCTCGTACTCGGTGACGACGTAACGCACCGACGGGCCCGTCCGGGGCTTGTTCCGACCCGTGGCGCCCAACGCGAACGGCCCGTCGGGGCGGATCCGGCCGATGAGCGGATCCCACTCCGGAGCCCGGTCGGTCGCCTCGTACCAGGCCCAGAGCCGCTCCGGCGGCGCACTCGTCGTTCTCAACCTCGATCGACCACACCATGCCCCAACTCCAATTTGAGCAGTGCTCAACTGTTTGAGCAACGCCTACACCAGCGGGATGCCCACGTCAGGCGCCAGAATCCAACACCGGCGAGAACGGGTCGAGCGGGAGATCCTCGACCAGGCGGTCCACGTCCTGGCCGAACGGGGCCCAGACAACGTGACGCTGCGCGGGCTCGCCGCAGATCTGGGCATGGCCGCCAGCGGGGTCCACTACTACTTCCCGGCCCGCGATGACCTGCTGGCCAGACTCATCATCGCGACCTTCGACTCCCTGGCGCTGGACGTGTCCGCGCCGGGCGATGCGCAGGGGGATCCTGTCGTGGTATTCCGGTCCGCAGCGCACCGTTACGTGGCGTGGGCGAACGCCCACGCCGACCAGTTCGCACTGGCGCACAGCCGGACCGCAGCCCGACTGAAGGACCGTGCCGGTGTGCTGCCGGCCAAGGACCACGCTGTCCGGGCGCTGATGGCGCCGCTGCTGGCCGCACTGGAACTCGCGCCGCCACCCCCGTCGACCATGCAGGTCAGCCCGACGCTCCGACGCCAGATCAAAGCCTGGTCCACCGCGATCGGAGACACCACATCGGTGGTGCAGGTGCGGGTCGCGGCCCTGACCGCGTACACCGTGGTCCACGGCTACGCGACGCTCACCTCCACCGCAAGCCTGCCGCGTGAACTGCTCGAGGACGGCGGCCGGGCGCTGCTGGACGCCCACCTCGACTGCCTCGTCGCCGGCGCAGGGACGCTCCCCAGCCGGAACGCTCTGCACAAGGTCCATCCACACTGACCCGCTGCGGCCGCAACGCAACTGGCCAAGCTGGAACCATGGGTATCGCGATCGGCGCGGGCACCGACGTGGCGGTGGAGACCGCCGATGTGGTGTTGATGCGCTCCGATCCGCTGGATGTGGCGATTGCCCTACGGATCGGAAGAGGCACGGTCCGGAAGATGAAACAGAACCTGGGTTGGGCGATCGGCTACCACACCATCGCTCTGCCGATCGCCGCCGGCGTGTTCGAGCCGGCCTTCGGTCGGGTGCTGCGCCCGGAAATCGCGGCGGTCACCATGGCCTGGTCCAGCTTCCTGGTCGCGGTCAACGCGCTGACCCTCAAACGCCTGAAACTCCCTCGACCGTCTCAGACATCGGCCGTACCGACGGTCGACCGGACGATGGCCGCACGAGCCCGTCACCGCCGTCTGGATGTCCCGCGTCGCCGATCCCCCATTCGGACCGCTGCTGGCTACTGGTCGATGGGGGACAGACACACGGAGGGTAGGTCGAACCATCTGAGGTGTTCGAAATCTGCCGATGGCGTGAGCGGGTGTTGGTCGTCGAGAAGGTCGGCGGCTGCCGACGGTTCGATGAAAAGGGCGCGAGCCTGCTGTAGGTAGTGGTCGAGGTCTGATTCGGGGGCGCGATCCGGGTGGTGAGGGTATTGCATCGCACCGTCGGCGGCGTAGGTGACCTGCCGTAGCCGGAGAGGTGGTTCCATCGGTCCCAGGTGGTGCCGCCACCGGCCGGTGGCGGGGTCGAAGCGGTAGTCGCGCAGCAGCTGGGCGCCGTGGCCGGCAACGAGCCGCACCGCCTCGACGAGGTAGCCGAAGACCGCTTCGGAGATGAAGTAGTTGAAGTTGATCCGTACCCAGCCGGGTTTGATACCTTCACACCCGTGGGCGATCTCGCGTTCGAATTCATGCGATTGGTCCAGGTCGATACCCAGTAGCCGGTGTCCGTAGGGGCCGGCGCAGGAGCAGCCGCCGCGGGACTGGATGCCGAACAGGTCGTTGAGCAGGGCGACCACGAAGTTGTGGTGCAGGTATTGGCCGCTGGGTGCGCGGACGACGAACGAGACGATGGACAGCCGTTCGGCCTGCAGGTTGCCCAGGATGTCGATGTTGGGTTCGGATCGCCAGGCGGTGATCGCCCGGTGCAGGAAGTTTTGTTCGTGGTGGCGGATGACCTGGACCCCGACGGCTTGTTTGAGTTGGAACACCAGGCCGGCCCTGATCGATTCGACAATGGCCGGGGTGCCACCCTCTTCCCGTTGTGCGGGGTCGTCCAGGTATCGGTGTTCGGTGGGGTTGACGTAGGCGACGGTGCCCCCGCCGGGGACGTCCGGAACCCGGTTGCGCAGGAGTTCCCGTCTGGCCACGAGCACTCCTGGTGTGCTGGGGCCGCCGATGAACTTATGCGGGCTCAGGAAGACGGCGTCCTTGTAGCACAATGGGTCTGCCGTATCGGGGCCGTACATCTGGATGTCGATGTAGGGTCCGGCGGCGGCGAAGTCCCAGAAGGACAGCGCCCCGTGGGCGTGCAGGAGCGTGGAGATCGCGCGGGTGTCGCTGATGATGCCGGTGACGTTGCTGGCCGCGGAGAACGATCCGATCTTGAGTGGTCGGTCCTGGTAGCGCAGTAGGTCGGTGTGCAGCTGGGCGGTGTCGATGTGGCCGTCCGCGTCCTGCGGGATGACGACGACGTCGGCGATGGACTCGCGCCAGGGCAGTTCGTTGGAGTGGTGCTCGAACGGTCCGATGAAAACCACTGGCCGCTGTGCGGCCGGGATGGCGTGCCGAAGGTGGTACCGATCGTCCAGTTCGGCCGGGATCCGAAGGCCCAGCACACCGATGAGCTTGTCGATCGCTCCCGTGCATCCTGAACCGGCGAAGATGACCACGGTGTCGGTGTCGCCGCCGACCGCATCGCTGATGATGGAGCGGGCGTCTTCGCGGAGTCTGGTGGTCTGCAGGCCGGTTCCGCTGGACTCGGTGTGGGTGTTGGCGTAGCGGGGTAGAACCTCGTCACGGATGAAGTCCTCCAGAAACGTCAACGCGCGCCCGGATGCGGTGTAGTCGGCGTAGGTGACGCGCCGCGGCCCGTAGGGTCCGGGCATCACCTGGTCGTCGCCGATGATCGATTCTCGGATTCTGGCCAGCAACGGGGTATCACAGGGCACGATGTAGTCCACCGGTTCAGCCTAGGCCCGAATGGTTTCGATGCCGGTCGAGTTGAAGTGTGCGCATTGGTCGGCGGTGCCAATGACGGTCGTCGCCGGGTCCTACCATCGGCCCCTCGTGGTGGGGACTTTCGGCACTGACCGGGTGACCGCGGGCCTTCTAGCCTGGTGGTGCCGGGCCCGGACCGGGCTCTAGAAGAGGTGGGTCGTGAAGCGAATCGTAGTTCTCGGTGGTGGTACCGCCGGCACGATGATCGTCAACAAACTGCGCCGCCGACTGAAGTCCGACCAGTGGCAGATCGCAGTGGTGGACCAGGACGACGTCCACCGCTATCAGCCGGGATATCTGTTCCTGCCGTTCGGTACCTACACCGCAGATCAGGTCACCCGCTCCCGGCATGTGTTCGTGCCCGATGGGGTGGATTTCGTCATCGGCGAGGTCGACCGCGTCCACGCCGAGACCAATTGCGTGGACCTGGTCGGCGGTCGCACACTCCCGTATGACTTCCTGGTCATCGCATCAGGGACCGCTCCCCGGCCGGAGCAGACCCCGGGCATGCTCGGCGCCCAGTGGCGGCGGAGCATTTTCGACTTCTACAGCTTCGACGGCGCGCAGGCGTTGGCCCGGCGTCTTGCCCACTTCGACGGTGGCCGGTTCGTGGTGCACATCACCGATATGCCGATCAAGTGTCCGGTGGCACCGTTGGAGTTCACCTTCCTCGCCGACGCGTACTTCCGGGACCGCGGGATACGCGATCGGGTCGACATGATCTATGTGACCCCGTTGTCGGGGGCGTTCACCAAACCGATCTCCTCGGCCCGCCTGGGTGCCATGCTCGAGGACCGCAACATCGCCGTCGAGACGGATTTCCTGGTCGAACGCATCGACCCCGACACCAGGACGCTGGTCTCCTACGACGAACGCGCTATTGCGTTCGACCTGCTGGTCACCGTGCCCTTGAACATGGGGGCCGAATTCATCGCCCGCTCCGGCCTCGGTGATGAACTGAACTATGTCCCGGTGGACAAACACACGCTTCTATCCACCCGGTACCCGAATATTTTCGCTGTCGGCGACGCCTCCAACATTCCCGCGTCCAAAGCGGGATCCGTCGCCCACTTCGCGGTGGATGTTTTCGTCGACAACTTCGCCCAACACATCCAGGGTCTCCCGATGACCGGTTCGTTCGACGGCCACGCGAACTGCTTCATCGAGTCAGGTGACGGAAAGGGGCTGCTGATCGACTTCAACTACGACACGGAGCCCCTGCCGGGTAAATTTCCACTACCGGTCCTTGGTCCGTTCACTCTCCTGAAGGAGACCCACGCCAACCATCTGGGCAAGCTGGCCTTCCGTTGGATGTACTGGAACGTCCTGCTGCCGGGGCGACCGATACCGCTGCGGTCCCAGATGTCCATGGTCGGCAAGAAGACCGAGAACTAGGAGGACCCCATGCCCGTCACCACGCTCGAAGGTCACCAGATCCATGTCAACGAGGAAGGTTTTCTCACCGACCCGGCGGAATGGAGCCCGGATCTTGCCGCTGCCCTGGCCGGTCAGATCGGTATCGCCCTCACGGCCGCCCACTGGCGGGTGCTGAACTTTCTTCGGCAGGACTACGCCGTACAGGGTGAATCAGCCACGATCCGGCGGGTATCGACCGCCGGTGGTATCCCGGTCAAGGAACTGTTCACCCTGTTCCCGGCCAAGCCCGCCAAGAAGATGGCCTACATCGCAGGGTTGCCCAAGCCCCAGGGCTGCGTCTAACCATTCATTCCCCCAGGAGATCATCATGACCACCATCGAATCAGCACCCGCTATCACCCCGCAGTTCGACAACGACGCGCTCGGACGCAAACTCGCCATCATCTGCTCGAAGGGTAGCCTGGACATGGCTTATCCAGGATTGGTCATGGCCAACGCAGCGTTGGGTGAGGGTATCGAAACGCACCTGTTCTTCACCTTCTGGGGCTTCGAGATGATCAACAAGCGCACCATGAACGATCTGAAATTCACCCCGCTGGGCAACCCCGCCACCCACCTACCGCAGGGCCTGGGCGGACTACCATGGATGACGTCGATGGCGACCGCCAAACTCAAGAAGTCGATCGCCGACGTCGGCGTACCGGAGATTCCCGAATTCCTCGAACTGATCGTCGCCTCCGGGGGCCACCTGTGGGCGTGCCGGATGTCGGCCGATATGAACCACCTCACCAAGGCCGACCTCTACGACGACGTCGAGGACATCATCAGCGCCGCCGACTTCATCGAAAAGACCGCAGGTGCCCAACTTCTGTTCATCTAGCCCAGGCTGGGTAGGTCGAGTGATTGCATCTTTGATGTGACCGCTCAGATCCGACCTGGTGAGCGTCGAGGCGACAACGCCGCCTCGATCCAGGAGCGGGCCGGATGAATGGTGCGACTGGGCCGATGTATCTGCGGAGTACTTTGGTCGTGCCTATTCGGCCCGTGGATAATCGGTCGGTAATTGGTCGAACGACTCACGCGAGTGCGGCAAGCCACGCATTCAAAGTGGCAGGAGCATCACTGCCTAGGTGAGAGATCAGGGCTGCTTGCGCATGACGCCACGCGTCGCCGGCTTCGGCGAGTTTGGCTGTGCCGGCCGCTGTGATCTCGACGGCCAGTGAGCGTCCGGTGGCCGAGGTGTCGGTGCTGATCGCCCAGCCTCGGTCGATCAGAATGGCCAGATTGCGGCTCATGGTGGAGCGTTCCACCGCCAGCAGGTCCGCCACCACGGTCGGTTTCACCGGCTCACCGCAGGCAGTCAACGTGGACAGCACTTCCAGTTGCTGCAGGGACAGCCCCACCGGTCGTAGGTGCCGTTCGAATTCGCGGGACACCAGTCGGTGCAGTCGCCCGACCCGCACACCGACGCAGCCGGCCATCATGTCCTGGGTCAACAGCCCGGCAGCACTTCGATCCTGATCCGACTCCTGATTTTGTTGCATGTACATCACCTCTCGTACATAGTGTACCTACACCCATTCAGATGTAGGTACACCACTGGAGGTTCGACATGTCGTCGCTCAGCACCCTCACCATCCGCAACCAGGATTTCCTCGAGCACCGGTTCCCGGGACCGCTGGACCTTCGGCCTCGACTGCGGGCCACGATCATCGGCTGCCTGGATCCCCGGGTCGATCCGGCCCAGATACTGGGTTTAGAGCTGGGTGATACCCCGGTGATTCGCAACATCGGTGGCCGGATCACTGAGGCGGTGCTGGACATACTGGATTTGCTGGCACTGGGTTTCCCCGCCCAGATCGGCCCGGCCAGCGAAGAGGCCAAAGGCGACCTGATTGTGCTGCACCACAACGAATGCGGCATTACCCGCATGCAGGGTCACCCGCAGCAGCTGGCCGCCTCATTCGGTATCGACGCCAACGACCTGGCCGCCAAGTCCGTCTGCGACCCGCACGCCTCCCTCGAGGTGGACGTACGGGTGCTGCGCGATCATCCGGGCATCAGCGACTCCTACCGGGTGACCGGCATGTTCTACGACGTCACCACCGGCCAGGTGCACATCACGGTCCCGGCGCAGGTGACGAGGTGAAGCCCACCGTGGTGGTCACCGGCGCGACCGGTTCCACCGGCTTGCAGGTTGTTCGGCAGCTGCTGGCCCGGGACTGGCCGGTGCGGGCACTGGTGCGCCAGGTCGACGGCCGCGCGGAGCGGCTTCACAGTCTGGGGGCGCAGGTCGTTGTCGCGGACCTGTTCGACCCAAGTCAGGTGGTGACGGCGGTCCGGGGTGCCCAGCGGGCCTACTTCTGCCCGCCGACCCATCCGCACATGCTCGACAGCGCCGGTGTTTTCGCAGTAGCTGTGCAGGAAGCGAAGCTGGACACGGTGGTGGTGTTGAGCCAGTGGCTGGCCAGTGCCGCGCATCCCTCGATCTTGACCCGGCACCACTACCTGGCCGACCAGCTGTTCGCCGCGGTGCCCGGGATCGCCCACGTCACGGTGAACCCGGGCTTCTTCGCGCACAACTACCTGCAGACAATTGCCTTCGCCGCGCAGCTCGGGGTGCTGCCCAACCCGATGGGCGACAGCCGAAATGCGCCGCCGTCCAACGCCGACATCGCTGCGGTCGCGGTCGGTGCCCTGACCGATCCCGCTCGGCATGACGGCCGGACCTACCGGCCCACCGGGCCGGACCTGCTGGATGCCGCCGAGATGGCGACCATCCTCGGTGCAGTGTTGAGCCGGACCGTGCGGGCCGTGCCGATGCCGGAGTTCTTGTTCGCCAAAGCGATGCGCAACTTCGGTTTCGACGCGTTCATGACCGCGCAGACCCGCACCTACATCGCCGAACACCGGCGCGGCACCTTTGCCTACGGCGGACCCACCGACGACGTGCACCAGGTCACCGGCAGCCCCCCGGAAACCTTCGAGGCCACCGCCCGCAGCTACGCCCAGCTGCCTGGCGCGCAGCGCAATGCCGCCCAGTTCGCCCGGGTTCTGGCGACCCTGGCCCGTACCGGTATGACCCCCGGTGGCAATCCTCGCCGCCTTGAACGCCAACAAGGTAGCCCCAGCCCTGCCGCGACTGGGCTGGCCATCGATGACCCCCGCTGGCTCGCCACCCACACAGCCGCCATCCGCGCCACCTGACCAGCTCCCCTTCTGCTCGCGCGCCCAACGAATCGTCCTCACTGGTCCTGACCGCACCACGTTTCGGGCCACCTGCCCTGCCAGTTATTCAGCACCCACCCAAATCTTCGGAAGGATCGTCATGATGACTCTCACCGTTCCCAAACCCTGTCACTGTCCGGGCCAGCGGAGCCGAGACGACCCTCGAGTTCGCCTGCGAGGACGCCGCGCCCGAAACTGGTGTCGCGCCATGGTTCAACCGTGTCGACGTCGCCGCGGCGGCCTGGCAGCCGGCGTTCGTGGCCGAGGATGTGGCGGCCGCCGACGACCGCGCGGTCGCAGCAGGGGCGGTGGCCGAGATGCCGTTGGTCCACAAACCCTGGGGCCAGACCCCGGTATATCTACGCGGCCTCAACGGATGCGTAGTCGAGCTGTTCAGTCCGTCCCTCCGGCTGGTAGGACTGGACGGGTAAGCGGCACTCGAGACAGGAACACGAAAATGAGTTTTGTGGGATTCGGGCAGGACGCCGTCACATTCTGGGACGGATTGGCGCAGGACAACACCAAGTCCTACTGGCACGCCCACAAGCCGATGTTCGACAGCGCAGTAGCCGGTCCGCTGGCCGCCCTCGCCGAAGACCTGACCGCCGAATTCGGAGACATCCACCGGTTCCGGCCCCAACGTGACGTCCGTTTCTCCCCGGACAAGCGGCCGTATCAGGAGTTCTGTTCCATGGCCGCCACCAGCACCCATCCGAGCGGAGGCGTCCTCTACCTGCAGCTGGGATTGGACGGTCTGATGGTGGCCGGCGGTGCCTGGCAACCGGACACCGCGACGTTGACGAGATTCCGTGAGGCGATCGACGACGAGGACATCGCCGCCTCCTTCGATCTGGCGCGTCAGGAAATGCTGGACGCGGGTTTCGAACTGGACGGTAACCGACTCAAAACCACGCCCCGCGGCTGGCCCCGCGACCACCCACGGATCGAGGACCTCCGTGTGCGGAATCTGGCCTGGCACCGAACATTCGACCTGGAGCCGTGGGTGTTCCAGGAGAAATGCAGGACAGTGGTCGCTGATTCCTGGCGTGTCCTGGACCGGTGGAACCTGTGGCTGGGCACCAATATCGGACCATTACCGGCCTCCCCCTGAACAATGGAAAACGACCGGCTCCACGACGGTGGGCTCAGCTGGAGGTGGTGGACCAGCGGCCGTCCGCGAGCTGCGGGAGGTCATTCCCGAGCACGGCGGCGTCGGCGGCCTTGTCGTCGTCCGAGGCGAAATTCCCAACTCACCCCGAACTCGGTGACGGCGGCCCAGCCGCCGTCACCCGCTCCGAGACCCTTGATCTTCCCGACCGCCCACATCGCCTCGAAATCAACCAGATACGCGGCAGCGACAGAGGCAGACTCGATGGGGACGATGATTGTCGACTTCGATCATTTGGTGTCACCAGACGCGATGGCGTCGGCGGTGATCTGGGACGGCCGGAAGCCCCTGAAGGTCAGGTAGACGCCGAGCGAGAACTCCCAGGCGGCGATCGGCAGGGCCCCGAGGAGGGACCATCCGGAGAGTTCGGTGTAGAGACCGAAGTATTTCGCAGTCACCGAGGCCAGCAGGATGGGTGCCCCGATGAGTCCGATGATCGGCAGGATTCGCGGTACCAGGCCGGAGCGGTACATCAGCGTGCCCAGCAGTAGGGCGTTCACGGCCGGCAGGCTGGCCTGTCCGAGCAGGAAGATCCAGTCGTGTTGGGCGATCAGGCCGCGGGCTGTGTCCACGGCCCCGGTTCCGGCGCCGGCCCTGCGCAGGCTGACGACCGACAGGACGCTGGTGACGCCGGCGAAGATCGTGGCGGCCTCCAGAGTTCGAGTCGCCACGAATCCCAGGGCCAGGCTTTGGTTCTGGCGTTTCATCACCGGATAGAGGGCGACGGCGGTGCCAATTCCGGCGAGCGCCACGATCAGTTCCAGGATGCCGCCGACAAGGACCGGTGAGTCTGGGCCGGAGCCGAGGACGAAGTTCGGGTCCCGCGCCGCGCGGTAGAGCGACAGGGTGGGGATGGAGACGAAGGTGATCAGGTAGAGCACGCCGGCGGCCAGGGAACTGCGCCGTAGCTTGCTCATCGGAAGTCGTGGCGTGAGCGGGGTCGTGACTGCGGTGGCGGTGGTCGTCATGGTGGGCTCCTTGGTAATTGGGGACGGGTGTTCAGCACGCGGTGGTGCGTGGCTCGGGTGGCGTTTTCGTCACCGAGATCAGAGGCAGCCCGATGTCTCGGACTTTGGCGAGCAGGCCGTGCAGGGCGGCCTGGTCGAGGACCTGGCCGTGGATGACGGTGGTTCCATCGTTCTCGGCTGTCACGGTCAGTCCGTCGAACCAGGCGGTCCAGCGTGGGTCGAGGTGCCCTTTGACGCGAATTTCGTATCGTCCGGCGTCGGTGGCGGTCCATATGTCTTTCATCTGGCCTCCTCTTGTTTCCCTGCCGGGCTCGGGGGCCGGCGTTGCCGCGGACTTTCGCTGCGGTAGTGGAAACCTAGAAGCTGATGTGATGATTCGGCATCACCAGATGTGGTGATCCAGGTGATGACTCGGCCGAGCGCCGAGCCCCGAAACCCGAGCGCTGGATCAGCGGTCGTCGGTCCGCGACAGCAGCTCGAGTTCCATGGCGCGGCGCACCGCAGACCGGCGATTGTTCACGCCGAGCTTCGCGTAGATGCTGCTGGTGTGGGTCCGCACGGTATTGAGGGACACGAAGAGCCGGCGGGAGATGTCCGGCCCGTTCAAATCGGTGGCCAGCAGTCGCAGCACCTCCATTTCGCGGTCGGTGAGCGGCCCGATCAAGCTCTTGCTCACGCTCTCGCTCTTGCCGGATACGTCGTCACCCGAATCCGAATTCATGGCCGCGAGAAGTCGTTCGACATACTCCGGGTGCCGTCCCCGGCCGGAAGTTGCTCGGAGCATCGCCGCCATGGGTGAACCGTGTCCGGTGAAAACTCGGATGTATCCCTCCGGCTCAGCCAGGTCGAGGGCATGGTGCAGTGATGTGATGGCGGCGCCACTGTTCCCTCCAGCCTGGTGGCAAAGTGCCTGGAGGACAGCGATTTCGATGACGCTGCCCGCTCGCTGTCCTTCCTCCGCCGCGCGCCGGAGCCGCTCCAGAAATCCTGTCACTTCGTCGTCGGTCCGAGTGTTCAGGTCGGCGGAGCGCCGGACCAGCAGCAGGGTGGCCAGCGTGATGTGCTCGAACTCGCGCAGGTACGTCAGGTCGTCCTGGGCGGACAGACCTCTCGCGCGCGCCCAACCGAGCGCCTCGGTCAGATTGCCCTGCGCGATCCACAGCCGGGCCCGGAGCGCGGGGATGGGTCTGACGTGTGGGAAGAAGTCGCCGACGTAGAAGCGCTCCGCCTCTTCGAGTAGTTCCAGCGCGCCGTTCAGATCTCCTTCCGCTTCCAGCACCCGGGCCATCGCGACCCGCCAGCGGTACCGGTTCTGCGGTAGGCCGGCGCTCTCGCCCAACTTCTTGCTCGCGGACAAGTGCAGCTTGGCGGCTCGTAAGTCGTTCCGCTCGCACTGCAGTGCACTGAGCCCGACATGCATGTCCGCCGTTCCCGGCAGGACCGGCCCGCTCGTATTCGCACGCTGCATGGCATGTTCGAGGGTACGCATGGCTTCGCCGAGACGTCCTTGCGTCACGCGGATATCGGCCAGCGCAATGGCGCACCCGAGCGTGTCGGCGACGTACCCGGCCCGCAGAAGCCCGTCCGAACAGTCGGTGTACGCCGAGTGGGCCGCCGCGAGATCCCCGACCGTCCACGAAGCGAGTCCCAGCAAGCCTGCTGCCGAGGCAAGTCCGAGATGGTTCTCCGCGGACAGATCGATCGCCTTCCGGGCGTGATGCACCGTTGCCGTCAGGTCGCCCAGGGCCAGGGCCAGCGCGGCCCGGTACAACTCGATCATGGTCGGCAGGTGGCGAAACTGCTCGTCGTCGGCGACCACCATGTCTGCCGGTGGTGCGCCCGAACCTGAGCTGATACCTCGCGGCCGATCCAGCCATCGCTCGGCGTCCCGCAGCCGGGCCTCGACGCCGTCGAGCCGGCCCCCGGAGAGCAGTGCTCCGGCAAATCCGACGATCAGGACGGGTCGCACTCCGATGACGTCGTCCGGGATCACCTGCAGCCAGTCCCGCACCGCGGTCTCCTGCCGCTGTCGGCTCAACTCGGGGATCGCTCGCTCGATCAGATCCGCCGCTCGCTCGAAATCCGTTGCGGCCAATGCATGTTTGACTGCCTCGGCAACCTCACCCTGGCGCTCGTGCCACCCGCTGGCCCGCCGGTGCAGACCAGGGAAGCCGTCGGGTTGCTCGTCGAGCAGGTGCGCCTGCAGGACATCTGCAAAGAGCTGGTGATAGCGGAACCATCGACGCTGGTCGTCCAGCGGGACAAGGAAGAGGTTTCCGCGCTCCAGGCTCGTCAACATGGCCTGGCCGCCGTCCCGCCCGGTGACCGCATCGCACAGCGGACCGCTCAGCCGCTCCAGGACGGAGGTCTGCATGAGGAATTGGCGGACCTTCTCGGGCTGGCGACTCAACACCTCCTCGGCCAGATAGTCGACGATGTACCGGTCGTCACCGGTGAAACCAGCGATGAACGACGCGACGTCGTCGCGCCCCTGCATCGACAATGCCGCCAGTTGCAAGGCTGCGATCCATCCCTCCGTCCGTCCCTCCAGCGTCTGGATATCCAGATCCGTCACAGCCAATCCCATGACATCGTTGAGGTACGCGGCTGCCTCGCCGGAGGTGAACCTCAGATCAGCGGCCCGGAGCTCGACCAACTCGCCGCGTGAGCGCATCCGAGCCAGCGGCAACGGCGGATCGGCGCGCCCCGCGATCACCAGGTGCAACTGCGGGGGGCAATGCGCCAGTACAAAAGCTGTACCTTCGTGCACCTCACGGGCGTCGATGAGGTGGTAGTCATCGAGCACCAGCACGACATCGTTCGCAATCGGGGTGAGGTCGTTGATCAGGCTGGACAGCACCGCCTCCATCGGCGGCCGGGGCGACTGCAGTAGTGAGAGCGCCTCTGCCCCAATGCTATTGCAAGTCCTGTGCAGGGCCGTGATCAGGTAGGTCCAGAACACCGCCGGGTCGTTGTCGCGATGATCCAGGGAGAGCCACGCCACGAGCTTCCCCGGCACCGCCCCAGAGTCGGCCAGCCACTGCGCCAGGAGAGTCGTCTTGCCGAACCCGGCCGGCGCCGAGACCAGGGTCAGCGCCGGCTTCCGGACTCGGTTCAGCATCTCGGTCAGCCTCGAGCGGGTCACCACACCGCGTCGGCTGATCGGGAGGTGGAACTTGGTCTCCAGCAGCGCCCCTGCCATCACCGGCGAGCCAGTGCTGCTACGAGGCGACCGGTGTCGTCCGCAGCGGCGACCAGCATGAACGTCTGGGCGGGACCGGTGAGGCAGCGGGACCGGTCCAGGAAGACGCGCTCGACGCCAGTGGTGAGCATCAATTGCGGTGGGAGCGGCTCTGTTCCGTCGAGATGTGCAGAACTCAGGCCCGTCGGGAGCTCGACGAGCGCTAACGGATTCCCTCCGGTCTCCTCGATGAGCCGGTCTCTGACCCGGTCTGACACGACGACTGCCAGGAGAGCCGACTTTCCCACGCCAGGTTCCCCGCGCACCAGGACGCTGCCGGCGGCGCCGTCGCGGGCGTCCTCGACGAGCACGACCAGACGCACCAACTCGGGTTCTCGCCCATGCAGCACGTTGTGACCGTAGCGCGAGGGCCGGGAAGCCGCTTCCTGCATCCCTTGGCAAACCCGACACTTCGACTCGCACCAACCTCGGTGAGGACCTGGCCCCGCCGTGTACTCGATACGGTCCTGACGGTCGCCCTCGGGCCCGCAGCCCGCCACCTTCGCCTCCCATGGTCAGGCGGGTCGAGGGGGTTCTGTGCGGACGGTCATCCGTTCGCCTGGTCGACTGAAGATGCTGATCATCTCCGCGGGTTGGTCGCCAGTGCTGCCGAACCAGTGCGGCACTGTGGTTTCGAAGGAAGCGACATCGCCCGGACCGAGCAGCAGATCTTGGTCGCCGAGGACGAAACGCAACTGGCCGGACAGCACATAGATCCACTCGTGTCCGTCGTGAGTTCGTCGTTCGGGGATGGTGTTGCTGATCGGCACGATGATCTTCCAGGCCTGCATGCCGTCGGGCTGCCGGGTCAGTGGAATCACCGTGCGGCCCTTCACGTGTCCAGGCTTCAGGTGAAGGCGTGGATCGCCCTCCTCAGGCGCGGCGACCAGATCATCGAGCGGCACCCGGTAGGTGTGCGAGAGCGCGAGAAGCAGCTCGAGGGTGGGCCGGCGTTGCCCGGTCTCGAGCCGGGACATCGTGCTCTTCGAGATCCCGGTCGACGTCGCCACATCGGTAAGACTCATCTGCCGTTGTACGCGTAGTCGTTTGAGGCGGGCACCGACGTGGTCGAGGGTGGCGGCAATCGCCGCGGCTGAGGCGTCCTGCCCCGGGGTCATCTGACGCCGGATTCCCAGAAATGGCAACGTTCGTAGGTGAACGGCACGGTCGGCTCCAACCTTGGGGCATGAATCAATACGACATTGTAGTTATCGGTGGAGGTGCGGCCGGCCTGTCCGCAGCCGTGGTGCTGTCACGGGCCCGCAGAAGTGTTTTCGTGGTCGACGCTGGGGAGCCGCGCAATGCCCCGGCCAACCCGCATGCATGGATTCATGTCACGCGTCGGGATCCCACCGGCGGAATTGCTGGCAGCAGGCCGGCATGAGGCAACCGGACACACCACCCTTCCCGGCGTCTGGGCCGCCGGCAACGTCGTCGACCCGCGCGCCCAGGTCATCACCGTCCTCGATCTGGCCCTGGGTGACTGGCTCCGCACGCTCACTCCGATCCTGCGCACGTTCGTCCTGGCGACCATCGCTTGTTCCGGTCGTCATCTACGCGCTGATGCCGCAGCTCCACCGGCTCCGCAGAAACCTACCGACCCGGTTCACCGGCAGCTGATCCGTCCCACACTGCCGTCCGCGGCGCTGCTGTCGCCGCACCCTGCAGGCGACGCCTGCCCACCCGAAGGAGACCCCCGATGAAACCTGCCCTCAACACCGCGGCCAACGCGCCCGCGAGTACCGCGCCTCCCGGCGCCGACCACACGTGCCCCGCCCCCGGCCGGGGTATGTCGCTCCGCCGCCTCTACCTCCTCAGGTTCGGCTACCTCGTCATGGGCGGCGGGTTCGCGGTGTTCAAGTGGCCGGCCTTCATCACCCACGACGGGCCGTGGCCACTCTGGGAAGGGGTGGTGCAATGCATACTCGTCGCGATGTCGGTCCTGGCGCTCCTCGGGCTGAAGTACCCGGTGAAAATGCTGCCCATCCTGCTCTTCGAGTCGCTGTGGAAGCTGACCTGGCTGGCCGTCGTCGCCCTGCCGCAGCTCACCGGCGAAGGCCTGGACGCCGCCACCATGGAGGAGTTCACCAAAATGCTCTGGGTCGTCGTCATCCTGGCAGTCATCCCCTGGGGCTACGTCGCCCGCCAGTACCTGGCCGCGCCCGGCGACCGCTGGCGCTCCAGATCTACCGCACGCACGGATCTTCTGCTCTGACATTGCGCACGGTGGTGCGGTCACGCCCCTGCCGAAGTCCGGCGCAGCCAAAGCGCCGACTACCCAACGATCATCCTCCGCTGGGCGTTCCCGATCGCGCCTTCGGTGGCCTTCGTGGTCTACCCGGCGGCCGAACCGGAGGCGCGCTGCCGTTGTCGCGCAGTGGCCGGGCGAGGCCGTCGAGGATCAGGTCGAGCCCGAATTGGAATTCTGCGCCGAAGTCGTAGTCAGGTCGCATGACGTGCTTCATGGTGAACTCGAGAAGGGCCGGATAGGCCTCGGCGTCGAAGAAGTGCATCATCGATGCGGCCGTGTCGGCGACGCTGTCCGGGCCGTGGATGGGCAGCGCGTTCTCCGAGAGTGCGAACCCGAAGACGTAACTGTCGATCAAGGCGAAGGCGTGCGCGGTCAGTTCTACCGAGAAGCCTGCAGCCCGCAGGGTGGCGATGAAGGCATCGTGGTGGCGCAGCGTTGCGGGGCCGGGGTTCAGTCGCGACTGCAGCAACGGGGTAGCCCAGGGATGGTTGGCCAGCACCCGGCGAGCTGATCCCGCGCGGCGTTGCATCTCGGTCCGCCAGTCCTCACCGGGGACCGGGAGGTCGAATTCGGCATAGACGAGATCAACTATGCCATCGATGATCTCGTCCTTGTTGGCGACGTAGTGATACACCGACATCGGTTTCACGCCGAGTTGCTGGGCGAGCGTGCGGATGGTCAGGGCGCCGATTCCGCCGGCGTCGGCGACGGTGATCGCACCGGTCAGTACCCGTTCCAGGCTGAGCGGAACGCGTTCCTTGTTGGTGCTGCTGATTGGTTGCGACATCCGTGCCTCCGAGGACTAGCCAACTCGTACTTAGTACTATACGCTCGCATACAGTCCCTTACTAAGTACGACACGAGATCAACCACAGTCCTGGAGAGGCAAGCGATCATGGAATTCGACAGCAAGCAGGCGGCGGGGGCCGACACCGGCCCGGCATCGACAGACCTGATGATGCGGGCAATCGTGCAGGACAGCTACGGCTCCGCCGATGTGCTGCGCACGGCGCGGATCGAACAACCCGGGATCGCCGACGACGAGGTGCTGGTGCGGGTGCGCGCCGCCGGTCTTGACCGGGGGACGTGGCACCTGATGACGGGCAAACCGTACCTGATGCGGGTCATGGGGTTCGGGTTCCGCAGACCGAAGAACCGGGTGCCAGGAGTCGACGTCGCCGGCACGGTCGTCGTGATCGGTTCGGCGGTGACCAGGTTCGCCGTGGGCGACGAGGTATTCGGGATGAGCCGGGGTTCCTTCGCCGAGTACGCCGCCGCCCGGGAGGACAAGCTGGCCCACAAACCGGCGAACGCGTCGTTCGAGCAGGCGGCGGTCGTCGGGATATCCGGTGGCACCGCGCTCCAGGCCCTGGCAGCCGGGCGGGTGCAAGCGGGCCAGCGCGTGCTGATCATCGGCGCCTCGGGCGGCGTCGGCAGCTTCGCGGTGCAACTCGCCAAGGCCGCCGGCGCGGAGGTCACCGGGGTGTGCAGCACCGACAAGCTCGGCCTGGTCACCGGCCTGGGCGCCGATCATGTCCTGGACTACACCGTGGACGACTTCGCCGACGGTCCGCACAACTATGACTTGATCGTCGACATTGCCGGCAATTCCTCGCTGTCCAGGCTCCGCCGGGCGCTCACCCCGACCGGGACCGTCGTCATCGTCGGCGGTGAAAGCAAAGGGCCCCTCACCGGGGGCATCGGCCGGCAGCTGCGGGCCCTGATGCTGACCCCATTCATCGGCCAACGGTTGACCGGCCTGGCCTCCAAGCAGCGGGCCAGCGACCTGAACATCCTCGCCGACCACCTCGCCGCCGGGACCGTGACCCCCAGCATCGATCGCACCTACCCGCTCGAGCAGGTGGCCACGGCGATGCGGCACCTCGATGCCGGGGTTGTCAAGGGAAAGGTCGCGATCAGCATCTGACCCCCTCCGCCCGCTCCGCTTAGTTGCTGTGCAGACAAAACAACCCGCAAATTCTTCACTCGGCCACGTCGGCTCGACGCGGCCAGTCCCGACCATGCCGGAAAGGCACGACAATGATCGAAGTGGAAAATCTCAGCAAGCGGTACGGCACCAAACTCGCCGTCGACGGATTGAATTTCGTCGTCCAACCGGGAATGGTCACCGGGTTCCTCGGACCGAACGGTGCCGGAAAATCCACCACGATGCGGATGATCGCCGGACTGGACCGGCCGACCACCGGACGGGTCACCGTCAACGGCGGCGACTACCGGTCCGCAGCAGCCCCGATGGCCGAACTCGGGGTGCTGCTGGAGGCCAAGGCGGTACACACCGGCCGATCGGCCCGCAACCACCTCCTCGCGCTGGCCCAGACGAACGGCATCAGCAAGCGCCGGGTCACCGAGGTGATCGACCTCGTCGGTCTGCAGCAGGTCGCCGGCAAACGGGTCGGCGGATTTTCCCTCGGCATGGGCCAACGCCTCGGTGTCGCCTCCGCGCTGCTGGGCAACCCGCAGACCGTGGTCCTGGACGAACCGGTCAACGGCCTGGACCCCGAAGGGGTGCTCTGGATGCGCACCATGCTCAAGGGTCTGGCCGCCGCCGGGCACACCGTTTTCGTGTCCTCCCACCTGATGAGCGAGATGGCCCAGACGGCAACGCGTCTGGTAGTCGTCGGCCGGGGCCGGCTGATCGCCGATACGACTGTCGACGAATTCATCGCCCAAGCCTCACACCACACCGTCACCGTCCGCACCCCCGAAACAGCACGCCTGCGGGAGCTGCTCGGCGGCCCGGACATCACGGTCACCACCACGCCGCCCGACGTGATGGACATCGACGGGCTGACCGCCGAACACATCGGCACCATCGCCTGGCAGCACCAGATACCCATCTACGAGCTCACCGTGCAACAGGCCTCTCTGGAAGAAGCATTCATGACCCTGACCAGCGACTCCGTCGAGTACCGGTCCACCGACCACGCCAGCACCGCAACCACGACCGCGGCGGTGGCGGCATGACCACCAGTCTGAGATCCGCCGCCCCGTCGACGACGATCCCCGGCGAGATCTCGCTGCGGGTCACCCCGGGCCGTGTCGTGCTGTCCGAATGGACCAAATTCCGTTCGCTTCGCTCCACCGTGTCCACCCTGCTCACCGCCACAGTGGTGATGATCGGTCTGGGGGCCATGTTCGCGGCCATCACCGCAAGCCAGTCGACCGGGTTTCAGCCGGGCACCACCGCCATTTCCACGTCACTGACCGGCACGTTCTTTGCGCAGCTCGCCGTCGGCGTGCTCGGGGTACTGTTGATCACCGGCGAATACAGCACCGGGATGATTCGCTCGTCGCTGACCGTGGTGCCCAGCCGGCTGCCGATGTTGTGGGCGAAGTTGGCGGTGTTCGCCGTCGCCGTCTTCCTCACCATGCTCGCCGCCGGCTGCACGTCATTTTTCGTCGGTCAGGCCCTGCTCGGACACCGACTCAACGCCTCACTGTCCGACTCGGGCGCAATCCGTTCGGTACTTGGTTCGGCCCTGTATCTGACGGTGGCCGGCCTCACCGCCATCGCCCTGGGAACACTGCTGAGAACCACCGCCGCCGCGATCACCACCTTCGTCGCGGTCTACTTCGTGATCCCACCGCTGACCAACCTGCTGCCCACCTCGCTGACCGACCACGTCGCGGCGTACCTGCCGTCCAACGCCGGAGCAGTGATGCTCGACGGCACCTTTGGTCTCGCCCATCCGCTGTCACCGTGGACCGGGTTCGCCGTGATGTGCACCTACGCGGTAGTCCTGATCGGATTCGCCGCCTGGCGACTCCGCCGCGTCGATGCCTGACCCACACTGGCCCATCGAGATCGACACCAGGATCACATGATGGTCCCGGTGTCGATTTGGCTGCCGCTTCACCTCGCCCATAGACCGTAGAAGGCGCAAACATCACCCGTGGCTTCTGGTTGTTCGACGGCGCGTACCTGGCAAGGGTTGTCGTGCTGCGCAAAACCTACTGGCACTACGGGGCGCGACAGATGTAAGTCATGCCAGGTTTTGTCCGGACCGCCGGCACGATCACCGCAGACCGAGATGCCGGTTGGCTCCACGGGTATCAATGCACCAGGGACAGCGCCCTGGTCACCGCTTGGGCGTCGAATTCGGCCGGATCGAACTCGAGAGCGGAATCAAGACCCAGCCACTCCAGCCTGTATTCGTGCTCCTCGTCGGACGGGTCGCTCAAGACGTTGACCAACTCGTCGTAGGCCCAGATACCGCCGCAGTCCTCAGGCGGCGCGGCGCGGCGCCCGCCCGTGCATCGGGGATAGCCGACGCTCTCGCTGGGGCCGAGCACCTTTTCCACCAGGATGTCGTGGTCCCAGCTGTCGCCGAAGTCGTAGATGTACCGCAGCTTGCCGTTGACAGCCGGGGCGACCTGCTCCAACGTCACCGACGTCTCCGCGCGGAGTTCCAGCCCGGAATCGGCGCTCCCGAAACTGCCATGGGCAGTTTCGAAACTGTGCAGGTGGCTGTCGTGCCAGTCGAACGCGATCTGGATGATGGTGTGCAGCCGGGCGAGGGTGATGTCGGCGGACACCTCCAGGCGCCGCCAGATCGGCGGCGTCGCGCCCCGAAGTCCCACCTTGAGCTGATACACCGGCGCCGACCGATCAGACCTCGGGCGTTTGGCCGGCATCGCGGGCACCACCGTCCGGCCTCTCGCCGGACTGGATGCGTTGGCACCGAACGGGTTGCCCCCGTCGCGGGTCGGTCGCGTCAGTATCTGACGCGGGATCGCGAACAGCCCTCCGTCGCTTGTCCCATGGGGCGCCGCGGGTTTACCTGGTTCGGGCAGGCCCCTCATCCGAGCCCTGACCAGCACCGCCAGCGCCGGATATCCAGGTCCGTCCTCGCCGCTCGGCAGGTCGGGTCTTTCGTCCTCGGTCAGGACATCGTCGTGCACCGCCCGCGAGTCCAGGGCCCGTTCGACCTGCCAGCGGAACTCCAGAGCATCCAACTTCTCCGAGATGATCTCCAGGCCCTCGTCGCTACCCTCCGCCCGGATCGCCTCCAGTGCGTCGGACAGCCGGTCACCGGCAAGAAGCACGATCTCGGCGGCGGCGCCGCAATCCAATTCATCGACGCTGATCACGAAGGCATGCGAACGACCGGCCCGACGGAACGAGCAGGCCAACATCGACGCATTGCCTTCCGAGTCGGCCAGCCGCCAACAGTTCGAGACGGTCAACGGCTCACCCAGTTCGGCAGCCCATCCCGGCCGCGCGACACCGGCCCGGAGAAGCCGCGAGGCGACCGTTTCCGCTGCATCGGCAGCCCGTTCGTCGGCGACCGATCCGATCGCCAGCAGCAGTGCCAGCGACTCGATATTGGCGCGAGTCTCGAACCCGGGTACGAGGCTCTGGACGAGGGCATCCTCGAAGCCCTCACCGGCGCGTTCGCCGATGGACATCACGGTCGCACCCAGGATCTCCGCTTCCAGCGGATCTTCCCACTGGGTCAGATCGTCGGTCATCTCCACCAACTGGTCGATGAACACCTGCGGGTCGGGGCCAGCACCCGAGCACAGCGTGCAGTCGCACTCCTGCGCTGCGTCCGCCGCGTTGGCCGGTGTGGCAGACCCCCGAGCAGATCGCTTGCTGCGCTTCACTTTGCGACGGCGGCTCACAGGACTCATGCAGTCATTCTCGCGCACCCTGCCGCATGATCGTGCGAACTCGCGCTGGCGTGTCCGGGTCCTACGATCGACCCACGGCGACCGACGGATACGCGATTCGGCCATTGACTGCTCACACGCGGGATGGGTTCCCGGTCTGGTGGAGCGGCACAACGGGATCTTCGGCGGGTGCTGGGGTACCTACTCTCATCCCCACTGCGCCGAGCGGGAGCCAGGTTGCGAAGGCAGTCGCGCTGAAGAAGCGGCTGGTCGAGGCCGGCCAAGCTCTTGCGGCACTGGCGATGATCGGCGAAGGGGCTGCGGCATCACCTGCCTCTTCGTCGACAAGCGTTACCGCAGACAGAGCCACGCCACAGTCCCTGTGGCCGGTGCGCTCCTGCAGATTGCTGCAGGGCGGCGTCATGATGGCGGGCTACCCGCACGGGATCGGTCAGAAGAGGATGGGCAATTCGTTCGTCCACAACGGAAGGCGCACGATGTAGGTCTGCCCCTAAGCCGGCACGCCCTAGCAGTTCCTTTTCGCCGCTGGCACCAGGGTCAGCAGGCAGGTCCAGGTTGGTCGCCAGTAGGTTGCCGGTGCCGGCTGGTAGCACCGCCAACGCGGCATCGCCGCCGACGAGCCCGGCGATCACTGCCCGCACTGTTCCGTCGCCACCGCAGACGAACACAATCTGCGCGCCAGCGGCGACCGCGCTGCGGGCCTGACCCGTTCCCGGGTCCTGCGGTGTCGTCTCCCACCATGACGGAGCGGGCCATCCCGCCTCCGCGAGCACCTCTTCGATGGCTCGTCGCCGGATGTCCAGATCTGTTGCGCGGGAGGGGTTGGCGACCACGGCGCAACGCAGTGGCGTTCCCGAGGATGGTGTTGGCGGCTCGCCCGTCGGCGAGTCGGGCAGGTTCATTGCGTGGTGCTGCTCAGGACGGTGGAACTATCGATCTTGAGCATGCCGTCCTGTCTGAGGAGCGAGTAGACGGTCGGTTCGACGGCCGTTCGGCCATCCTTGAAGTAGTAGGTGATGGTGGCCTCTGCGGTGTCCGGGCTTGCACCATGGGCATCAGTGGCGGTGACCCGTCCGATGCTGTCCCAGAAGCGTTGGTAGTACTGCCGGTTCTGCGCGGTGCCGGTCTGGAAGTTGCTGGTCAGTCTGGCCCAGCCCTGGTCGGTGTCAGTCGGCAGTACTGCGTAGTAGTCGGTGATGGCTGCGGCCAACTGGGCTGAGGTCGGTGGGGCCCCGGGCGATGACGAGGGTGTCGTGCGGACGGTGGTGCTGGTGGGCGACGTGGTGGGGGGCTGACGGGTCGTGGTGGGTGCCGCAGCGGTCTTCTTCGGCGGTGGGGAACTGGTCGATGGAACAGGCGCTGCCGCCCTGGTGGCGGGATGCGAAGGAGCACTCGGGATCGAGGTAGTGGTCGCCGTCGAGGTGGTGGTCGGGGGCGGACTGGTGGTCGGCGCCGTGCTACGTCCTGGGGTGACTGCCGGTACCGCACTGCGCACCACTGATGCTGAAGCTGGGGCCAGGGCGGGGGTGCTGTCGGCGGCCGGCCGGGGGACGCGGTTCCCGGCGACGAGCAGCCAGGCTCCCAGACCCACCAGGAGCAGAACAGCCGTTGACGTGACCATCACCCCCAGGCGGCGGCGGCGGGCTGGGGTTGAAGCTGCGGATGCCAGGGCGTGGGAGCCCGCCGCTGAGACAGAGCCGGTGCTGTGCTGGCGATCTGGCCATTCGCGGGCAGTGGGCGGGTGGACGATGATCGGCGGTGGCGCCAGTGCCGGCACCGGAGTGGGCGGTTCGATCTGCAGGTCGTCGAGCAGCTGTGCCACGGCAACCATCGTCGGCCGGGCTGCGGGGTCGGTAGCGAGCATCTGGCCCAGCAGAGAAGTCAGTGCTCCGCTGCGTCGGGGCGGGATGATCTGACCGGAGGCGACCTTGTGCAAGATGGCCATGGCGTTCTGGTCTCTGCCGAACGGAGGCATCCCCTCGAGCGCGGCATACAGGGTCGCGCCCAAGGAGAACACATCGGCCGGAAAACCCGACGGGGCGCCGCGCGCCACCTCCGGAGCAAGGAAAGCTGGTGTCCCGGTGACCATTCCCGTCGATGTCAGGCTGACATCACCTGCGGCGTGGGAGATCCCGAAGTCGGTGATCATCGCCGCGCCGGTAGGGGTGATCAGTATGTTGCCGGGTTTGACATCTCGGTGGATGATCCCGACCTGGTGGGCTGCAGCCAGGGCGGACGCAACGTCCGCGCCAACGGCCGTCACGAAAGGCACCGGCAACAGACCCTGCTCGGCCAGCACGGAATTGAGCGTCTGCGACGGTACGAACTGCAGGACCAGACAGGGCTGCCCGCGATGGTCGATGACGTCATACAGGGTGACGGCGTTGCGGTGGTGCAGCCGCGCGGTGATGCGTCCCTCCCGGATGACCCGGCTCCGGGCGGTCGCGACCTCGTCCTTGCTCAACCCCGGCTGCGGCAGCAACTCCTTGATCGCAACCCGACGGTGCAACAGCTCATCCCAGGCTTCCCAGACCGACCCCATACCGCCGGTGGCCACCTGCTGCACCAGTCGGTAGCGGCCGGCAAGAACAACACCGGGCACCGTCATCAACGCCTCCGATTCTGTGGCACCCGGCAATTTACTGATCAGCGGTCTGGTCCAGCGGCCTGGTGCGGTCCGACCGGCAATCCGATCACCCAGACCGGCCCATCGCAGCCTGTTCCCGAATCGACTCGGGAGTATGTGCGTCGGTGTGGGTCCAGCTCGGCGGCGGCCCGCCGGCGGCGTCGACTCAGGGGCCGCCGCGCCAGTGATCGATCCGACTGTGGTCCGGACTGAACCCGTTCCCGACGCCCCAGAGCACCGCCTGGGTACGGCTTCCCACGTTGATCTTGCGGTAGATCGTGCGGATGTAGGACTTCACCGTGTTCGGACTCAGATAGGACAGTTTGGCGACGTCGGCGTTGCTCCTGCCCTGGGTGATGAGCGCGAGAATCTCCGATTCCCGGTCGCTGAGTCCCTCACCCCGCCCGGGCCAGTTCAACCCCGAGATGCTCGGTGCTCGCGGCGGCGGGGCGCTGACGACCACCTCCCCGGCATGCACGGCCTCGAGTGCCGCGACCAACTCCCGGGCCGGGAGTGCCTTGGACAGATACCCGTGCACACCCTGACGGCGAGCGCTGTCGATCAGGTCGGGATGGAAGTTCCAGGTGTAGACGACCACCCGCCGCGCGCTGGGATTCCTGATCAACACGTCGATCTCGGCATAGTCGGACTCCGGTTGGGCGAACGAGTCGTACAGGACGATGTCGACCTGGTCCACCAACGGCTCATTCGCGTCGATCTCGGCGATGACGATCCGGTCGGCGTACCGATCGAACAGGTGCGCCACACCGACGAGCACGACATCGTAGTCATCCACCAGCGCCACACTGATCGGACCGGGTTTCGCAAGAACGCTCACCAGGCTCACCCTAATCACCGGTGAGGCCTAAAAATCACCTCCCTAGGGGTGTATCGGGGGAGTCCACGGGGTGGTGTCCTTATCAGGACCAACAGAGCCTTGGTCGTCAGCCCGAAGTGTCGGGCCGGCCCCGTGGTCGTCGCAGCCGACCACCGTCAAGGAGGAACGCCATGCTCGCATTCATCATCAGCATCATCATCGTCGGCCTGATCGCCGGCGCTCTGGCCCGACTCGTCGTCCCCGGTCGGCAACACATGTCGATCGCCATGACCATCGTCCTGGGCGTGGTCGGATCGTTCGTCGGCGGGTTCCTGGGCTATCTGATCTTCCACAAGGACGCCCAGGACGGGTTCCTGCAACCGGCCGGCATCATCGGTTCCTTCCTCGGCGCGGTCATCGTTCTGCTGCTCTGGCTCCGTCTGGGCCACCGCCGCACCGTCCGCGCCTGACCGAACGTCGGAGTCACTTCCATTGGGGGATAGCGGTACAGAGCCGGCAATGGCAAGCTCTTCACCCCGACTTCGTCGCGTTTGATCTCATAGGAAGGGGAACTCCGGTGCACCCGCAGACCCCATCGAAGCCCGCCGGTGGCAGCAGTGTGGCTGTCGTACTGGCCGAGCAGGGACACAACGATCTCGTCGGGCAACCCCACGAGCAGGCCGCCGAGGGACCCGTCGCCGAAGCCGAAGCCGTTGCCGCGGAGATCAGCACCGAGCAACAACCCATGGGCACCCCGGGTCGCCGGTTCAACCGCAAGTCCCCGTTCTTCATCGGGATGACCGCCGCCGCCGGCGTCGCCGTGACCTACGGCGTCATCTCGCTGCTGTCCCTTGCGGCCAACGTGCTGATCTTGATCGGGCTGGCATTGTTCCTGGCGATCGGGTTGGAACCCGCCGTGTCGTTCCTGGTCGTACACCGGTGGCCCCGGCCCCTTGGCGTCACCGCCATGCTGCTGCTCATCATCGGGGTCATCGGCGGTTTCACCGCCGCTGCCATCCCGGCCCTGATCACCCAAGGCCAACAACTGATCGACAACGCTCCCCACTACCTGCAACGGGCCCAGGACCACAGCAGCTTCATCGGTAAACTCAACGACCGCCTGCATCTGACCCAAAAGCTCCAGTCGCTGATCAGCTCACCCGGCTCGATCGACTTCAACGGGGTCCTGTCTGCCGGAGCCGCGGTGTTCTCGGCCATCACCGACACCGCCATCGTGCTGATCCTCACGGCCTATTTTCTGGCCGACATGCCCCGGATCCGCGCCCTGATCTACCGCATGGTGCCGCACACCCGCCGACCCCGCGTCATCCTGATGGGCGACGACATCCTGGCCAAGGTCGGAACCTACGTCCTGGGGAACCTGCTCATATCCCTCATCGCCGGTGGCCTCACCTTCGGCTGGCTGATGATCTTCTCCATCCCCTACGCCGCCCTGCTGTCGATCATGGTCGCGCTATTCGACCTCGTCCCTGTCGTCGGATCCAGCATCGCCGGCATCATCGTCGTCGCCGCCGCACTGACCATCTCACTCCCTCTTTGTCTGGCCACCATCGCGTTCTTCGTCATCTACCGCGCCGCCGAGGACTACTTCCTGGTCCCCCGCATCATCGGCCGCGCAATGAAGGTCCCCGCCCTGGTCACCATCGTCGCCGTCCTGATCGGCGGCGCCCTGCTGGGTATCATCGGGGCCCTGGTGGCGATCCCCGCGGCCGCCGCCCTGCTCCTCATCACCCGTGAAATCCTCATCCCCCGCTTGGACGAGGCCTGATACGGGCACCCACCGTTCCAGTACCCGCAGTGCCACCCCGCGGGCGCGAACACCAACCCGGCGCCTGCCGCAGCACGCAGCCGGGGCAGATCTACCGGTTGACGAACGATCGTCGTCGGCCCAAGGCGGGACCTGCAGATCGGCTGCCGGCCCGCTCAACAGGAAGGAACATCATGATCATCCTCGGAATCATCCTGCTCGTCGTCGGGTTCGTCGCCAAAATCGCGATCCTATGGACCATCGGCATCATCCTGTTGGTCGTCGGCGCGATCCTGCTGCTGCTGGGAGCAACCGGCCGGGCCGTAGGCGGCCGCAAGCACTGGTACTAAACCGCAGCTGCCGGTGAACTGAACCCAGGTGGCCGCCCGAACCCGACACCGGGCGGCCACCTGCCCACCTTCGGGCCGGTCCTGCTCGCCCTGACCGCTCTTGGCTGGGCCGGCTTCGGATTGATCTGCTTCCCCTGGTCACGTCGGGTCAAGAAAACCCGACCGGGGTGAACCCCCGCACCACAGGAGTGAAAACTACCTCCCCATCCACAAGATCGCGGCAAGCACCACTAGCGTCAAAACACTTCTTGCGGCCGGGCCGCACCACTGATCCGAAGGAGCAAGCATCATGGGTATCGGTCTGGGTGTCTTCCTGATCATCGTCGGCGCCGTGCTGGCGTTCGGTGTCAAAGCCAACCTCAACCACTTCGACCTCACCACCATCGGGTACATCCTGATGGGCGGCGGCGTCCTGGTCATCCTGCTGTCCCTGCTCATCTTCATGCCCCGCACCCGCCGCAGCCGCAGCACCGCCATCACCACCGACGCCTACGGCCGCCAAGGCGTCGTCGAACGCGACGACCGCATCAGCGGCCTGTAGGAGCCCGGGCTGATGGCTTGGGCGTACCTGGCTGGAACCCATCGAGCGGTGTCGGCGCGGCCACCTGGCTGAGCGCCACCTCGATCGCCCTTGTCCCGGCCCTGCGGACGCGGCACTTGGTTCAGGTCAGGTCTGCTCGATCCGGCGCAGCACCGACCACAGCGCGGCCAGGGCGACCACGTTGGCGGCGACGATGACCACGATGACCACGGTGATGCTGCGCTCGTACGCCAAACCCAGGACCGCCCCGGCCACGAGCAGGCCGAAGCCACGGACGAGGGCAAGCCAACCGAAAGCTGCAGCTCGCGCTGTGGATGTCACGAGTTGGGTGACGACGGCTTTGATGGTGGAGTCAAGGATGCCGTTGACGACGCCCCAGATTGCCACTCCTACCCAGATCAGCGGAGCGTGGTTGGTGAAGGCAATGGCTGCGGCCGCGGCCGCGATCGGCACGATGAGTAGCACTTTCGGACCGCGGCGGTCGTACACCCGGCCCATCAGCAAGCCGCTGACCCCATCCACGAGCATGGCCACGGCGAAAAGCACAGGGATCTGGGCCTCGGTCAGCAGCCCCTGGGTCTGCGCGTGGAAGGCCAGCAGCGGAAATGACGCGATGCCGCAGGACAAGACCGCGACAGCGGCGACGTACTGCCACAACAGCGCAGGTAGGGCCGGCCGCCACCGACTTCCGCCTGCGATCGGAGCGACCGGAGTACCGGGCGCCGACATCTCCCCGGGGGCTTTCGCCGGGAGATTCGATGTTGAACTTTCGTAGTCGGCGGGGTCAGGAACCCTGCGGCGCAACCACAACAACAAGATCAAGACCACAGCGCCGGGGATGATGAGTACGCCGAACGCCAATCGGTAGTCACCAGCGCGCCAGCCCAGCACCGCAGCCAGCAGCAGCGGTCCGAGCATCGCGCCGAACTGGTCCATCGCCTGATGGACGCCGAAGGCTGTACCCCGGCCCGTCCGGGTCGAGGCGTGGGAGAGCAGCGTGTCCTTCGCCGGCGAGCGGATGGCTTTGCCCAACCGTTCGGTGCCGTACAGCAGCAGCGCCGGTGCAAGCAGGTGCGTGAGGCCGATGAGCGGGACGCTGACCACCGTCAGGGTGTACCCGGTGATCGTCCACGCCCAGTAGTGACGGCTCCGCGTCACCAGGTAGCCAGACACCACCCGCAGGCCATAGCCGATGAACTCCCCCGCTCCCGCGGCCACACCGACCACCACCGCCGACGCCCCGAGCGTCGCCAGGTAGGGCCCGATGATGCTGCGCGCACCCTCGTACACCATGTCCGCGAACAGGCTGATCAGGCCGAAGGACACGATGAAGTGCCACGGCCGCATCCCCGGTCGGGCTGCGGAGGGACGTTCCAGCGGGTCTGCCATCCGATTCGCCCTTCTTCATCAAGAACGTAGGGGTCCGACCGTCGTAGGACTGACATTATCGCCAGGACAACGACTATCAACCCCCCGCAAAGGTGGCCACGGTGATCGCCACCTAAATGAGGGACAGGACCGTCGGATGCCACGGGGACCAGGAGGGTGAGAGTCGCCGCAACGCGCCGCGCCGATCCTTGCAGCCACGTCGAAATCAGCGGCCGCCAAGACCGTTCCACCACAAATGATCATGCTGTGTGCGGTAGACACGACAGGTGACGTTCGTCGGAGTTGTCGAAAGTGTGGGCCAGGGAATCGACGCATCAGGCGTCGCGGTCATCGTGATCGGCGGCATGGCCGCAGCAGTGGCCGCCGGACTACGCATGACTCAGCACCAATCGCAGGTTTATCAACGATTGCGTCAACAACTGGGTCGTACGATCCTGCTGGGCCTGGAATTGCTGGTGGCCGCCGACATCATCCGGACAGTGGCCGTGACCCCCACCGTGCAAAGCGTCGTGGTGCTGGCCGGCATCGTGCTCATTCGGACGTTTCTCAGCTTCTCCCTGGAACTGGAGATCACCGGACGGTGGCCGTGGTCCAAGGCGCCGGCTGCCCCGCCGGACAGTACGGCCGGCGGCCCACCGCCGCCCTGACGGTAAAACCGTCCAGGAATAACCGGCTCCCGCGTGGCCAACAGGACCGATCCGACCCGGATGCACTACGCCGGACGGGCGAATGGAGGTGTCTTCTCGCCCTGAGTGGGAAAAATCATCGTGGGAACGAGTGCAACCACCCGCTCATCGTCCTGACCGATCAGGACGGGAAATACATGAGCGTCGAAGAACTGACCTGGGCCGTCAGCGAACTTGCGGCAATGTTCAACGACCACTTCGAGGTCGATGACCTGCTGCGCCGACTGTGCGAGGTCGCCGCCACCTCGCTGCCCGACCACGGGGTCGGAGTGATGAGGATCGACACCGACGCGGCGACCCGATTCGTGCACGCCAGCGACCCACCACTGACCGGCCTGGAGCAACTGCAGGAACAACGGCAGGAAGGGCCGTCTCGGGATGCCATCGACACCGGCCAGGTCGTGGTGGCCGCCACCATCGCCCAGATGCGGTGGCCCGTCTTCCAGCAGGTTGCGCGAACCGTCGGCGTCCAGGCGGTGCTGGCCATGCCGCTGATCAGCCAAGGCCACACCTGGGGCACCCTTGACCTGTACTGGCGGACTGAACACGAACCCACCGACCAGGACCGCGCCGCCGCACAGCTATTGGCAAACGTCGCTGTCGCGTTCCTGTCGATGGCCAAGGACCGCGCCGAAACCCTTGCGGCCCACCAACTGATGGCCCACCGGGCCTTGCATGACCAGCTCACCGGACTGCCCAACCGGGAGGTCGTCGAAGAACACATCAACCACGCCCTGGCCGCCGCCGGGCGCCGAGGCGCCCTCGTCGCTGTCCTGTTCATCGACGTCGACCACTTCAAGACGATCAACGACACCTACGGGCACCGCACCGGCGACGAACTGCTGCAGATCCTCGCCAGACGCATGGAGAACGCCGTGCGGGCCGGCGACACCGTCGGCCGGCTCAGCGGCGACGAATTCCTCGTCGTCTGCAAAGACATCCCCGACGGGCAACACGCCCCCACCATGCTCACCCGGCTCGGCCAGCGGATCCGCAGTGCGATCGCACAACCCATCACCCCTGCCACCACCGACCCCCCAGTGACCCTCACCGTCACCGTCAGCATCGGCGTCGCCATCACCACCGACCGTGCCACCGCAGCGACCCTCATTCACACGGCCGACGTCGCCATGTACCGAGCCAAAGGCACCCCCGACACGGGCATAGTCATGTTGGACGCGCCGACCACCGAGTTCTCGTGACACCAAGAACCTCGGAAAGCGGCACAACGCCATCGGCCGCACGCTCGAGCGCCTCTCGCAGTGCACGAAGATCGGGGACGCCGCGGGGCGGCCCGGACTGGCTTGGGTAAACGTTCATGACTCCCAGCATCCGCACCTCGCCGGCGGGCCGATGCTGGGTAACTCCGTCAGCTCCGGCATCCTTCACCAGGCGGGCCACGAGCACCCTTCTCACGCCCAGTGGTGACACTTTGTCCAAGGACGCGTCCGGCTCCACCCTCGAAGCCGGTCACCGTGTCGCTCGGCAGACCCGCGACCCCACGCCGAGGGCGCCTGGCCCACCCCTGCGGGTGTAGCCGCCAAACGGCCGGAGTAGTTCACTGAAAACGAGCCGCCCTGCAGGGGGCCAATATGAGTACGGGAGAAACGATGATCTACACCGCTCCGGATCCGGTGGCCTCGGGCAAACAATTCGATGTACTCGCCGTGCACGGCCGGACACCACATGTTCTGGACGACTTCGTCGGAGACGCCACCTTCACCGTCCGCTCCGCAGCCGAAGACCGGCTGATCACCGGCTGCGGACACCGCGACGCAGACACCGTCAGATTCACCGAGAAGGACACTGACCACGGCGGCAAGGACGTCCGGGTCTGGTCTGTCGGGCCCGCAGCGCAGCCAGGCCAGTTCACCGCCGAAACGACCTGATCACCGCGCGTCGCCAACCACCACGTGATCACGGCGTAATCCGTGGCCGGCTCGATCCTGAGCCTTCCGGCCCACAACACGTGCTGGCGACGACAGGAAGGACAGGACTTTGTGATGAGTCAATGCGTGGTGATCGACTGTGAAGATGAAGGTGTCGTCGTCGCCCTGAGCAGCAGACCCGAAGCGCCAGCCCCAAAATCCGTCGGCCACGAGTCGCCAGTCCCATGACCTGGCCAGCACCGCGGCCAGGGAGTGCAAAGCATCGGGCGAAAGGCGAAATCGCCCGATGCGCCACGCTTTTCGCGAGTCAGGCAATACCTTGGCTTTCCAGACGGTCGAGCAGGCATTCCAAGGCCTCACCGAACTCGTCTTCGGCGTAGTCGCGGGTCAGCTCTTCAGTCACCGCACTCAGGCGCGGGTAGTCCCGGATGTTGCCTGGCTGTACGACGCCGGTCTCCATGCTCAGGTCAAGCCAAGGTGCGGGTTCCACTGCGGTGACTTCCAGCAGGAGATGCCCGAGCAAGAAACTGCAGAAGGCTCGGTAAGCGCCGACAGCGGCACGGTCGGAAAATCCGCAACGATGCAGAGTCTCCAAGAATGTCTCCAACCACCGCAGGCTCCGCAACGGCGGTTGCAGCCACGGTATCGCCAGCGGCCGGGTGGCCAGTAGCGGGAAAACGTGAGGGTGGCGCAGAGCGATCCGGCGGACGCCGTAGGCGACGCGTTGCAAGTACTCCTGCCATTCCCCGGTGGCGGGTTGGACTTCGGGGTCGGCGTGCAACTCACCGACAATCGATTCCGCGATCGCGTCCAGAAGGTCCCCCCTGGTGCGGAACAGACGACGCAGGGTGGTCACCGGAACGCCGAGTTGGTCAGCCAGTTTGCGTCCGGTGAATCCCCGCAGGCCCCATTGATCGATGAGGTCGACGGCAGCCCGCACGACGTCGGCCCGGTCGGGTCCTGCTGACCCCTGGTGGTACGGGACGCTCGGTGCCGCCTCGACGGTGGGCGGCTGCGGCGCGGTCGCTACGACTGGTGCGATCGGGTTGGCCACAGCTTCTCCTCAGCGACTCGGCCGCGGGCACGCCGAAACCGATGGTGTCCCGACTGTGCCACGACGTCATCAAGCTCCTGCACGGGCTCTGACGCCTTCAGCTCTCAACGAATTCCCCCGGATTTATCCAGTGAAACTACGGTGCGATCGGTGAGGCCGAACGTGGCGTCAGGGCCGAGGTGGAAACGGCCGCTGCGGTACTCAGAGCAGTTTGCCGATGATGCCGCCCAGACCGCCGCCGGACCCGCCGCCGGTGAACTTCGCGATCAGCTCGGCCGGGTTGACCCCGAACTTGGACAGCAGTCCGGCGTGCTGGTCGGTGTCGACCTGGTCGGGCAGTTCCTGGGCCGCTTGGTCAGCCTGTTCGTGCTGTCCGTTGCCGCGGAGGAACTGCAGGATGGTGTCTTTGTCGATATTCATGTCAGGAATCCTTTGTGATGGGGGATGGAGTGTTGGAACGCGAGATGCCCCGGGGTCAGGCCCGGGGCGGGAGATCATCGGCCAGTTCTTGCATGTCGATCTGTTCCTTGCGGACCTGGTCGGTGATTGTTGTTGGTTCGGTGACCGGGTAGACCTCGAGGCGGACCCGTTCAACCGGAACGGTCCTCTTGGTGACGACGACTTCTTCTCGGCTCAGGTACAGCCACCGGGCGGTGTTCTTCTGCTCGGTGCGGTCCGGGTGACGCGGCTCGGCTCCTGCTTCTGCGACCGGGTCGTGGACGAGGCGGAACTCCTCGTGGCTGACCTGGACGGTGATGGTCTTGGTCTCGGTCACCACGAACTTTTCCAGCCGCGCGTATCCGGCCACGACGCGTTCGGTGGCAACGTGCAGCTGCTCTTCCGAACGGATCAGGTAGTCCCGATCGGACCCGACCGCGGCGGCCGGAAGGCTGTCGCGGAACCCGGCAGTGGGGAGATCGGTCATGGGCGCGGTCCTTCGTCAGGCGTGATGGGGTGTAGTCGGTCAGCTGCGGGAGAGCAGGCCCTCGAGGACCTGGCTCGGACGCTGCTGCTCGCCCTGGGCGGCGCCCAGCACGATGATGATTGCGGTGACCGCGGGGGTGACCCACTGGGCGATCCGCAGCTGCTGCTGCGCCGAGGCGACCTTTTCCGGGGTGGTGGCGGATGGGATGACAGCACCCTTTGCGTCGAACTGGCCACCCTCTGCGACGATCTTTCCCTTCCACCCGGAGAAGGCGGTGCTGGCCAGGGCGACCCCGGTCAGTGCGGCCTTGACGGCGGTGTTGGCGGCCACACCGTCCTGCTGGGCCAGGCGGCCCCGGTTGGCCAGGATCAGACCTATCCCGCCGATGGCGTGCATCCCGATGGCGGCAGCGTTCACCGGGGCCCAGCGGGCCCAGCCGGCGGACGCGGTCGCGCCGCGGTCCTTGCTGTCCTTGACCTGGTTGGCGGCGCCGTTGAGTCCGATGGCGCCCATCAGGCCGCCGCCGCACCACACGGCCAGGCCGACGTCGTGCATGCTGCGGATCACGGTGTTGCGTGTGGTCATCTCTAGAGCTCCTGAACTGTTGGTGCGTGGGCGATTTCATTCGATTTGCGACTGGGTCCGAGGCCGGCTTTGTCGACCTTGCGGTGAAAGTGCATGCCGGCCAGGCCACCGAGCAGGGCGGCGCCGAGGGTGACGATGATGATGGCGGCGATGGCGATGATGGTGGCGGTGGTGACGCTGCCCTCGTCGACCGGGATCCGCGGCAGGTTCAGGTTGGTCAGGATGTTGTACTTGCTGCCGGCGACCTTGACCAGGACGAAGACGAGGATCGCGAAGACAATTCCCCACAGCCACACGGTCAGGCCCTGCTTGACCCCGTTGAACCGCGCCATCCGGGCGGCCACGTACCCGCCGCAGTAGTAGGCGACGAACAGCACCACCAGCAGCAGGATCGCGCCGACCAGGCCGACGGTCTTGGCGGTACCGGTGCCGGCGGCAGCCTGGTTCGTGATGTCGGTGGTGGTGGTCTTGCTGGTCAGACTGAGCACCACACCGGCCGCGGTGAGCAGGCTGGTCAGGAGGACGGCGATGCCGGCCGCGGCGACCCAGCCGAAGAACGCCGAGCCGACCTTGATCCCGCCGAACTGTTCCTTCTCCCGCGCGATGACCGCGTGCCGGTCGATTCCCAGATCGGTTGAGGCCTGCTCGTAGGACCTCGCCGGGGCCGCGACATCGGCCTGCTCGACCACGGTCTCGCGCACGGGCATCGCCCTCGCCTGATCCCCGGTCGAGGCGGGGGCGTAGCTGCCCTCGCCTTCGGGGGCGTAGCGGTCGACGACCGGCGCGGGATCATCGAGGACGGCGCGGTCGGACCCGTTGTCGGATGCGGCGTCGAAGCTGTACCGCTCCATGGCCTGCTCGTCGCGGCGCGATGGGTTGGTCGGTGTGCTCATCAGAAGGCTCCTGGAAAGGGTGGGCTCACGGCTGGTGCCCTTGCGGGTGACAGCCCGGCCAGAGGGTGCCAGACAGTTGTCGGGGGTGCGGGGTGGACGCTTGTTGTCATCCACCCCGCCCCTGCCCGACTACCTCTGAGCCCCAGCGGGTCTCAGAGGTAGAGAGGTATTGCGGGTTGCTGCGGGTGGTTACTGCTGGCCGCCGGCCTGGGCCGGAACGGTGCCGTCTGCGGTGGTGACGCCGGTGGTCTCGATCTGCTCCTTGCGGACTTCCTCGTTGACCGCCTGCTGATCGGTGACCGTTTCGGTGGCCAGACGGACCTTCTCGACCCCCACGACCTGCTTGTCCACGTGCACCTGGTCCTCCATCAGGGTGACCTCGACGGCATCCTCGCCGATGGTGGCTCCGTCGACCGAGTCGCCGGCTTGCAGCGGCTCCCGGATGACGCGGACCTCGTCGTGCGAGACCGGGACGTTCACCGTCTGCTGCTCGGTGACGACGTACTTGCGGATACCGGCGCGGCCGGCCTCGACCTTCTCGGTGCCGACGTGCAGTTGCTCCTCCGAGCGGGTCAGGTAACCCGAGTCGTTTCCTGAAGCGACGGGCTGCGCCGCGGCCTGGCTGTTCTGGTAGTCGGTCTCGCTGCCCCGGTCGTAGCTGCTGCCGGCGCCCAGATGCTGCTGGTAGTAGCGGAACAGGGCGTCGGACTCGTCGTTGTCCAGGTGGTCGGTATCGGTGACCGACGGAGAGTCCTTGACGACGTCCTTCCCGTAGGGCAGCGCCAGGTCATCGCCGCTGAACGACGACCCGTGCAGGGGAGCGAACCGGTCCTTGCCGAACAGGCCGGTCTTGATGGTGATCCAGTCCGGCGCGCCGGTGGTGTCGTTGATGTAGACCTGCTCGACCGTGCCGATCTTGTCACCGGCGGTGTCGACGACGGTCTTGCCGGCGTAAGCCTCGGGTCCTTGTGCGTTGGTCATCTGCTGACTACTTCCTTCTGCAGAGGTGGTGCGGGTACCTGCCAGCCGGTCGGCTGCAGGATGGTGCGGGATGGAGGGCGGTGATGGTTGGTGCAGAACGGGTCTCGCGGCCCGCGGGTGGTCAGCGGTGGCTGGCGTGCGAGCCGGGGCGACCATCGGAGGAGTTCGCGGCCTGCTTGACCTGGTTGGCGGCCTGGTGCGCCTGATCCCTCACGCTGGGTGCGTTGGCGGCGTGCTGCTTGATCTTCGGGGCTTCCTCTTCGGCTTTGGTCAGGTACTGCTCCCACCGGGCCTGCATCGGCTTGATCAGCCCGCCGCCGGCGCCGACGATGATGACGCCGCCGATGATGGCAAGGATGGTGATCAGCACGGGTGTGGTGACCGTGGTGGCCACGCCGATCTGGTTCAGCGCGGCGACGACGCCCAGGAACAGGATGAAGATGGACGCGATGTTGGCCAGCGTCCTGCCGTAGGACAGACCACCCAGGGTGCCCTGGATCAGCGTCTTCACCCCGGCGGCGATTGCGGCGGCCACGATGACGATGATGATCGCCACCAACAGAGCGGGGATGAAGGCGATGATCTTGTAGATCAGGTCGCTGATCGGGTTCGGGCCGAATACCCCGAACGCGAGCTGGAGCACGAACAGCACCAGCGCGTAGTAGATGATCTTGCCGATGATGTCGGAGGCATCATATTCGCTCTTCGCGAGCGCCTTCTTGATGCCGCCACGCTCCACGGCCTTGTCGAAGCCGACCCTTTCCAGAATCTTGGCGACGACCTTGGCGATGGCCTTGGCGATCAGCAGCCCGATGATCAGAATCAGCAGGAACGCCAACAGCTTCGGCACGAAAGTGATGACCGACGTCAGGCCGGCCTTCAGTGAATCGGACACAGCAGTACTCCCAGGGGTAGGGAAGGAATGGAGCGGCCCCCCCGGCGGAGGGTGCGCGTTTACGAGGTAAACGAGACCATACAAATCTGAGATTTACAAGGTAAACGCCGAATCTCGGCGAAACTTGCGCTCTGTGCAAAGCGGCTACGCAACGTTACCGCGGTCCTGGCGACCGAGGGTCTGCCTCCCGGGTCGACTCGACTGAACGAGCAGTGCCCTGTACATCCTGCGCCCAAGCGTTTACGTTGTAAATAGTCGTAACGGTGCCGGCGGTCGGGGTCAGGCCCCTATCGTGCAGAATCGAGTTCTGCCGTCGACGACGATCCCCGGGAATGAGTGTGTCGCGTGAACGCCAAGGTCGATCCGGACAGCCCCCGCGGTCGCGGCAGTGCCGCCGCCGTGCTGCCGGCTGCCGAGCCCGGCGCAGGTGCCGGGCCGGGCAACCTGGACCGACGCACCATCCTCGGAGGAGCCATCTCCATGGTCGACCGGGACGGTCTGCGCGCGTTGACCATGCGCAAACTGGGCAGCTACCTCGGCGTCGAGGGCATGGCGCTCTACCGCTACGTACCAGGTCGGGACGCTCTGCTGGACGGCATGGTCGAGGTCGTCATCGACGAACTATACGGCGACCCCGACGTGCTGCTGTCCTCCGTCGACTGGGCGGACTACCTCCGGCGCCTCGCCCACGGCATCCGGCGGATCGCACTGGCCCACCCCCAGCTGTTCCCGCTGATCGCCACCCGACCACCCGCCGCGCCGTGGGTACGACCACCGCTGCGCAGCCTGCGCTGGATGGAATCGTTCCTGCAGAACTTCCGGGACTGCGGCTTCACCGACCGCGCCGCTGTCGCGGCCTACCAGGCGTTCTCCAGCTTCCTGCTCGGACACCTGCTGCTCGAGGTCTCCGCCCAGGGCGCCGACATCGGGCCGATGGACGAACCCGATCCGGGTACGCCCCAGGCCAGCGACCTGGACGGTTACCCTCTGTTGAAGCACCTCAAACCACTATTATCCGAGAACAGGTCCGCGGAGGTTTTCGAAAGTTCGCTGGAGCTGCTGGTGACGCACCTGGAAACACTCGGGAAGAACTGATAGGCCGTGCTGACATCGGCCTGCGTCCCGACGGCGACCTGACCGCGGGCGATCCGTTCCTGCATCGGCCTTGTCGACCTCGTCGGGTCCTCGTCCTTCGGTGACCTGACTCATTGATCTCTCCTCAAGGTGGACGGACGCCCGCATGTGAGCCGGCCAGTTCGGTGTCGCGCGAAACACCACACCCTGCAGATGGGCGGAGCCGGACCGGCTGACAGACAGACGGATTCGCCTTCCGCTCGATCGGGGGTAGACACACTTTCGTCCGCACGGCAGAAGATCTCGTTCGATGCAGGACCCGACACCGATCCGACACACCGTCCCCAAGGTGTCAGCTGCGGGTTGGTTCATCACCGGGGTGCGAGCGGCGGAGTGCGACCCGTGCGTCCAGAATCCGACTGTTCTACATCGCCAACGGGATTCCCGGCAGGGCGCTGGCCTGTAGGTTGACATGGCAGGCATGGTTCGCAACGGTACGGACGAGCGGCCCGGTTCCCCCAGCACGAGGCTCCCCCGTGATCACGACCAGAGGGCGACCTGACGCAGATCCCGGCGCACCCCGCCGAGATCGGATGGCCGTCCGTTCCTGTCGGCGACGGCCGCTGACCTGGCGTCGGGTGCTCGGTTCCCATTCATGCATCATGCAATGATGGAGACATCGTCTGCGCTGGGCGGGGAAGAAGGATGCGGTGAAATCCAAAGGGCGGTCCCCGGACGCTGACCCCATTCTGCGGCCGGACGATTTTGTGAACGCCCTGCTGGTTGCCTCCCGGGTACTGGTCGGCGTATCCGCTCGGTCATTGACCGTGGTCGAAGACACCATCACCCTCCCGCAGTTCCGCACCCTGGTCATTCTCGAGGGTCACGGCGAAATCAATCTCAATCGGCTCGCCGAGCTGTTGGCGGTCAACTCGTCCACCGCGATGCGCATGATCGACCGCCTGTTGATCTCAAACCTGGTCACCCGCCGGGAGAACCCGACCAACCGTCGCGAGGTGCTCTTGGCACTCTCAGGCCGCGGGTCGACTGTCGTCAAGAAGGTGACGACCCGGCGGCGCAAGGACATCGCCCGGATCGTGCAGGCAATGCCGGAAGATCAACGGTCGGACTTGATCGCAGCACTCCGCAGCTTCGCCGACGCCGCCGACGAACCGCCGGTCCACTTCGACGAGACCGCCGCACCCATGTGGTGAAGTCCTTCGTCGGCCGTTCGCTTCGGCGGCACCAGACTCGGATAGTCCTCCACACCACCACCGCCTCGTCACAGCGAGGACGGCATCAGACGGCAAGGCCGACCAGAAAGCCCCGACGTGACCGATGTGAAGAGTTTTGCCATCCTGGTTCTGGTGGTAGCGGCCATCGGTCTGCTCGCCGTTCTGTCGAACCGGCTGAGCGAACGTGTGCACCTACCTGCCCCGGCCCTCTTCCTTGCCGTTGCCGCCGTGACCGAGAAACTGGTCAGCGTCTTGCCCGCCCCGCCGGAGCAGCTGGTGGAACGAGTGGTCACCGTTGCGTTGTTGTGCATCCTGTTTGACGGCGGACTACACCTCGGTTGGCGACGATTCCGATCCGCAGCGACGCCGATCACCGCCATCGGAATCGTCGGCACCTTCCTGACCGCAGGCGCGGCAGCCGCTCTGTGCCACTACGCCTTCGGCCTCAACTGGTATCTGTCGCTGCTACTGGGCACCGCCGTGTCACCCACGGATCCAGCGGTGGTGTTCTCTGTCCTGGGTCGCCGGGAAATCGCCGGACGAAGCGGCGCAATCCTCGAAGGCGAATCGGGAGCGAACGACCCCGTCGGCATCGCCCTGATGGCCAGTCTGATCACGGCCGGCGGCGTCAGCAGCTCCGGGTTCCTGCACGTGGCCGGCGAGTTCCTCCTGCAGATGGGAGTGGGCGGCGCAGTCGGAGTGGTCGGTGGCCGCGCTCTGCTGTGGTTCATCAGGCGAGTGCCACTTCCGGCGGAAGGCCTCTATCCCTTGCGCACGCTGGCCAGTGCGTTCGTCCTCTATGGGATTGCCACCCTGGCGCTGGGTTCCGGCTTTCTTGCGGTCTTCGTCGCCGGCATCATCCTGGGCGATGCCCGTGCCCCATTCAAGCTCGAGATCGAACGCTTCCACTCCGCCCTCGCCAGCCTGGCCGAGATCGTCGCATTCATCATCCTGGGGTTGACAGTCGACCTTGACGAACTCGGGCACGCCGATGTCTGGATCCCCGGACTCGTGCTGGGTGCCGCAGTCTCCATCGTCATCCGGCCCGTACTGGTCGGCCTCTGCCTGTGGCCCACAAAACTCGAGCGGAACGAAAGGACGTTCATCCTGTTCGCCGGGCTCAAGGGCGCTGTCCCAATCCTCCTGGCCAGCTACCTGCTGGCAGCCGGGATCCAGCAGGGTCAACGGCTCTACGGAATCGTGGTGGTAGTCGTGGCGTTCTCCGTGATCTTCCAAGCCGGTCTCGTCCCGACCGTTGCGCGCCTGCTCAGACTGCCGATGCACACGATCGAGGTCGAGCCGTGGGCGTTAGGGGTCCGCCTCCCCGACGAGCCAGAAGGTGTCGACCGGTTCACCATCTGCCCCGGCTCACCTGCGGACGGACGTACAGTGGAACAGCTGTCCGAGCTTCCCGGTGAGGTCTGGGTCAGCTTCGTCATCCGCGACCGCGAACTACTCCACGTCCGACCTGGCACCCGACTGCAGGCCGGTGACGACATCCTGGTCCAGACCGAACCCGCAAACCACCCGAAGCTGGTCGCCATGTTCGAGACCCCCGGGCCCTGAACCGACATCAGTATTGGATGAGCCCGTCGCACTTCGGCCACTTCAGGTACGGGCAGCCGCCGAGGTTCGACTTGTGGTTCTGCAGTGCCGCGAGCACCTTCGGATCCTGCGCATTCATCCAGTCGACGAGGTCACGGAACGGGAC
>NZ_JBEPNO010000030.1:0-61675 GCF_040546275.1 Nakamurella sp. UYEF19 | reverse complement strand
AAGTGCAGCGGCACCTTCTGCATGATCCCGAACCAGTACTGCCACTTCTCGTCCCACCCGGTGCCGTCGAAGCTGAAGACGACGAGCTGCGGCGCCTTCTCCCCCGGCTTCAGCTTGGTGATCCTGAAACCGTCCGGCTCGGTGCCACCGGCCCCTATCCCGCCGTTGTCGTTGGCCGGCACCGAGGACGGCGGTGCGGTGGTCGTGGACAACCCGCTGGTCGGGGAGGACGGCGAACCGCTTGCGCTGCCGGGTGCGCTGCCGGAGGACGGGCTGGACGACGTCGAGCGGTGCCTTCACATATCTGGGAAAAGATCACGATGATCCGGCAGGTTGGTGCGCCGCACTCAGGGTAGCGAGCACCCGTTGGTGGCTGAGCCAGCCCAGCACGCGGCTTCCTGACTCGTCCAGCACCGGGATCGCAGTCCCTGCAGCAGAATCGAGTGCGTCCAGGCTCGCCTCCAGGTTGCTGCCGGCTCGGACGGATTCCGACTGCTCGACGATTCCGCCTACCGGAACGAGGTCGTGCTCACCGTCGGACAGGGCATCGGCCGCTGCCCTTGCCGTCACCACCCCGAGGTAGTTTCCTGCCGCGTCGACGACCGGGAGCTGTCCGTGCGGGGCACGGGCCAGCAGCCCCGCGGCCTCCAGCAACGCCGTGTCCCGGTCCAGCGGTTCCCCGAGCGGTTCCATCACCTCGGCGGCGGTCACCGACTTCAACAGCCCCTGATGCTCCGGGACATCCAGGTCCACACCCCTTCGACGGAGCTTCAGCGTGTAGATGGTGTCTCCGGTCAGGAAATGGCTGATCCCGGTGGCGAGCACGATGGCGGCCATCAACGGCAGGATGATCGTGTATTCACCGGTCAGCTCGAACATGATGATCACCGCAGTGATCGGCGCCCTCGCCGCTCCGGCGAACACAGCGCCCATGCCGATCAGCCCGTAGGTACCCACCTGACCCGCAATGCCTGGCATCAGCTGGTGCGCCAGTTCCCCGTACGCGGAGCCGAGCATGGCCCCGATGAACAGACTCGGCGCGAAGACGCCGCCGGAGCCGCCGATGCCGATGGTCAGACTCGTCGCCACCATCTTCCCGATGAGCAGGACGATGAGGAATCCAATGGCATAGTGCCCGGCAATGCTCTTGCCCAGCACCGGGTATCCCACCCCGTACATCTCGGGCAGCACCAGCAGGACGATACCGAGCAAAATGCCGCCGACCGCCGGACGGAGCCACTCCGGCCCCCTCCACCATTTGTCGCAGACGTCCTCGATCAGATAGAGGACCCGGCTGAACAGCACACCGACGACGCCGGCCAGCAGACCGAGCAGCGCGAACAGCAGGTACTGCGCCACGTGATCGACGAGGAACGGGGGCAATTTGAGGAACGCCTCGTCGCCCAGGGCAGCCCGACCGATCACGCCGGCCGTGACGGAGGCGATCACCACCATGCCGAACGACTGCGTGTTGAAATCCCGCAGGATCAATTCCATTGCGAAGAAGACCCCGGCGAGCGGGGCATTGAAGGTCGCGGCGATACCACCCGCAGCGCCGCAGGCAACAAGCACCTTCATCCGGGACTCGGCGACCTTCACCAACCGCCCGATGGTCGATCCGAGAGCGGAACCGATCTGGACGATCGGACCCTCCCGGCCCACCGAACCACCGCCACCGATGCACAACGCAGAGGCAAGGGCCTTCACTGCCGCCACCTGTGGTGCTATCCGGCCACCCCGACGGGCGACCGCGAACATCACCTCCGGTACGCCGTGGCCCCGGGCCTCGCGAGCGAAGAAGTGCACCAGCGGGCCGTACAGGAGACCGGCCACCACCGGAGCCAGCAACACGAACCACCTTCCCAGACCGGGTACGTGGGCATTGGGCACGGGTCCGAGGCCCGCGTAGTCCTCGTGCCCGGACAGGGCAAGGGTGAAGACCCGGATCAACCACCGGAAGACGATGGCCCCTCCCCCAGCCCCCGCCCCCACCAGCAGTGCCAGGAACAACAGCCCTCCGTTGGAAGTACGCACCAGCCCGACAACACGTGAAGTACCCGACGTCAGGGGGAGTGGCCGCCCCACCGACGGTTGTGACGAGAGGAGCGAACTTTTCCGCTGGGCTGGTGGTGACGGCATTCTTGCAGTATGCAATGATTGCGTCATGCTGACCAACAGAACAGGTCTGCTGTGCCGAACACGACACCGGACCGTCGTTTCGCATCGCCCTTGCATGCTGGCGAGCGCCACGAAACGTTCGGCGGCAGCAATTTCGGCGCTCGGGTACCTGTCGGCTGGATCTCTTGTTCACCGAGTGCAGGCAGCATCGCCCATGCCTCGAGTTGCAACCCGCCGCCGACCGTCACCATCGATGACGATGATCGTACGAACCTCGACCCGCACCTCATGCCGCGCCGAACGCTGCGAGGGGCCGATGATCGATCAGCGCAGCGGGTCGGTCGCAGCCGGACACCTCCGGCGGCGTCGCAGTGGTCGATCGATGACCAGTGCGAGGATCAGCAGTCCGGCGTGGAAGACCTGCCCGACGTAGGACGTCACGTTGGTCAGCGCGAGTCCGTTGTCGATGATGGAGATCACCAGGAGCGCGAAGAGGGTTCCGACCACCGATCCGCGTCCGCCGGCCAGCTGCCCGCCGCCGAGTAGGACCGCGGTCAACACGGTGATCTCGATGCCGATCGCCGCCGTCGGCAGACCGGTACCCAGCTGTGAGGTCCTGATCAGTCCCGTGATCGACGCTGCCAGCCCGGAGGCGACGAACAGCCCGACGACCCAGCGGCGCTCCTGCCCGCCGTCGAGGCGCACCGCCGGCGGCCGCAGACCGACCGCCCGGCTGCGGCGCCCGACAACTGTTCGCGAGAATCCAACGGCGAGCGCCACCAATGACAGGAAGATCAGGAACGGCAGCGAGAGACCCAGGAAGGGCTGGGCATTGCCCAGCCCCCGGAATCCGGGCAGGTAGACGGCCAGACCGCTGGGCACGAGGTAGGCGAGGCCGCGCAGCAGCGACATCGACGCGAAGGTCACCGCGACGCTGTTCACCTCTGCGATGGTGACCAGGAGACCGTTGACCAGTCCGATCAGAGCCCCACAGGCGATCGCCAGCACCACGGCAACGAACAACCCCGACCCGGGCGCCGACGAGGCCACGACGATCCCGGTGAAGGCTGCGGCCGCACCGACCGTGAGATCGACATGGCCACTCATGATCAGGAAGATCGCCGGGATGGCGACGATTCCCGCCACGGCCAGATCATTGAGCAGGTTGACCAGGTTGTCGACGGAGACGAAATACGGGCTGACCGATGCGAACACGATGCAGGCCGCCGCGCCGATCACAGCGAGAGCGGTTCGGGTCAGAAGGATCCGGCGGGGGGACATCGGCTCGGACGTCGTCGTCATGGTGATGGACAACTCTCGACGGGGTAGAAGTCGGGGAGCGTCTGCGCGGTGACGAAAGACGTCCGGACGTGGAGGACGCCTGGCACGCTCCGCCCGGCCAGAACATCGAGCAGCGCGGGCACCGCGACCTCTCCGTAGCGATCGGGGAACAACGCCGCATCACCCAACCATCCTGCATTGCCGAGCATCTCGCATCGCGCTCGTTGGTCGGCTCCGACGGCGGCCACGCTGACCGAAGCAGAACGAGTCTCCGGAATGGCCGAGAGGACTCCCAGCGCTGCCCCGTCGTTCACGGCTGCGACCAGGACATCGGCGTCCGCCGGCAGGGTGGCCAGGACGGCGGTGAAAGCGTCGTAGGCACGATCCTGCGTTCCGGCATCAAGCACTCTGACATCGCCGATCAAGCCGGGGCACACCGCGGAGAACCCCGCCTTGATACCGGCAACCCGCTCAGCGTTCACGGTGCCTGCGGCAGGATTGGTGACGACGACGAAACTGGAGCGGGCACAGTCCGACAGGTTTCGCGGCACTCCGGCCAGTTCCCGGCCGACGAGAAAGCCGGCCTGCCTGTCGTCGGCGCCGACGCCGACCGTCTGACAACTGATCGGGGATGCGGCGATCGCGATCAGCGGCACCTTCTTCGGCCCGACGTCGCACAGCGCCTGACCCAGATCTCCCGGCTGCACGATGATCCACCCGTCCACGTGCTCCGTCGCCAGCCGCCGTGCACAGTCCAACACCAGACCCTGGTCGTCACCCGGGTCGCAGCTGATCAGCTCTGCCCCCGCCGACTTCAGTTGGACGGCAATCGATTCGGTGACTTCCTTCCCGAGCGGGTCCGAGGCATTCGGGGCAACCAGTCCGATCCGCTTGGCGACCGCGCTGCCGGCAGCGACCGTCCGGAACGGCACCATCGTTCCTGCCTGGGTGGTCCCACCCGAAAGCGTCTGGGAGGGGACGGAACTCGTCGAAGTGGCGGGCGCGGTGATCGGAACAGGCGGCGCGGTCGTGATCTGACCTCCGGTCACCTGAGCTCCGGAGGTACCGGAACACGCGGCCAGTATCGTGGCGAGGACAGCCGCCAGAACCAGGGTGGCCCGGCGACCGCGGTCCAGGACCGTATGGCGGGTCGAGCACATGGTCGATGACGACAGACCGGAGCGTCCGATCGGCGGGACCGACCCGAATTTTCTCCGGTCGGCGCGTTTCGGGATCATGTTCACTCGACCAGGATGGGGGACGGTATGCGTGCGCGTCGAATGCCGCGACTGCTGGCCCTGCTGACGGCAGGTGCCCTCCTGGTGGGCTGCAGTGCGCAGGCACCCTCCGAGGTGCCTGCCGTCGACGCCCTCGTCAACCTCTACGACCAGACCTCCGGCGTCTGGCCAACCACCGGATGGTGGAACAGCGCCAACGCGTTGACAGCGCTGACCAACTACATGATCGACTCCGGCGACCACCGGTACTCCTGGGTGCTCGCGAACACCTACGCCAAGAAGGTCAACGCCGAGCAGCGCAACTTCATCAACCCCTACATCGACGACACCGGGTGGTGGGCCCTGGCGTGGATCCGGGCCTACGACCTGACCGGGGACAAACGCTACCTGGCCACCGCCCGGGCGGGTGTCGACTTCATGTGGCGCAACCACGACGACGTCTGCGGCGGTGGTCTCTGGTGGACCACCACCCACCGGTACAAGAACGCCATCGCCAACGAGCTGTTCGTCAAGGCTGCTGCCGAACTTGCCACCAGGCTCGGTGACGCCGGAAAGCCCTATCTGCAGCAGGCTCTCTCGGTGTGGGAGTGGTTCGATCGATCCGGCATGACCAATGCCGGACAACTCGTCGGCGACGGGCTGGACCGGATGTCCTGCACCAGCAGCGGACCGGTGTGGACCTACAACCAGGGCGTGGTGCTGGGGGCCCTGGTCGACCTCGCGAAGGCCACCGGCGACGGCAACTATCTCGACCGCGCAAGGACTTTCGCCGACGCGTCCACCAGATCCGAGGAACTGCACATCGACGGCGTCCTCACCGAGTCCTGCGAGAAGGACGGCTGCGACATCAACGGGCCATCGTTCAAGGGCATCTACGTCCGCAATCTCGGCGAACTCAACCTCGCCCTGGACGACCATCCCTACAGCGACTACCTGTTGGGGCAGGCCAACATCGCCCACGAACACGACCGCAACACCGACGACCAGTACGGGCTGCACTGGGCCGGGCCCGTGGCGTACGTCAGCGCCGCAAGCCAACAGAGCGCCGTGGACCTCCTGGTCGCCGCGCAGCCGGTGGAAGACACCGCAGACGCGACCCAGAGTTCGGGATCGTCACCGTGACGGCGCTTCATCCTGGGTACGGGGTTGTGGCCCGGCATCTCCGGATCCATGCAATCGAGCCAGCATCGCGTTGTAGGTCCGCAGGGCGCGGTCGTCGTCGTCGTCATCGACATCTCCGAGAGCGACATATTCTCCGACGTCGAGGTGCCCGAGCAACTCGCGGCTGCGGATACCCTCCAACCAACTCCCCAGCGACTGCTCCTTGGCACCGGCTCGGCCCCATTCGATGGCGGTCGCGATCATGAGGATCATCATCAAGCCGTCGCCGCCGAACCACATCACAGCTCCCGCGGCGCTCTGATCAGCAAGTGCGCCAGGCCCCCAGCCCGGATGGCGCGAAGCAAACGCCGGCGCGATCGGATCACTCGTCAGCATCAGCACGACGCCGACGAAGGCGTCGATTCCCATCGTGAGTCCGAGTGTCGCGAAGCGGACCAGGTACGGCAGGCGCCATGGCCAGAGATCAGCACCGACGAGTCCACCGAAAAGCAGGTACCCGGTCACCAGATACAGCGCGGACTCGAATTCGTGCACCCACATGTGGCCGAGCATGACCTCTTGGAAGCCGGTCAGATGCGTTCCGGCGAGGACGGCTGCGTACAGCGGAATCGTGGCCATCGGAGAGGTCACCGGCCGCTGGAACCATCGGCCTCGGGCCGTCGCCCGAGGAGCAGAAACCGTCCTCCACAGCCGCAACGGCTGCGCATAGACGACCAGGACGGGTACCACCATGATCAACATGAGGTGCTGGAGCATGTGCACCCAGAACAGTGCGGGCGCGAACACCGCAAGAGGTCCGTTCATGGTCAGGACAAGGGCCAGAGCCGCAGAACCGGCCGCAGCCGACCGCCCGACCGGCCATCGCGCTCCGCGTCGGACGCTACGCCCGGCGAGTACGGCATAGGCCGAGACGGCTAGCAGGACCAGCAGGTCCCAGCCGGGCGCCCAAGTCCAGGACGCGAGCACTCCTGACAGGTCGACCGGAGAATCGATGACCATGTCCACGGCGATCTGTACCTCCTACGAATCCATCGGATTCATCATTGCGATGTCGGCTTCGGGAGATCGCCTATCGGCGTCCCGGGCCGATCACGATCCGCGATATCTCGAGCTCTGCCGTGAGCGCTTGCCCCTCCTGCTTGCGCGTGCGGCCGGACGCCATCTTCGAGCCGATGTGGTCAACCCCGACACCCATCGCCGGACTTCCGTACCGGAAAGTCCACTCGTACTTGCTGACAGCAATGGTTGCACACTGCACGGCTTGCCGGGAGCGCTCTGTCATCCGGTCGCTCGATGCCGCCGCGACCTGCGGTGGGCCCCGCCGGCAGTCGGTCAGCTCACCACCGATCAGTCGAGGGTGGATGCGCGGCCCGCGGACCTTGCGCGACCTCCCACCACCCCGCAATCGGTCGGGAGGTTGCCTCGAGGTCCTTCGCAGACGGGATTGCGCACCGGGTAACGTCCGAACGACAGGCCGCACCCTGGAGCTCATCATGTCCATGGTTGTCGTGGCGGCCCGAGAGATCGAGGTGGACTGCACGTGGTTCAGGACCGAAAGTGAGCGGCATGTGATCATCCGGCAGGGTGGAGCCTTGTGCACCTGCGGGCGACGCGGTTGCGCCGAGGCATACGCCGGACGCCGGTCGATGAGGGGCATCGTCACGGCCATGGTGGATGCCGGTCGAGAGACGTCGTTGCTGCAGATCCGCGACGACGAGCAGAAGGAGACCTTGACCTCCAAGGTCTGGGCCCGTGCGCTGGACGAGGGCGACGAGCTGGCCGGGGAGTTGTTCGACACCGCGATCGAGACCCTAGGTGTGGCAGTGGGTTCGGTCGTCAACCTGCTCGATCTCGAGATGGTCGTGATCGGCGGCGGACTTGCCGAGAAGTTGGGCTCGAAGCTGGCCGATCGGATAGCCGAGGCCGCCGCTCCCTGGATGCTGCAACCAAACCCGGAGCTGAAATTTGTCGTCTCGGAGCTGGGCGACGACGCGGGTGTTGTCGGTGCGGCTGCTCTCGGCCGGGCATTGGTCATCACCGCCTGAGCCGCAACCCGGTGGTCGTCTGGTTCGCGGGGCAGACGCACAGCACAACGTGGAGGAATCCGGTGCGACAACTGCTGTTCTCGGTACGGGACGCTGTGCGGACCCAGTTGTGGCCGGTTCCCGTCCTGGCGGTGGTGCTGGCCGCTCTCGTCGGGGTCCTGCTTCCCCGCCTCGATGCCGTCGCGGACGCCTCGATGCCGGCGTGGTTGGCTGCCGTGTTGTTCGGAGGCGATGCTGATGCGGCCCGGACGGTGTTGTCGGCGGTGTCCAGCTCGCTGATCACCGTGACGTCGCTGACGTTCTCGCTGACGGTGGTGACGCTGCAGCTGGCGAGCAGCCAGTTCTCTCCGCGGCTGCTGCGCACATTCACCAGTGACATCTTCGTCCAGGCCACGCTCGGTTTGTTCCTGGCCACTTTCACCTACTCGTTGACCGTACTGCGGTCGGTCCGCAATGGTTCGGACGGTCAGATACCTTTCGTGCCCCGGATCTCGGTGACCACGTCGTTCGGGCTGGCTGTGGCCAGCGTGATCGGACTGGTGGTGTTCCTTGCCCATCTGGCCCGTCAGATCCGGGTCGAGACGATGCTGCGGGACGTGCATCGGGACAGCTCGGCAGTTGTGGATGCGGTGCTGTCCGCGCGGCGCGATCCAGCACTCCGGGCTGATCTGCCGACGATTCCGGACCGGGCCGACGTCGTCCTGGCCGCAGGTTCGGGATTTGTCCTCCGTCTGGACGAGGGAGAACTGTTGGCCGCGGCCATCGACGCGAATGCTGTCCTGATCATCGGGGCTCACCCCGGTGCATCCCTGGTACAGGACACTCCCCTCGGCCATGCTTGGTCGCCCGACGGGCCCTTTCCGTCGGAGGTATGGGACCGATTGCACGGTCGGGTTGCCCGGGCCGTCCGGACCGGGTACGAACGGACTTCCGCGCAGGACGTCGGGTACGGACTGCGACAACTCACCGACGTGGCCAACAAGGCACTCTCACCGGGGATCAACGACCCGACCACCGCAGTCCATGCCCTCGGCCACATCTCGGCACTGCTGTGCGAGCTCGGCGACCGCGATCTGCAACCGGTGGTGCTGCATGACGACGTCGGCCACGTTCGCGCCATTCTGCAACGGCCCGGGCTGGGCGAACTGGTCGACACCGCATTGACCCAACCCCGCCGGTACGGCGCGGCCGACCCCGCTGTGATGGGCCGGATGTTCGACCTCCTCGGGGAGCTGGCCTGGCGATTCCCGCCCGAGGAGCACCCCGTCGTGCGGAGCCAGCTGGCCCGGCTCCGCTCAACCGTCGCCGCCCAGGACTTCGACGCCGAAGAGACTCGCCAGCTGCGAAACCGGGCAGCGCTTGTCGAATCTCGGCTCCGCATTCCCCACGTGCCGGTGATGGCGAAGGATCTGGGGCCGCCGCCATCTCCGCCCGGACAACATGACCCGAGCCCCCCAGCACCATCGACATGCCGAGCCGAGAACGAGACAGGAACATGAAACCCTAGGCCGGTGGTTCGTTGTCGGTGGTGTGGGTGAGGGTGACCAGCTGCCGCAGGCAGGTGTCCTTCAGTGGTTGCGGGAAGTTGTGGGCCAGTTGGTTGTAGACGACGCGGCCTTGTTTGCGGGTGGTGACCAGGCCGGCGCTGCGCAGTAGTCGTAGTGCGTAGGAGGCGGAGTCCTCGCTGACGTCCAGCGCGAGGGCCAGGTCTCCGACGCAGAGTTCTTCGGCGACGTCCAGCGCGTAGATCAGGCGGAGCCGCACCGGGTCGGCCATCATCGACAGCAGCCCGGTCAGCCGGGCGACGTCGTCGGCGCTGGGGATGCGGCTGCGGGCGTGGGCGACCCGCTCCGGGTCGATCGGGTGCTCGTGGTCAGTGACTGCCATGGTGATCTGCTCCCCTCTGCCGGGTTGTGGTGGTGCTGGCGACGTCGTCGGCCGGGCACGAGATGTCGCTCTGGGCATCAGGTGTGGGGGAGGTGTCCGCGTCGAAGCGGTGCGCGCAGTGGTCGGAGCAGAAGTAGAACTTCTGCCCGTCGCGTGTCCGGGTGGCCGGTGCGTGGGCGATCTCCACCTGCATCCCGCAGGTCGGGTCTTTGGCGTACTGCTGCGGTCCGCTGGTGTCGCGGTGGCGGTAGAGCCAGTAGATGACCGCGAAGCCGGCCAGGGCCAGGATGTTCAGGACGGTGGTGTAGTTCCACTGGAATCCGGTGTGCACGATCATCGTCGGTCGGGCCGGTACGGGGATCCGGATGGCTTTGAACAGGTACTCCACCGCCAGACCGGCGGTGCTCATGACGACCCAGAACACGCCCAGGATGCGCAGGGTGATCGCGGTGCCGTAGTACTTGCGGTAGATCGAGAGCAGCGGCAGCGTGATCAGGTCGGCGAACACGAACGACACGACGCCGCCGAAGCTGATGCCGCCCTGCCACAGCGCCGCTGCGAGGGGGACGTTGCCGACGGAGCAGACGAAGCTGATGATGGCCAGGAACGGGCCGATGATCACGTTCTCCAGCGACGAGGCGAACCCGTGTCCGGTGAGGAAGATCGACTGCCAGAACCAGGTGGGCACCAGTGCGGCCAGGAACCCGGCGACCACGAACCCGATGAGCAGTTCCTTGCGCAGCATCGACAGGTCGCTGATCGTGTAGCCGGAGGCATCGCCCCAGCCGCGGCGACTGCGGAGTCTTCTGGTCAGCGGCTCGCTCTCGAGTTCCGTTGCCTCGCCGTCGGTGTGGTGCTCGTGGCCGGGGTGCTGGCCCGGGTCGGCCTGCCCGTGAGCGTCGTCGCGATTCAGGTTGTCGCGGGCTCGTTCGATCCACGCGGTGGGGATGACGCGGGGCACGACCAGACCGAGCAGGATGATCATGATGGCTCCGCCGACGAACTCGGCCAGCGCGAACTGCCACCCGATCAGCAACCACAGCACGATGCCCAACTCGACGACCAGATTGGTCGAGGCGACCATGAAGACCAGTGCGGCGGTGAAGTCCGCGCCCCGGGAGAACAGGCTCTTGGCCAGCGCCGAGGAGGCGTAGGAGCAGGACGAAGAAATCATCCCGAAGAACGAGGACTTGCCCAACGTGCGGGGTGAGTGATCGCCCAACGCCTGCTGCATCTCGGTGCGGGACACGAAGGCCTGCACCGCGCCCGAGAGAGCAAACCCGAGCACCAAGGCCCACAGCGTCTCCCAGAACATGAAGAACGCCTCATCCAGCCCGTGCCACACACCGCCGAAGAAATTCATCTCGCCCGCCTTCTCATATCCGCGTGGGTCCACGGATGACCCTGTCCGGTCTACGCCTCCCTCCCCACTTCCGCAAGTCCGTACGTCCGTGCGGTTATTGTCCGTGTGGACCGGCACTGGCTCACCTCAAGATCAACCGCCTTGGCTCGGTTGCGGGGTCGTCGGGTGCTCCTGGGGCCGAGGAGGGTGGCGAAACGGAACGTGGCACGGACCCTGACCGGGTCGTGGGCGGACTCGGAGGACCTCGTCGAGGCCACCCTGATCCGGGCTTGCCGGGCGATCGAGGGTTTCGGCGGTGCACATCCGCGGGCGTGGCTGCTGACGATCCTGCGCAACACCAACCTCAACTCGCACCGCCGACAACGTCCTGACCTGACGCCGGAGATCAGCGACCTGGACGGTCACCGACCGGCGTTCGGCGCAGAGAACGCGGGCGGCCCGGAGCAGACTGTGACCGAGCGGTTTCTGGATGACACGATCAAGACCGCACTTGCTGCGTTGGGCCCGAAGTTCCGGACCGTTCTACTGCTGATCGACGTCGACCGGCTGACCTACGCCGACGGGTCCGTACCAACCTCCGCTCCAACCGTCGAACGCCGTCGGGTCCGACGGCGAGGGACACCAGGTAGTCGTAGTCGAAATCGCCGTGACTCATGCTCATCGGCTCCCGGCCGTGCTCACGCATGATCAGCAGCGCCCCCGCGTGGTCATCCGGCGGCAGCAGCGACACCTCGCCGCCGATCAGCTGCGCATGCGCCCGCGGGCCACGCCGTCGACGCAGTAGCCCCATCTGCGCCCGCACCTGCGCGACGGTGTGGCTACCGCTGATCGCGACCCGGTTCGCGTCCCGGGAGTGATAGCACGGCGTGCAGGCCAGATCGCACTTCGGGAACACCCCGTGGGTACCCTCGCAGCCCACCGCGTGCTGACCGAGGGTCTGCGCCGGCGTCCGAACGTGCTCGGGCAAAGCCTGCCAACGGGTGGCCAGAGCCGCCTTGGTTTCCGCGTCGACGGGACGGGTACGCAGCTCCAGCTCCTGCAAGCGTTCCGACAACCTCATCGGGTCCCGGCTCCGGTGTCCTGAACCGTGACGTCACCCCAGAACGCGACGTGGTTCCTGATCCGGCGGGCCAGCGGTGAGGGGTGCCGGTAGGTCCAGGCGCCGGTCCGGCCGACCGATCGGTCGACCTGCACGGGGTCGTAGAACGCCACACCCTGCCACGGGCACGACGACTTCGTCCGGCTGGCCTGCAGGTACTGCTCATCGCCCGAGCCCGGCGGGAAGTATTGGTTGCCCTCGACCACGACGGTGTCATCTCTAGGCGCGATGACCCGGCCCCGGGGAACTGCCTCGACCATGCTCACTCCAGTACGTCGGCGCGGCCGGGCATGCGGACGCCGCCCGACTCTGAACAGGAAACCCGGCGGCCGTGCGGCAACCTTCCCACCCCGGCGAAGTCGCTCCCGACTTGTCCGGGATTGCGCATCACCGCCACCGCGCCGGGACCACCGTTCGGACAGTCCGGCACGACATCACCTGCACCGGCATCTGCGGATGTCAGGCATCGGGTGCCGGCAGGGCCATCAGCGCATCGATGACACCGTCCAAGGTAGGGGCCCTGACATCCGCGGGTGTGAAAACCGGGGTCGGCTCGCCTTCCAGGCGCGGGCACCACCCGGTGGTCAGTCCGGCGGCACGCGCGCCGTGGATGTCCCAGGAGTGGACGGCCACGAGCGCGACCCGCTCGGCCCGCACGCCCGCCGCGTGCACCGCCAGGTCGTACGGGCCGCGAGCCGGCTTCCACGCCCTCACCTCGTCGATCGACAGCACCCGCTCCACCGACGCGGTGAGGCCGGCCCGGTCCAGGAAGGCCCGGGTCGTGGAAGCGGCGCCGTTGGACAACGTGAACACCCGCGCCCCCGCCTGCCTCGCAGCCCGCACGGCCGCGACGGCGTCGGGTTGCGGTGTCAAACACCCGAATCCGGCGACGACCGCCTGGACCTGCGCATCGCTGAGCTCACCGCGGGTTTGCGCGTACAACGAAGACGCAGCGATATCGGCGAATCCGGCGTAATCCCCGGCCAGGGTCAATGCCATCGCATCGCGCAGGATCCGGGTGAACCAGGTCGGCATCACCTCCGGTGGTAGGCCCACCTCGGACAGGCGGGTCCGAACGGCCTCCAGATTGGCCAGCGTCTCGACGACGTCGAAAACAACCACGTCGGGGCGCACCCGGACGGAGCTGTTCACGACGCCGGCGCCGGAACGGTCTTACGGGGCCGGACGGGAATGTCAGACATAGGTGAGTCCTTCGCGACTGGAAGTCCGGGTACCGGAGAGGTAAACCCGGTGGGTATATCCGTCCTTTGCCGCCCGGAGCACTGATTGATCGGGGTCGGTCGTCACCGCACCTCGGGCGGCCTACCCTCGGCCAGTATGGGGCCGGCACCGTCGGGACCGACCAGCCAACTCACCGCGCGGCAAGAAGGGCGACACCACAGCATGTCCCAGCCGACAGAGCACCCGCTGGATGATGCTGCCCGGGCACGAGGCGCCCAAGTCCCGGTGCAATCGGTGGACGTGTTGATCGTCGGCGCGGGCCAGGCCGGTTTGGGCGCGGCGTTTTGGCTGCAGCGAATCACCGGCCTGGACGTTCAGGTCATCGAGCAGAACACCATCGGTGGCAGTTGGCTCGCACGGTGGGACAGCCTGCGCCTGTTCACACCGCGCCGCTTCAGTGGGCTGCCGGGCATGCGGTTCCCTCCGGGCGCGCGATTCCCCGACAAGCGCGACGTCGCCGAGTACCTGCGCGGCTACGCCGAGCGTTTCGCGCTACCGGTGGAGGCCGGTCACCAGGTGAGCCATCTGTGGCAATCCGGTGAGTTGTTCCATGCTCGAACCGACCGTGCCGAATTCCGGGCGCGACACGTTGTCGTAGCGGCCGGACCGTTTTCCCGGCCCTACCTACCGCCGGCGGCCGACGCGCTCGATGCCGAGGTGTTCCAGCTGCATTCCGCGGCCTACGGTCGCCCCGGGGACATCCCCGGAGATGACGTGATCGTCGTCGGCGGCGGAAATTCGGCAGCTCAGTTGTCGGTGGAACTGGCACCGACGCACCAGGTGACGGTGATCAGCCCGCGAAAGCCCTGGTACCTGCCGACCACGCTGCTGGGCGTCGACCTGTACTGGTGGCTGTACCTGACCCGGACGCTCAACGCCGGCGCGTCGACGTCGGTGTCGCGATACGTGCGAGGCCGCGGGGATTCCATCATCGGAACCGAACTCCGACGTGAGGTGCAGTCCGGCCGCATCCGACTGATCACCGGACGGGTCATCGGCGCCAGCGGGAAAGATCTGACCCTTGCCGACAGTTCACACGTCCGCGCCCACAATGTGTTGTGGTGCACTGGCTATCGACCAGGTCTGGACTGGATCGATCTCCCCGGCGCGCTGGATGAGCGGGGTGAGCCGGTCCACGTACGCGGGGCCAGCCCCGTGGCCGGTCTGCACTGGATGGGCCTGCCATGGCAGAGCCGACTCAACTCCTCCATCATCGACGGCGTCAACCGCGACGCCCACGCCACCGCCAAACGGATCCGGGCGCTCGCGTGCATGGACTGAGCTACCCCGCCACGGTGGCGGCGGCCCAGGCCTGGCATGGCACGTGCAGCCGATCAGCCCGAGGAGCCCCAGCCATCACCGACTCCACGTGCTGCCCACAACCGGCCCACGTCGTCTTCCCGCAATGCTGATATGTCACTGCTCTGCACATCTGATTTAGCCCTTGGATCAAATCACTCGGAGCCTCCGACTATACCCCCAGGGGTATAGTCGGAGGGAGTGGAGCAACCACATCATCGACATCCAGGAGCAACCATGGCCTACGCCATCACCACCACAGTTCCCCGACCGTTCGCCGCTGTCCTGCAGCAGACCCGGAAGGTACTGGCGGATGTGGGCTTCGGAGTTCTGACCGAGATCGACATCCAGCAGACCCTCAAGATGAAGCTGGACGTCGACATCCCGGCACAGGTCATCCTCGGTGCCTGCCGGCCACCGCTGGCCTACGCGGCCCTGCAGGCCGAACCGTCTATCGGGCTTCTGCTCCCGTGCAACGTCGTCGTCCGTGCGCTGAGCGCCACCTCGACGGCCATCGAGGCGCTCGACCCGCAGATGATGGTCGGCGTGACCGGGAACGCAAGCCTGGCCGACGTCGCCTCCGATGCCGGAGCCCGACTGCGAGCCGCCCTGGATACGCTCGAGTCCGAGTCGATCGACCACTGACCGACCCCACCCGGCAGGCAGGGCTCGACGGGAATCCGACGGACAGGACACGCTGGACACAGCCGCGATGAAGAAGATGTTCCTGTCCCTGGCCTGAAACACCCAGCACGGCCCGGGTTGCGGGGTAACCCAGGTTGCGGGGTAATTGGGCGATCGGAAAGAAAATGCAGCCGGGCAGACCGACGAAGATCTGCCGGCAGAGCCCGATCGATGTTGGGGAGGCGCGACAGATGACACGCTGGGACAAACGTCCGGACATGGTGGTCCACGAGGCCGAGCCGTACAACGCGGAGTCCGACCCCGCCGTGCTCGCCGAGAGCTATCTCACCGAACTCGACCGGTTCTACAGCCGCAACCATGGTCCGATCCCCGACATCAACGCCCAGGCCTGGTCTCTGACCGTCGACGGGCTGGTGGGCGCCCCGCTCTCACTGACTCTCGCCGACCTGCAATCCAGCTTTGCGCGCCACGAGGTGACTGCGACGCTGCAGTGCGCCGGCAACCGGCGCGCCGACCTGGTGGCTGTGAAGCCCATCCCCGGCGAGGACCCCTGGGGACCGGCCGCGATCTCCACCGCGACCTGGACCGGCGTCCGGTTGGCCGATCTGCTGGCCGCGGCAGACCTGGACCCCCGCGCGACCGATATCGCTTTTGATGCGCCGGATGTCTCGCAACTCGCCGACCCGCCGCAGCCCTACGGAAGTTCCATCTCGGTGGCCAAGGCGGGCGCCGACGAGGTCCTGCTGGTGTGGGAGATGGACGGCCGCCCGCTGCCTCGACTGCACGGCGGCCCAGTCCGCGTCGTGGTGCCCGGCTACATCGGCGCCCGCAGCGTCAAGTGGATCAACCGGATCACCGCTCAGGACAAGCCGTCGGACAACCACTTCCAAGCCACCGCCTACCGGCTCCTACCGGCAGATGCCGACCCGGACAGTGCCGGACCCGGTGTGGGCCTTCCCCTCTCGGTGCTGTCGATCAATTCAGCCATCCTGCAACCTGCGGACCGATCCACTTTCACCGCGGGGCGGCAGAGGGTCGCCGGCTACGCATTCAGTGGTGGCGGCCGCTCGATCGCCAGGGTCGAGGTGTCCACCGACGGAGGCGAGCACTGGATCCAGGCTGATCTCGGAGAACAAGTCAGTCCCTGGGCGTGGGTGCTGTGGAGCGCCACCGTCGACCTGCCAGCAGGGCCGGTCACCGTCGTGGCCAGGGCGTTCGACAGCAGCGCGGGAACCCAGCCGGAATCACCCGCCCACCTCTGGAATCCGAAGGGCTACATGAACAATGCGTGGCCGCGGGTGAGCCTGACTGGAGAACTCGGCAGCTGACCCGGAATGCGCTCGCCCAAGGATCACCCTGCGCATCCTGGGCGTGTTCTGGGTCGTCATGAGCACCGCCGGTCTGGCGGTGGAGTACCTGTTCAAAGCCATCCGGATCCCCGTACCGGCCCGACCGACGATGATCGTGACCGGATTACAGTGGAACTACACCACCGTCCTGAGCATGCGCTGGACGTCGCCGAAGAACTCTGCGTCGGAGACCTAGCCCTCGCGGCCGCGTCGTCTACAACCAACTGGTCCACCACTTCCCGCAACCACTGAAAGACACCTGCCTGCGGCAGCTGGTCACCCTCACCGACACCGCCGACGACGACTCGTCGGCCTGAGGACCCGATTGGTGGGCAGGGACCGGCCACCATCGCCATCTACGTCGACGGACCCCTCAAGCAACGATCCGCGGCCGTGGACTCGCTTCCTCTCGTGAGCTCAGCTTGGGCCCGTCCCAGCTCAAACCATGACCGCATTCAGCTCTCACCCTTCGACTGATGGCGGGGGCACGCAGATCAACAAGGTTGCTTCGCACCGACCCCCTACCCACGGTCATGCATCACGGGTTGCACCCCGACCAGCGAAAAGTCAAGCCCTTTTGCACCTACCGGACGTGAGCTCGGAGCACCGCCTGTCGGTCCGTGTACTCCTGTTGATCGATCTCGCCACGGGCGAACCGCTCGGCCAGCAACTGGTCGGCAGTCAACGACCCGGGCCGGCGCTCTGAGAATTCATGGTGGCTCCAATTGTGCCGGAACACACCCACCAGCAGCGCGATCAACAGGACCCAGAACACGATCATCCCGAAGCCCATCAGGCCGTAACCCCAACCGCTCATGCCGTTGCCGTACCAGAACATGATGTCCCAACCCTTCCACTCTGCAGGGCCAGCTGACTTCAGCCCGCACCCGAGCACGCCGGACCTTGACTCCCAAGCTCACAATCGCCGCTCCAGCCGTTGCAGTACAGAGCCTTTCGTCCCACGTAGACCGGGTCTTTCGAGTGGTCCGGCGCCGTCCAAGGTGAGACGCTGTCTCGTGGATCTCACATGCTGGAGTACCGGTGGTGCGTCCGAGCCGCGTGCACAATGAACACGTGAACCTGTCGATGGCATCTGAGCGCGAGCATGCGCCGATGTACCGACTGGTGCGGTTGTTGCTTCTCGCCCTGGTCGGCGCCGGAGTGATCGGCATGCACGTGCTGAGCGAGCACGGCCCCGGCGGCGGTCACGGCATGGTCATGGACGCCACGATTCCCGCAGCTTCCATGGCGCAGCCGGCATCGGCCGCCCGTGACCATCAGGCCATGGACATGCATATGGGCCCGACCGGGCCCTCAGTCGCCGCCTTCAATTCAGCGCCCGACACTTCAACGGTCCTTGGAGCTCCTGCCAACCCGGGCTGGTCAGGCTCGATGGCCATGTGCCTGCTGTTCCTGACCGCGGGCGCGATCGCGATTGCCCTGATGTTGCTGGCCCACCGAGCCCGGCGTAGGTCCGGCGATGTCGCCGTGCGGCTCAACCCGGGGTGGAGTTTCAGCCGCAGAGGACCACCACCACTGTCACTGCCCCTGCCTCATTCTCTGTGCATTTTGCGGGTGTAGGACTCCCTCGCACCTCGAATATCAGTTCGATGGTGCGTTTGGCGTGTCCCCTTTTCACCCCCACCATTGCAGGAGATCACCATGAAGCAGACCCGTACCCGTTTGGGTGCCCTCATCGCTGCCGCGGCCCTGTCGGTCGTCCTCGCAGCGTGCGGCACCACCGGCACGACCGCCGCAACCGCGGCGAACACATCAACCGAGAACAGCACAGCAGCGCCAGCCGCATCGAGCACCGCGGCCATGTCACCGACCGCTGGTTCAACGGCGATGCAGCCAGGAGCCGACGGTCCCTTCAAAGCATCGGACGTCACCTTCGCCCAGCAGATGCTGGTCCATCACCAGGGAGCAGTCGCCATGGCTGACCTGGCCCCGACCCGCGCCGCCAACGCCAAGGTCAAGGCGCTCGCCGCCCAGATCAAGGCCGAGCAAACCCCGGAAATCCGGGAAATGACCGGGTGGCTTGCAGTCTGGGCGCCGCACCCGGCGATGACCGGCATATCGAGCTCGTCCGGTGCGATGGGCGGCATGGCCGGCATGGGCTCCGACACCGGATCATCCTCAGCTGCCATGCCCGGCATGATGACCGACGCTCAGATGAGTCAGCTCACCGCGGCCACCGGAGCGCAGTTCGACAAACTGTTCCTGCAGCTGATGATCGTGCACCACCAGGGTGCACTGACGATGGCGAAGACGGAGAAGGCCACCGGCGGAAACACCGCTGCCCTGGCGCTGGCCGACTCCATCATTTCCGGCCAGAGCGCGGAGATCACCACCATGCAGGACCTTCTCAAGGCCCTGTAGCCCCAGCCGTCGTAGGACCGGCACGGGACGCTTCCCCGATAGCCGGACCGTGCCGGTTCTGCGGCCCCACAGATCCACATGCCGTTGCCCATGAAGCAACCCGGGTACTCCGACGCCCTGACCCGTCTCGAGACCACCAGCGACGCACAACCTAGGAGCGCCCAGACCGGGAGAGACACATCTCGGACGCGCATCCTCTCGCTCCTGGTAGCGATCTCTCGACCACCGAAGGGCCCATCATCACCATGACCAACCAATCCCGCAGTGCGCAGATCGCCGCGTTCCTGGTCGTCGGGGCGATTGTCCTGACCGCCTGCACCGGGCACGAAGATCACCGTCTCGGCCAAGGTCTACGGAGTGAACTTCGGCGGTGGGATGTACGGCGAGATCGACCGCACCCTGAACGTCACCGTGGGGCCGGCCAAGGTAGCCAAGATCGATGACCCCACCAAGAAGATGCAGGTGTTCATCGACAACAAGCTGGTCCGCACCGTACCGGTGTCGTTGGGCCGCAACCAGACTCTGGACGTGAATGGCAAGAAGATCTCGCTGGTCACCCCGTCGGGCATCTACGTCACCCAGGAAAAATATGCCGTTCGGCAGATGAGTTCAGCCACCTACGGCCTGCCCACGAGTTACGACCTGGGCTATGACTCCAAGATCCCGCTGGCCGTCCGGCTTTCCAATGGCGGCATCTTCATCCACTCCGCCCCGTGGTCGGTCGCCGACCAGGGCATCCGCAACGTCTCCCACGGCTGCATCAACATCAACCCTGCCGCGGCCCAGTGGTTCTACAACACCTTCAGCTACGGCGACATCGTCCAGGTCACCGGTACCTCGACCAAGCTGGCCCCCACCGACGGATTCGGCGACTGGAACATCCCCTGGGCCACGTGGCTGCAGGGGTCAGCCCTGTAGGCGCCCCCCCGCAGCCGACGTTCGCCCTTCGAGCGGTCGCAGCTGGGATCGTTCCCGGCAAACACAAGGATTTACTCCGAGAACTATCAATGCTCAGCGAGCACGAAGGAAGACCATGACCGACAATCATCCCGCGCGACAGGACATCGCCGCCGGTGGGCAGTTCACCTACACCTACACCGTGCCCTACGCCGGAACCTACTGGAGTCACCCGCATGTCGGCATCCAGACCGACTTCGGCCTCTACGCACCCATCGTCTTCGACGACCCGAACGAAAAGGTCGCCTACGACACCGAATGGATCGTCGTCCTGGACGACTGGACCGACGGAGTAGGCAAGAGCCCAACCCAGGAACTTGCCGACCTGCAGGCCGGCAGCAGTGGCATGAGCATGGGGTCATCGACGACCCCGCCGGCGGCGGGAATGCTGGGGATGAACATGGGCAGTAGCCCGGCCACCACGACCGCCAGCTCCGGCGGGATGGCGATGGGCGGCATGGGGTGGGCACGAGCGCCCTGCTGGGCGGCGACGCCGGCGACGTCAAGTACCCGCACTACCTGATCAACGGGCGGATCCCCGCCGCTCCGGTCACCTTCACCGCCAAGGCTGGGCAGCGGGTCCGGATGCGGATCATCAACGCCGAGGCCGACACCGCCTTCCGGGTCGCCCTGGGTGGGCACGTGATGACCGTGACGCACACCGACGGCTACCCCGTCGTCCGGCAGGACGTCGACGCGCTGTTGATCGGCATGGCCGAACGCTACGACGTGGTCGTCACCCTCGAAGACGGAGTGTTCCCTCTGGTGGCCTTGGCCGAGGGCAAAGGCGGCCTGGCCCGCGCGTTGATCCGCACCGGATCAGGTCAGGTGCCCGCTGCCGGCGTGCAACCAGCCCAGTTGCAGGGCCGCATCGGCCTGGCCACCGCCTTGCTGCCGGCCCCGGACGCAGCGTTGCCGGCCGGCACCCCCGATGCGCAGCTGACCGCGACCCTGGGCGGCGGGATGATGACCTACCCGTGGACGATCAACGGACGCGGCTACGACCAGACCGTGCCGCTGCAGGTACGGCAAGGCCAGCGGCCACGGCTCACCCTGAACAACCAGACCGACATGTGGCACCCGATGCACTTGCACAGCCACACCTTCGCGCTGGTGCGGCCCGATGGGCGACCGGGGTTACGCAAGGACACCGTGATCGTCAAGCCGCGCACGACGATGGCCGTCGATCTGCTGGCCGACAACCCAGGGGTGTGGATGCTGCACTGTCACAACCGATATCACAGTGAATCCGGAATGATGACGCGACTGGAGTACAGCCTCTAGCTCAGCCAGGTGACCTCCTGACGAGATGTTGCCGGCAAGACCTTCTCATGACGTCGAAGGCGGCATCGGCAGCACAGCCCGCCGACACCCGGGTTCGACACACCACGGATTCGGCGGCGGGCACATCTCCTGGACATCGTTGACCGTCGCCGCGTGTCTCACCGACCACCGTCGGCGGGAGTTTGTGGGGTCCGGCCCACAGTTGGTCCGCTACCGGGTTGCTGCTCGGGTCAACCGGAGAGCGAGCAGGTAGAAGATCACGCCCGCCACCCCGCCGACGATCCACGAGATGTCGACGCCGCCCAGCTGGGCCACGAGCGTCCCGGTGTAGAAGGTCTGCGCGATGAACGGCACCTGCGCGGCGACGGCCAACAGGTAGGCGACCAGACCGGGCCACAGAAATCCGCGGTAGCGACCGGCAGGGGTGAAGAACGACGGGACGTCGTAGTCGCCGCGCCGGATGAAGTAGTAGTCCGTCAGATTGATTGCGCTCCAAGGGATCAGGACGTAGAGGAGCACGCCCAAGAAGTTGGACAGGTTCCCGACGAACGCCCGGTAACCCAACAACGCACAGACGGTGCCGGCGGCGATGATCACCAGTGACCCGACCACCCGCACCACGACCGAGCGCCGCACGGTGCGGAAGCAGCTCAGGATGCCGGCCACGGCCAGCATCCCGGTGTAGGAATTCACCACGTCCGAGCCGATCAGGCTGACCGCCATGACCGGCAGCACCCACTGGCCGCAGACCTCGCCGATCGCGGCGATGGTCGATGAGGCATCCGGCAGCAAACTCGTGAGGTACGCCCCGACGAAGGCACACAGGACCGTCGGTACACCGATGCCCAGCGCCACCGCCGCGAAAGTCCGGCGCAGGTCCACCGTCGGCGGGAGGTAACGGGAGTAGTCCGAGACGTACGGCGCCCAACTGAGCACGGTCACCACGAACAGCCCGGTCCCAGCCATGAACGCGGCAAACGACGGTGGCGACGTCGACGCGGCGGCCCCGGTGGGCGCCCCGTGGCCGACCGCCTGGATCAGCACGACGACGAATGTCACCGCCAGGATCGGGGTCATGATCTTCTGGAAACGGTGGATCCAGTCATAGCCGAACACGGTCAGTACCACCACCGGCACCACCAGGATCGCGATCCACGCCGGGATGCTGATGCCGCCCACCAGCAGGTTCATGGCGTCGGCCTGGATGACCAGTTGCGCGGCGAGGAACCCGATGTCCAGCACGATCGACGCGGCGAAGATCAGCACCGCCCCGTAGAACCCGAACTGGCCGCGACTCTGAATCATCTGCGGCACACCGAGCTTCGGTCCCTGGATCGCATGGAATCCGACGAGGGCCAACCCAGCCAGCGTCCCGACGACGATGGCGATGCCGGCCCACAGCAGGTCCAGGCCAAGAAAGACCGTCACGCCGCCGAGCACGACGACGAAGATGTTCGCGTTCAGCCCGAACCACAGGGTGAACTGGTCACGGACCCGCCCGTGCCGCTCGGCCAGGGGGATCTGATCGATCGAGCGGACCTCGATGCGCGCCGACCGCCTGCCCGGCCGCGCCGCTGCTGCCTCAGTAGTCACATCACTCCGCCGGATCTGCATTGCGCCTCTACGCCGGTCGGCGTCGAAGGAAATGGTCGCTCCACTCAGCCACGACCGTACCGGGCCTTGTGCTTGCTGTCGGGCGATGCCGACGGCGCCACCCGGCTGTTGCCAGGCACGTTCCCGCTGGCTGTGCCTCCGGACACGCGGCTCATCGGTCCAGCGGGCAGGCACCGCCACCACCGGACACACCGACGTTTGGCCACTGCATCCGGCCACCAGACCGAAGAGGAAGGACAGCAGGACGTGCAGCGTCAAGATGTTCCACTGGTCGTCGCAACTGCCGGACCGTTCACTCTTGATACAGGTGGTCCGAGGTGGCAGGCGCGTCGGCATCGGTCAGCGGCAGGACGTGGCTGTGGGTCCGAAGTGTCGTCGCTGCGTCGCGGTGTCCGAGCCGGTACTGGGCCTGCAGGATGTCGCCGCGGGACACCAACGCCGTGACCACCGAATGCCGCAACCGGTGGAGCGTGACATCAGGATGGCCGGCCTCGGCGCACAGCGCCCCGGACCAGTGGGCCAGACACGACGTGGTCAGTCGGGTGCTGTGATCCTGGCGGGCGGAGAACAGCCACGGCCCGAACCCCTCGTCGGCGAGCTCCCGAGTCGGCGGCCAACCGGGCCAGCAGCAACATCTGCTGGGCCCGATGCAGGCTCGGCAACGACGCACCAGTCGCAGTTTCTAGTTCGTCGACATCGTTGCGGGCACAGTCCAGGATCGCCAGGACCTGATCGACCGGGGCGTGCAGACGCACCCCGGCGTGCGGTGGACCGTGCATCCCGTCCAACGGAAACACATCCAGGATGCCCTCGCGTCGTGCACGGCGAGGTCACCGATCGCGGCGAGCAATCCGGTCCCGGTGTCGATGGTGACGGGGCCGATGGTGCCGGGCGAACCGTTACGGCCACCCGGCGGCGAGGGCCGGTCCTGCGTTCGGGCCGGCAGATCCAGTTGTGTCTGCTGCCAGGCGATCTCGTGGCCGTTAGCGGCCCAGACCTGATCGGCGGCCAGGCTTGCGGTGATGGTGACCCACCGTTCGACGTCGGCACCTGGAACCGTCCGGCCTGTTGACGGGAGCTCGGCTGCTGCAACGAGTTCCGCCGGCCACCCGATCGCCGCCGATGCACCGGCGGCCGCCAGAGGCATCGTCAGCGCCCCGCCGCCCACCTCGATACCGCTGTCCTGGACCAGCCAGGTCAGGGTGAGCCCTGAGGTGTCGAGGAAGTCGTACCCGTTGTCGACGAGCACGGTCCGGGCCTGCGGATCGATCGTCAGCTTCACCGGGGCGATGACCTTCTTGTACTCCAGCAGGCCCGGTGACGGCGTGCGGTCGGGGAACAGCAGGCCATCGGTGATGAAGTTGCCGTCGTGCACGGGTTCACCGAAATCGCCGCCGTAGGCGAAGTAGTCGTCTCCGTCGGCGTTACGGGCAGTGATGGCCTGGTCCAGCCATTCCCAGACGAAACCGCCCTGCAGCCGGGGGTGGGTATCGAAGAGATCCTGGTATTCGGTCAGTCCGCCGGGACCGTTGCCCATCGCGTGCGCGTATTCGCACAGCAGGAAGGGGAGCGATCGTCGGTGGGCGTCGAGTTCGTCGGTGCCGGCGGCAGTCTCGGTCAACAACCCGATCTGCTGCACCTCGGGGACATCGGCGTACATCCGGCTGTAGACGTCGACGTATCCGCTGTCGAAGTCACCTTCGTAGTGCACGAGCCGGGAGGAGTCCCGCGACTTGACCCACCTGGCCATCGCCGCGAGGTTCCGGCCGACCCCGGATTCGTTGCCGAGCGACCACAGGATGATGCTGGGATGGTTCTTGTCGCGCTCGACGGTCCGCTGCATCCGGTCCAGCAACGCGGGTTCCCACATCGGTTCGTCGCTGGGGTTCCCGCGCCAGTCGCAGAAGGAGAACCCATGGGTCTCCAGATCGCACTCGTCGACGACCCACAGGCCCCACTCGTCGCACAGGTCCAGGAACCGCCGGTCCGGCGGATAGTGACTGGTACGGACGGCATTGATGTTGTGCTGCTTCATCAACGCGATATCCTGACGCATGGTCTCGACGCTGATTGTCCGGCCGGTCTCCGGGTGCCACTCGTGACGGTTCACACCGCGCAGCAGCAGCGGCGCCCCGTTCACCTGCAGCAGGCCATCTCGCAGTTCGACCCGGCGGAACCCGACCCGCAGGGGGATCACCTCGGCGTCGGTCGTCAGGGTTCCGTCGTGCAGGACGGGGGCCTCGGCGGTCCAGGGGCTGACGCCCGGCAGACTGTGGACCATCGCTGCGTCCACCCCGACCAGCCCGAGGCCGGGGAAGTCCAGCCGTCCTGCGATGGGTGCGCCGGAGGCGTCGGTGGCGTCCACCGTGAGGGTGCCGGTTCCGGTGGCGGCGTCGAAGTCCGCGTGCACGAACACATCTGACGGCGCGCCGGTCGGTCGGCACAGCAAGAGGACGGATCGGAAGATGCCGGAGACCCACCACATGTCCTGGTCCTCGAGGTAGGACGCGGCCGACCACTGTCGCACCCGGACGGCAAGCACGTTCGTCCCCGGACGCAGCGCATCGGTGGCGTCGAACTCCGCGGCCAGCCGGCTACCGGTCGACCAGCCCAGCATGACGCCGTTGAGCCAGACCGTGGCATGCGAATCGACTCCTTCGAATCGCAGTACCCGCCGACCGGCGGGCCAGCTCTCCGGGACGGTGAGGGTCACCCGGTACTCCCCCGTCGGATTCGCGTCCGGGACGTGCGGCGGATCGACCGGGAAGGGGTAGATGACGTTCGTGTAGGCAGGCGGGCTGTAGCAAGGCTTCTCGGGCAGACCGGCCAGCTGCCAGACAGACGGCACCCGGAGCAGATCCCACATCGAGTCGTCGTGGTCGGGTTCCTGGAAGTCGACCGCAAGGCCCGCCTCGTCCGGACTGAAGTGGAACCTCCAGTCGCCGTCCAGGAGCAGCGACGGAGCATCGGATTCCCACCAGGACCGTGGAGCGAGTCGGCCAGCTCCAGGCAGAACGCTCTCCACCGAAGCGACCTCCTCCGGGTCGATACGCTTTCCTGTTTCGGTGTGCTGAGGCTGGGGTCCGGTCGTCGACGTCATGACCTCGAGATCGTACTCGGATAGACCCGGGCGGCCTTCGAAGTATTCCACTGGCATATGTAGCCTCTTTCAAAGGGATGAGCGTAACCTGGGGGCCTGCAGCGCAGTCGCAACCATCGGCTGGTGAACGCCGAACTGATGACGGGTCCTTGTCGTGCCTGAAAACTAAATTGAAGGTGAGTAGCCACGCTGATCACCGTGCCGTCTTACAATATGAACGGCCATATGACAGCTGCGAACGAGGCCCTCTCCAGGATTGCGGAATTTCCGGGTCATTGGTGAAACTGTTCGGCGGATGCGAGGTGAGAACGGATGATCAATCGGCCAGGGCGGCGAACACCAGTCGGTGCAGCAATGCTTCCCAACTGGTGTTGGAGGCGCTACGCACCTGCATCATGAACGTTGCGGAGATCTTCGACGCTGGGTCGACGAAAAATGCGGTGCCGCCGGCGCCGTTCCAGTAGTAGACCCCCTTCCTGGTGAGAATTCTGCGCGCGATGGGGTCGGTCACCACTGCAAAGCCTAGCCCGAAACCTAGTCCCGATAGGTCGTCCTCGAGTCCGTGGCGCTGGAACGAGGCAATGTCGGCGCCACCAGGAAGATGATTGGAGGTGGCGAATTTCAGCGTTTCTGGGCTGATCAATCCCCCGCCGCCGGCCGCTAGCGCGAGAACGAACCGTTGGTAGTCATCCATCGTGCTGAACAGGCCTCCACCGCCGGAGAGCAGTACCGGCTCCGCACCTGGATCTGCGGTGGCCGGCATGGGCAAGAACGTGGTCCCGCCGGGCTGACCGCCGTAGAACTGGGCAATCCGGTGACGTTCGGGCATCGGGACCGAGAAGCCGCTCTGAGACATATTGAGTGGGTCGAGCAACTCGGACTGGAAGAACTGGTCCAGCGAGCTGCCGGAAACGATCTCCACGAGTCGGCCCAAGACATCGTTGGACACCGAGTAGTTCCAGGCTGTTCCCGGTTGGAAGAGCAGCGGAAGACCAGCCAAGTGGGTCACGTTGGTCGCGAGGTCTGTCTTCCCGTAGGCCTCGGCGATCCCGAATTGCTGGTATAAGCGGTTCACACCGTTCTCGCCCGCCCAGTTGTAGGTCAACCCCGACGTGTGCGTGAGAAGATGCCATGCGGTCAAGGGTGCCTGCAGCGGCTCCACGTCATCAGGATCGTGCGCAACGGTTCGGCAGACTGAAGTTGCCGCGAACTCGGGGATGTACTCCGACAGCGGAGCCCGGACATCGAGTAGCCCCCGCTCGTACAGCATGAGGGTCGCCACCGACGTCATCGGCTTGGTCATGGATACGACGCGGTAGATCGTGTCGGCCTCAACGGGGAGCGAGCGTTCCAGATCCCGCTGGCCGTAGTGGTCCTCCAGCACCGTGGACTGACCTATGTTCACGCGTACGTCGAATCCGGGTAATAGCCCATGATCGACGGCCCGGCGGAAGCAGCGGCTGATCTGGGCAAGGCGGTGGGGATCAAAAGCAATTGTCATCAGTAGTTCGCCTTTCTACGAAGTATCACGCGGGCTACGAATCATGAGGGCCGACATCGAGGTCAGGTCATCTGACGTGCCACTATTCTGCAGCGGAAGTCCCCTGCTCGGTTCAAGTTCAAGTTCAAGTCGGAGTCGCGTCGTCTGGTGAGGGGCCGCCCGTCGGTGTGGTGATCGGGGCTTGCATGATGGTGATCGACGAATCGTCCTGCTCGGCCATACCGGCCCGCACAGCCGCCCGGAATTTGCCGTAGGCCGCTTCCGCGACGGGCGAGAGCACACCCGAAGTCTGGCAGAGACCTTGGACGATGCCCATGTCCTTGGCCATGACGTCCGTGCGGGAGCGGAGTTCCACCGGCTCGGAACGGAGTTGCGCGATCATCCGGGGCCCACGGTCGGCCAGCATGAAGGACGCCGCAGCTCCCGATTGCAGTATCTGCAAGCAGCGCTCGAGGTCGAGTCCCAACGAATGGGCCAGCGCCAGTGCCTCGGCGGCAGCCGCCGTGTGCACCCCGCAGAGCAGCTGGTTGACCGTCTTCATGGTCTGACCGTCGCCGGGTTCGGAACCGACGACGTAGACGGTCGACCCCAGCAGATCCAGCACCGGCCGGGTGACCTCGAGGTGCTCCCGACTGGCTCCGACCATCACCAACAGGTCGCCGCTCGCCGCTCGCACGCTGCCACCGCTCACCGGCGCATCGACCAGTCCGATGGAGAACGGCCGGAGTTCCTCAGCCGCGTGACGGACCGCGTCAGCACCGACCGTCGAGGTCATCACGACGGCCGCCCCAGGACGAAGGGCTTGAGCGATCCCCTGCACCTCCCCGGCACCGAACAGCACGTGCTGCATCTGGTCGGCAGTCCGGACGCTGATGACGGCCACGTCGGCATGTCGGCAGGCCGCAGCGGCAGTGTCGGCCGGATGGACCCCGGCCTTGGCGGCGAGTTCGATGCGGCTGGGATCGGGGTCGTACACGTCGACCTCGAAATGCTGCGCGAGCCAGGTCGCCATGGGTAGTCCCATGGCGCCCAGACCCAGCAGGGCCACCCGCGTCGACGCGCGTTCATCCTTCACTGCATGCCTCTTCCACCATGTTGACGGTCCTACTCACCGTTGTGGACAACCCCGCCGCCAACCCGCAGACCGGATCCACCGCCGCGTCCGTTCTGCTACTGGTCTGCGTCGAGCCGGTCGAGCTGGGCCTGCGTCAGTGCGATGTCGCTGGCGGCTGCCGAGTCGCTGACCGAGGATGCGCGCTTCGCGCCTGGGATCGGGATCACCACGGGCGACTGCGCCAATTCCCAGGCCAATGCGACCTGCTGGGAGCTGACGGAGAGTTCCTTCGCCACTTCGGCGAATGCCGGATGCTTGGCGGCCAATTCCTTGGCGTCACCGAGTCCCCCGAGCGGGCTCCACGGCAGGAATGCAAGACCCAATTCTTCGCAGACGTCGATTTCTGGTCGGCTGCTGCGGAATTTGGGCGAGAACTGGTTCTGGACGCTCACCAACGCATCTCCGAGAATGGCGTGAGCCTGCCGGATCTGGGTGGGATCCACGTTGGACAATCCGAGCATGCGGACTTTGCCGGACGCATGAATCTCGCCCAGTGTCTGCAGAATTTCTTCGAAAGCGACGTCCGGATCGGGGCGGTGGTGTTGCCACAAGGTGATCTGCCCGACGCCCAGCCGGCGCAGGCTGTCGTCCACGGCGCTGATCAGATGATCATGGGATCCGTCGATTCCCCATTCGCCGCCCGCGATGCGGGTATGCCCACCTTTGGTGGCCAGAACGACCTGGTCCCGCACTCCTAGTTCGTCCAGAAGTCCCGCGATCAGCTTCTCGTTGGCGCCCTGGGTGTCTGCGCCCAGTTCCTCGCCCGGCCCGTAGGCGTCTGCGGTATCGAAGAGGGTGACGCCTGCCTCCAGGGCGGCTGTCACGGTACCGATGAGCTGCTCGCGGGGCTGCGTCCCGGTCTGGTCGAAAGTCATCAACCCGAGGCCGATGGCGCCCACCTCGAGCCGTCCGACCGTGTCATTTCCAATGTGGCGTGTGTGCATTGCTTGACTGTACATCGGTGTGTACATCGATGTACAACCGGCCGAGGGTGCGATGGCCGGATGCATCCGCGGGCCGTCTGGCGCCCGATCAGGGTTGGGTGCTCGACCGCACCAGGAGTTCGAAACCGAGTGTGGCCCTTCGTGATTCGCCAGGGCTGCCGACATCCTGCTCGCTGATCCGCTGCTGTAGCAGTTGCAGGGCGGCCGTGACGATGCCTGGCTTGTCGGGCCTCACGGTGGTAAGGGGCGGAAAGGCGAACCGACCCTCTTCGATGTCGTCGAAGCCGGCCACGGCGATGTCCTGCGGAATACGGAAACCCTGCCGGCGGGCCTCGTGGATGGCTCCCAGCGCCAGCAGATCGCTGAAGCAGAACACCACCTTCGGGCGCTCCGGGAGGGCGAGGAGCAGGCCCATGGCCCTGGCGCCCTCGGCCCGGGAAAAGGCGTCCACCTGCAGGTGGGGGATGCTGCCGGGATCAATACCTGCGCTGGTCAGGGCCGCGTCGAAGCCCGCTGCGCGCAGCCGCGATGCGTCGACGGCCAGGTTCTCCCTGATGCCGATCGCTGCGATCTTGCGGTCGATGGAGAGCAGGTGATCGGTCATCTGGCGCGAGGCCGCCTCGTAGTCGATGGCCACCGAGTCACCGGTGAGATCCGGAATGTGCTCACCGAGCAGGATCATCGGGGTTCTTGCCGGTCGCAAGTCGAGGATGTCGTCGGCAGACAGGGCTGACGGGCTGTAGACGAGGCCATCGATCAGGCGACCACTAAGCCCTTCGACGACACGACGCTCGCGGTCCCGGTCGGCATCCGTCTGGTCCACCAGGATTGCCCAGCCGAGATCCGCGGCCTGGCGCACGAACTCGGCGGTCAGCTCGGCGAAGTAGGGCGAATCCAGCAAGGGCATGGCTACCGCGATGATCCCGGACCGGCCGCTCCGCAGGGTGCGGGCGGAGAGGTTGAGCCGATATCCGAGGCTGTCCAATGCCTCCTGGACACGCCGTCTGGTTTCGGGCGCGACGTAGGGCCAGTCACGCACCACGTTCGACACGGTCTTGACGGAGACACCCGCCAGGTCCGCAACGTCACGCATGCTCACTTCGCCCACATCAACTCCGACTCCAGAACGTCGTCCACCGAGATCCGGCCTCCTGATCCCGTCCCCTGTCCGGGCCGAACACGGGCCGGCTTGCCCGGGCAGGTCGCAGTCATGATGCACAGAAGCCGGCGCAGATGCCAACCGCCCCCGAGCTCATCGTTGTATGTGTGCCTACATCGTCAATGTTTGGTAGACCCGTACGGCGCCTAGAGCGCCGAACCAGTACCCCAGGCATCTCGTCGTCAACCGGACCTGGTGGCGGGGCTCGGCGGCGAACAGCCACGGCCCGAACGGTTGACCGACGATTCGCTGCTGCCAGCGTTTCGCCATCTGCCGCCACAGCTCGGCCGTTTCGTGGCCCAACGTCATGCGGCGGATCCGGCCGCTTTTGGTGCAACCCAGGATCTCGTTGGACGTACTTCGCGAGATGGTCAGAATGTCGCCGTCCAGATCACCCAGTTGCAGCGAGGCCAACTCGCCCCGCCGGGCACCGGAACTGGCGGCCAGGTGCGCCAGCAGCAGCACCTGCTCCGCCCGGTGCAGACGCGCCACCGCCGGGGCGGTGCTTTCGACATCGGCCTGCGCCGCGTCGAGATCGAGCTGCGCGTAGTGAAGGATCTCCCGGACCTGATCAACGGACGCGTGCAGCCGAACAGCTGCATGCGGTGGGTTCCGCATCCCGTCCAGCGGGTCCACCTCGACGATCCGCTCGCAGTAGGCCCAACCCACGGCCGAGCGGAGCATTCTGACCCTGGCCCAGTTCGTCGGGTCCTTCCACCCTTCCTCCCGCCACATCTGGCACGCCGCCCGCAGCACCGCCGGGCTCAGCGCCACCACCCGCCGACTAGCGTGCCTGCGCTGCCTCAGGTCCGCTCTGGGTCCCAACCAGGGCCCCGGCAAAGTCGTGATTGGATTTTCTGACATGCGGTGATGTGCGGCGACACGCCGTGAGTGGTGGTTTGCGGGTGGGCGTGGCCCGTGGTGATGATCATGAAGGTTCTTCAGGCCGCTCACTTACAGCCAAGGACCACGCCCGATGACATCATCTCCGATCTTGACCGTTGTTGACCCATTCGACGCCGACGAGTTCCCCGACGTCCCGGCCGCGCCGGCAGCCCTGCTGCGTGCGTTGCGAACAGTGCCGGACCCACGCAAACCACGCGGACGTCGGCACCAGCTGTCCACCATCTTGGCGGTCGCGGCGTGCGCCGTCATCGCCGGAGCCCGCTCATTTGTTGCGATCGCCGAATGGGCGCAGGCGGCTACCCCGGCGGCGTTGACCAAGCTCGGAGTGACCGGCGAAAAACCGTGCGAGTCAACGATCCGGCGGACGTTGAACAGGCTCGACGCGGACGGCCTGGACGTCATCGTCGGCGCCTGGGCCGCCCTGGTCGCCACCACCTCGCAGCGTGTGCAGGTGATCGCCGTCGACGGCAAATCGGCCCGGGGCTCCGCCGTCGGCGGCGGCCGGTGCCGGCACCTGCTCTCAGCGTTGACACACACCGACGGCCTGGTCCTGGCCCAGCTCGATGTCGACGTCAAAACCAACGAGATCCCCTTGTTCGCCAAGCTTCTGGACAACATCGAACTACTCGGCAGGCTGGTCACCGCCGATGCGCTGCACTGCCAGAGAATTCATGCCGACTACCTGGTCGAACAACGCGGAGCGCACTACCTGCTGACCGTGAAGGGTAACCAACCGGCCCTGCGCCGGCAGCTGGCACAACTCCCATGGGACCAGGTCCACATCGCCGACACCCAGAACGACCGCGGTCACGGAAGGGTCGAGAAACGGAGCATCAAAGTGGTGAGCATCGACGCCGGGATCCTGTTTCCCTACGCCGCCCAAGCAATCCAGATCACCCGGAAAACTCGCCGACTCACATCCGGGAAATGGCGGACAGAAACGGTCTACGCCGTCACCGACCTCACCGCGCTACAAGCCCACGGGCAACAGCTCGCCAGCTGGCTCCGCGGCCACTGGTCCATCGAAAATCGGCTGCACTGGGTCCGCGACGTCACCTTCGGCGAAGACCTGTCCCAAGTCCGCACCGGCAGCGGACCACAAGTCATGGCCACCCTGCGGAACCTGGCCATCGGAATCCTACGAATAGCCGGCGCCACCAACATCGCCCAAGCCGTCCGACACCACGCCCGAGACACCAACCGACCCCTCAAACTCCTGCTGACCAGCTGAAACCGTCACCAACCTCGCCCCAGGGTGACTTTGCCGGGGCCCTGGGGTCCCAACACGGCAGGGCAATGGCCGCGGCCGAGCCCCCATCCGGTCCGCGGAACGGTTGACGGTCCGAGCATTGCCCCATCCCAACAACGGTGGGGATGGTATTGGGATAGTTGTTGGGATGCGATCTTGGATGCCGACGACTAGCAGCGCGAAACAGGCTGCGGTACATTGGTTTTGGTGGTGCGCCTGGAGGGATTCGAACCCCCAACCTTCTGATGAAAGCGGGTAAGTGATTGCAGCGTAACACTTCTCACCCATCATAGGTTGACAGTTGCCTCAGGTCAACGCCTTCATAGCAGTAGTAGTACGACTGTCCTGCCATTCGAACCTCGACCTCCGAAATCCATTCGCGCATATGCTGCTGCCGCGCCCGCCGACCTCCCACTGACGAGCCAAAGCGGCACCTATTGAGGCGGGCACGGAACCATTCGCCTGCACAGTCAACCTACCCATACCCCTTCCATTCTCGTTCGCCTCACGCGAACGGGCCAACCGGCGACTTTGCTCATGGCTAGCCGATACGCATTGCTGCACAACGATATTGTCCCTCTAATAGATGCCCAGGAGCAACTGCTGCAGGACTGGGTACTGTGGCAGCGCGGCCGCGGCATGTCCGACAAGACCATCACCGACCGGCTGACCATCATCCGCCGCATTCCCGAAGCCGCCACCATTACCCCGCAAGGCGTCGACCGGTTCCTGACCTCCACTGCCTGGGCCAAGGCCACCCGGGCCAACTACCACGGCGCCATCCGCGCCTGGTGCAAATGGCTCATCATCACCGGCCAGCGTGCCGATGACCCGACCCTGATCGCCACCACCCCCAAGGTGAAGAAGGGCCGGCCCCGGCCCGTCGCCGACGAACACCTGGAGATCCTGCTCGACACCCGTATGTACCGGCGAACCAGGGCGATGATCCTGCTCGCGGCCTACGCCGGCCTGCGGGTCAGCGAGATCGCCGCCATCAAGGGCGATGACGTCGACACCGTCATCAACACCATCACCGTCATCGGCAAGGGCGACAAGGAACGCCAGATACCACTGCACCCCATCCTCAAGGACCTCGCCGCAGTCATGCCCCGCCGGGGTTGGTGGTTCCCCACCTACGTCGGGAACACGAAACACCTCGCCGGCGGACCATGCTCGGCAACTCCGTCAGCTCCAGCATCTCCAACGTCATGGACCGCGCCGGCATCCCCGGCACCCCCCACGCCCTCCGCCACTGGTTCGGCACCGCCCTCCGCGAAGCCGGCGTCGACTCCCTGGTCATCAAAGAACTCATGGGCCACGAATCCCTGGCCACCACCGCCATCTACGTCGACGTACCTCTCAAGCAGCGATCAGCGGCGGTCTCGCTGTTACCTGTCATCTCCTCTGTCCGACCGGCGCTCAACACCGACAACGACACGGCGTTCGAGCAGTTCACCCTGTTCGACTGGGCCACTAGGTAAGTCGAGTGACTGCATCTTTTGACGGCCCGGTTGGGGCTGGTGAGGGCTCTCCGACGCTTGGCGGATAACGGTGCGGACGCGCCAAGCAGTGACGTGCCCAGAACTGCCACCGCTGGGTACGCCGCTTCTGTAGAGACCCCAGTGAGTGCCGGGCCCCGGTGATCGCCGTGTTGCAATTTCGCAAAGTATTCACCGGATCCCCCAAGGGCGCTGCAAGGTTGGTTGGCGAGTCGTTTGCCAGGCTGTACATCTTCACGCCGCGCCCTCAAGGGCGCGGCCGATCGCCGCGCCGCTCCGCAACGGTGACAACGCCCGGCTACCGGGTCCGTGGTTGGTGACCTCCTGCTCCCCTTCTACCCCCCAATCATGTCCCAGTGCGGGGCCGCCGACGGTCATGCGATCAATCAGTCGCCAGGAACGGCCGAGAGCTCGCAAGCTCTCGTTCACATCCACGGCTGGTACCACCGCGGCTGACGTCACCGGGTACGCCACCGGCTCCACACCCGCCAACCCGCGGAACCGCCACGTTACAAATTGTTTTAGTTCGTTCAGGCATCTGGATCAGTGCCCATTGAGCGGACGTTTGGAATGGTTTGTCAACAGCAGTGCCGCCAAGGCCGCGGCGGCGAGCACGATCAGAAACAGGGCATAGTCGCGTGCGGAACTGATCAGTCCGCCACCGTGTATGACGAGAATCCCGGCGCTGATTGCTGGTACGCCCATGCCGCAATAGGAGATGATGTACAGGACCGACAGGACACCGGCCCGGTCACGCGGCGGGGCCAGCGGAATGACGGTGCGAAAGGCGCCCTGGAGTCCGGCGCCGAATCCGACGCCCGCCAGCACGGTGGTGGCTAAGAATCCAGCCGTCGAGGACTCCTCCACGGCAACCAGTGTGCCGCCCGCGGCTGTGAAAGTGGCGGCGATACTGCACAGCATCACGGTATGAGGCGCTAGGCGGCTCAGTGCCACCGCGCTGATGGACGAGACGATGGCCAGCACGAAAAAGGGAAGTCCGCCGACGACTGCCGACGCGGACCCCGATAGCTGTCGGGCCAGGGCCGGGCCGAGTGAGCCGTAGAGCCCCGAGAGCGCCCACACGGCAAACAGAATCGGTGCCGCCACGAGCACTGCGCCGCGCGTAGCGCGCGGCACGGCAAGCTCCGGGACGAGCGCAGCACGCAGCCCCGGCCTCCGGGCAGTCCTTTCCGGCGACACCACGACGCCGATGGCCTGCAGCATGAAGATTCCTATGAGCACCAAGTACACGATGTGCGTGGGCGCCGGGACATATTGGACCAGCACTCCCGATATAAGTGCGCCGACACCGGTGCCCACGCCGGGGGCGGTTGCATTCGCCAGGGTGCCGCGTTCGGGGTCCAGGTCGAGCATGGCTGCTCCCAGCGCGCCGACGGCCGCGCCGGTGGCAAGGCCCTGCAGCACCCTCCCGGCGAGCAGGGCATCGACGCCGCCCGCGGTGGTCAAGAGGGCCGCGGCGGCGGTCTGCACGGCGAGGGCGGCCAGCAGTACCGGCCGACGGCCGATGTGGTCGGACACCCGTCCGAGGACGAGCAGAGCGAGCAGGACGGCGATCGCGTACGCACCGAAAACGGCAGTGGTGGTGATAGGCGAGAAATGCCACTCGCGTGCGTAGGTGGCGTACAGCGGAGTGGGCACGCTGGAGGCTGCCAGGAAAGACATGACCATCGACGCCGGCAGCGCCAGGCGCAGGAAGCCCGAGGGCTGAACACCGGCAGCGGCCGAGGCTCTCGTCTGATCCGCCGCTAGCGGCTCGGTGCGCTGCAGGGTAACTGATTTGCTCATGTACCCAGTTTCTGCGCAGGACGACCGCCTCGCGAGTGGCAAGATTGCCTCTTTACGCTAAATTATTGCCATGTCTTTTCATCGGGTAGCTGTACTGGCACTGGATGGCGTCACCCCCATGGCCCTGGCGATCCCGGCGCAGATCTTCAGCCCCCGGCCGGAGACGCCGTACCGCCTGACGGTGTGCGGTCTGGCCAGCCAGGTGGTCACCATGGGCGGTCTCACCGTGGTGGTCGACGGCGGGCTCGCTGATGTCCGCGCGGCGGACACCGTGATCGTGCCCGGCCTGGATATGACCAGCCGGCCTCTGCCCGCAGCTGTGCTGGACACGTTGGCCGAAGTGGGTGATCGGGGACGGCGGGTGGTGTCGATCTGCAACGGCGCGTTCGCGTTGGCCGCAGCCGGTGTGCTGGACGGGCTCCACGCCACCACACACTGGGAGAACATCGACGAACTCGAAAAAGACTTCCCGGCCGTTGAGGTGGATCGGGATGTGTTGTACGTCGACGAGGGTAATATTCTCACCTCGGGCGGGGTGTGCTGCGGCATCGACCTGTGCCTGCACATCGTCCGCAGCGATGTCGGCGCGGCCGCGGCCAACCAGGTCGCGCGGCGTCTCGTGGCCCCGCCTCACCGCGATGGTGGCCAGGCGCAGTACGTGCCCGCACTGGTGCCGGCCACCGGCGACACTTCGCTCGCCGACACCCGTGCCTGGGCGCTGGAGCGTGTGGAGCAGCCTCTTTCCCTCATCGAGCTCACCCGCCACGCCGGCATGTCCCAGCGCTCCTTCATGCGCCGGTTCACCGCCGAGACAGGCACCACCCCCTTGCAATGGCTGGCCGGTGCACGCCTGAACCGGGCCAGGGAACTCCTGGAAACCACCGACCTTCCGGTCGACCACGTGGCCCGCAACTGCGGGCTGGGCACGGCCGCCAACCTGCGGCTGCACTTCCGGCGGACGCTGCACACCACTCCCACCGCCTACCGCCGCACATTCACCCACCGCGATTCCTCTGCCATCAACTAGGCATGATCGTAGGACTCGACTACGGTTCCAATCGACGGGGGTGGTGCGCGATGCATCCGAGTATGGTCGGGCGTCCACCCCCGGAAACCTCGACCGACCACCACCTGTCTGATCCTTTCCTGAAGTTCCTCGAAATGCTTGTCGGGAAGACCCGCAGTACACTCCGTAACGCATCGGTCCGCACCATTTGCAAAGAATAAGACGCCTCAGAAAATTCATTCCTTCCAAAACGGGGACCGATGCACCCGAAGGCACGCCGGGGCGATACCATTCAATCAGTGGTGAATAACGCTCTCGCATTGTTCACTCAGATCCCGCTTGACGTGAAAACCCTCCCGCCGACTCGCTCACAAGTGTGCATCGCCAGACATGAGCTTTGTCGGGCTGTCGCCGGCTAGGGTACGCAACCATTGGCGCAGGAGCGCCTGCTCGGGATCAGTCAGGGGCAGGGACGCTTGCTCGCCAATGAGTGCCCCGAGCTGGTTTGCCGCGGAGGCAATCGTGGCAGGCGCGCGCGGGCTGTGCGAGAATGCGCCGGGAATGAACAAGTCACGGTGGATGGCATCCCGCACCTGACGTGACAACGTCGGATCGCGGAAGTTTTCCGGTTGCACGACGAGCCCGAGGGAGACGCCGATGGCGGCGCTCATGATCTGTTGGGTTGCCAGGTCGATGTCGACGACGAGCAGGCCGGCTGCGGCTGCGCGCTCCAGGGCGGCTCGCAGGATGCGCATCAACTCGCTGGCTGCGCGGGGGACCTGGTCGAAAGTGGGCGACAGCATCAACCGGTAGACCGCGGGGTGACTGACGGCGAATTCGATGTGACTGTCCCAGCCGGCGAGCAGGTCTTCGACCGGGTTCGCCGAAGGCTTGGCATGGCGTTTCACCTCCAGATAGCGGTCGAAGCCGTGGTCGACGACCGCTTTGAGCAGGCCGGCCTTGTCGCCGAACTGCCGGTAGAGCACTGGGAGCCCGACGCCCGCGATCCGGCAGACGTCGCGGATCGCGATGTCACTGTCGGGCGAGGCGGTGAGTAACTGTTCGGCCGCGTCGAGCAGTCGTGTGCGTGCATCGGTCATGGAAACCATGATACCCGAAACTTGTATCGCAGTTACGGACGTGTTATCGTCGTTTCGGTAGAGCGAAAACCGCGATACGCCCGGCACGTTGGCCCGGGGATGCGTAGGACCGTCGTACCGCATTCATCGCGCACGGCGAGGTCAGCTCAATGTGCCTACACCTACCGGTGCTCCGGGATGGTCGATCCGGGTGCCGGTGCACCGAAAAGCGTTACCGCAGAACGAGCCTGCAGTCCTACGCTGCCGGCCGAGAAGGCGGACGAGTCCTAGCCGCGGATGCGACGACGGCACCCTGACCGCACCCTGACCGCACCCTGGAGGGAACCTCATGTCCCGTTTGGCTCACTGGTGTTTCGAGCACCGCAGGCGGGTCGTCGCCGGATGGCTGCTCGCCCTCGTCGCCATGTTCGCGGTGTCCACCGCCGTCGGCAGCAAGTTCGACCTCGACAGCACCCTGCCCGGTACCGATAGTCAGCTGGCTTACAACCTGCTGGATGCGAACTTTCCCGCCGCGGCCGGGGAAGGCGACGAGATGGTCATTCACACCATCGGCGGCGCGACTGTCAGCTCCGCGCAGACGCGGGGCGCCGTCACCCATGCGCTGACCGAGATGGCAGGCGTACCAGGCGTGACCGCGATCGATTCGCCCTACGCCGCCGGTGGGGCGGGGCAGATCAGCGCCGACGGCGCCACCGCCTTCGCCACGGTCACCTGGAACAGCGCGACACCTGCGGTTGCTGACGTGACCGCGTTGATCGCGGCCGCGAATTCAGCCAGCACACCCACCATCGAGGTCTCGCTCAGTGGCAGTGCCATCGGCAACACAGAGGACGACGGCGCCGGCCTGTCCGTCTCCGTCGGTGTGATCGCCGCCCTGGTCGTTCTGCTGCTGGTCTTCGGGGGGGCGGTGTTCCCTTCCCTGCTGCCACTTCTGGCCACCGGCCTGGCGCTGGTGATCAGCCTGTCGGTCACCGCCGTGCTGACCCATCTGCTCAAGATCCCCTCCATCGCCACTGATCTGGCCGTTCTCATCGGGCTGGGGGTCGGTGTCGACTACGGGTTGTTCATCATTTCGCGGCACCGCACAGCGGTCAAGGCAGGCGCCTCCTACCACGACGCCGCGGTGAAGGCCGTGTCGACGTCGGGGCGGACCGTGCTGTTCGCGGGCATCACGGTGTGCATCGCCCTACTGGGCCAATTGACCTTGGGGGTCGGCTTTCTCGGCGGCATGTCGATCGCCACGGCAATCGCGGTGGCGTCGACCATGGCCACGTCCCTCACCTTCTTACCCGCCATGTTCGGCTTCCTGGGCCCGAAGGTGCTGTCCCGACGCGAACGACGGACCCAGCTCACCGGAGGTCCGGTTCCGCAGGAGGGCACCGGCTTCTGGCTCCGCTGGGCTGCACTGGTGGAAAGGCGCAAGGTCCTCGTCGCGGTCGGATCGTTGGTCGCGGTGCTGGTGATCGCCCTGCCAGTGCTGACCTTGCGGCTCGGATCATCGGACTCCGGAACGGACGCGCACGGATCGACCACCCGACAGGCCTACGACACCCTCGCGCAGGGATTCGGCCCCGGCGTGAACGGACCGCTCGCTCTCGTCGCCGACATCAGATCTCCGGCGGACACCCAGGCTTTCGATTCGCTGCTAGCGAGTATCGCCCACACCGCGGGGGTCACCGCCGTGACGCCGCCGACGCCGAGTCCGAACGGGCGGGTGACCCTGGCGACCGTGTATCCGTCCACCGGCCCGCAGGACAGGAAAACCGTGGATCTGGTCGAGCACCTACGTCAGGACCTGATACCCGCCGCACAACGCGGAACCGGGCTCACTGTGCACGTCGGCGGACAGACCGCCTCCAACATCGACTTCTCGCGCACCCTGTCCGGCAAGTTGCCGCTGTTCGTCGCCGTCGTCGTGCTGCTGGCCTTCCTGCTGCTGATGATCGTGTTCCGTAGCCTGCTGATCCCGCTGGTTGCCTCGGTGATGAACCTGCTGTCGATCGGCGCGGCCCTCGGGGCGATGAACGCCGTGTTCAACTGGGGCTTCGGTCAATCGCTGCTCGGGCTCTCCGGCGCTGGACCCATCGATTCGTTCCTGCCGGTGTTGATGTTCTCCGTCCTGTTCGGGCTGTCCATGGACTACGAGGTGTACCTCGTCTCGCGGATGCGGGAGGAATGGCGGGCAGGACAGCCGACGACCGGCCCCGACATGCGGGACCTGGCTCACCGCCCACACCAACTCAATGGCCTGGCCGTTCGCACTGGACATGCCAAGAGCGGACGGGTGATCGCCGCGGCCGCAGTCATCATGGTCCTGGTCTTCGGGTCATTCCTGCTCGGCGGCGAACGGCAACTCCAAGAATTCGGGTTCGGTCTGGCGTTCTCCGTCCTGGTCGACGCGCCATTGGTGCGGAGCCTGCTGGTCCCGGCGCTCATGCACCTCATCGGGCCGGCCAACTGGAACCTACCGAAACGACTGGACAAAATTCTTCCGCAAATGGCGATCGAAGCCGACGAAATGATATCGGCCACCCCACCAGAACTGGAGAGCGCCCGTCGCCACTGAAATTTGAAACGGACCGCCATCCCGCAGTCATCAAGGGCCCCTCTTCAGTTCACATATCGTCAGAAACGGAAACAGTCATGATTCAGATCCGTCAGAAAGGTCGCATTGCGCGGCACCCCGCCCTCGCTCTCACCGCCGCCGCACTGCTGTTCGCCGGACTCGCCGGCTGCGGGACGTCCTCGACCTCGGCGCAGCAGAGCTCGACGACACCGACATCCTCGGCGCCGATGTCGACCGAGCCGACCGCCGCCGGCGCTCGTGCCGGCACGCCGTCGGTCAACGCGGCGCCGAACTCGGGCCCGGTCACCGGGTCGCCTCCGCATCCCGCATCGCTCCCTGGGGTGGCCAGCCGGTTGCGGGTGGGGTCGCAGTGGGTGAATGTGTTGTGCACGGGAGCGCCATCGAGGGAGCCGACGATCGTGCTGGTGGCCGGCGAGCAGGATCCGTTGACGAAGTTCACCGCGCTGCAGACCACCTTGAGCAAGACCATGAGAGTCTGCTCCTACGACCGGCCGGGTGAAGGGGCAAGCCCGGCACCAGCTGCGCAGCAATCCCTGTCAAGCGCCGCGGCGCTACTTGACGGCGTGCTGGAAGCGGCCGGAGTGGACGGCAAGGTGGTGCTCGTCGGGCATTCTCTCGGCGGTCTCATCGCGACCGAGTTCGCGCACCAATACCTGCCGCGGTTGGCGGCCCTGGTGCTGCTGGACGCCAGTGCGCCGTCAGTGGGCGGCGCCATCGAATCGCTGATCCCGGCCACGGCCACCGGTCCGGCGGGCGAAGCCCGGGCAGAGGTGGGCGGTCTGTCCTCCGCAGCGATGAACACCGAGAAGCTGGTGTATTCCGGGGCGCCGATCTCGTCGCTGGGGAGCCTGCGCATGACGGTCGTACAACACGGACAGCCCATCTATTCCGTGCTTCCGCAGTACGCCACCCGACTCCAGCAGATCTGGACCACCGGGCAGCAGCAGCTGGCGCAGCTCTCCAGCCGCAGCACGCTGGCAACGGCTCACAACAGTGGTCACTACATCTACCTCGACCAGCAGGGTTTGACGGTCCAGCTGATCGAACACGCAACCACTGGCTGAACCGGGCGCCGCTGATCGGCGGTCACCCGGTTCACCACTGGCCGGAACCGATACACAACTCGCTTCATCAATCGAGGAGGAACTTTCATGCAGTACCGCACTCTGGGCCGCACCGGCGTCCAGGTCAGCACTCTCGCACTGGGCGCCATGAACTTCGGCAAGATCGGTCGCACCACCCAGGACGAGGTCACCGCCATCGTTGATGCCGCGTTGGAGGGCGGCATCAACATCATCGACACCGCCGACATGTACAGCCAAGGCCAGTCCGAGGAAATGGTCGGCAAGGCGTTGAGGTCGGGATCGCCCGGCCGCCGCGACCACATCGTGCTGGCCACCAAGGCGAACATGCCGATGGGCGACGAGCGCAACCAGCAGGGCAGCTCCCGCCGTTGGTTGGTGACCGAGGTCGACAACAGCCTGCGACGCCTGGACGTCGACCACGTCGACCTCTACCAGATCCATCGGTGGGACCCGGCCACCAGCGACGAGGAAACCCTCTCAGCACTGACCGACCTGCAGCGGGCCGGGAAGATCCGCTACTTCGGCTCCTCGACATTCCCGGCCTACCGGGTGGTGCAGGCGCAGTGGGCCGCCCGGGCGAACCACCTCGGCCGGTACGTCACCGAGCAGCCGAGCTACTCGATCCTGCAGCGCGGCATCGAAACCCACGTCCTTCCCGTCACCCAGGAGTACGGCCTCGGCGTGCTGGCTTGGAGCCCGTTGGCCTCAGGCTGGTTGTCCGGTGCGGTCCGCGAGGGGCGGGAGGTCACCACCAGCCGTTCGGCGTTCATGCCGCAGCGTTTCGACACCACCATCCCGGCCAATCGGGCGAAGCTGGACGCCGTCGAGCAGTTGGCGAAAGTCGCCGAACTCGCCGGTCTGACGATGATCCAACTCGCCCTCGGCTTCGTCACCGCGCACCCCGGGGTCACCGCCGCCATCATCGGTCCCCGCACCATCGACCACCTGCACTCCCAACTCGCCGCCGCCGACACCGCGCTGCCCGCCGACGTGCTCGACGCGATCGATGCGATCGTCGCCCCAGGCGTCGATCTCGCCGCAGCGGAGAAGAACGACACCCCGCCCGCCCTGCTCGACCCAGCACTGCGCCGACGCTGATCTGCCGTGCCGGTAGCTGACGAAGGATTCACCAGTGACCCCAGACGATGTGAAGGTTTTCTTCCAAGGCAGCGCCGGCGTTGCCGGCGCACTGATCGGTCTGCTGTTCGTCGCTATATCGGTATCGCAGGAGCGGCTGTCCGAACGCGGTGACACCCAGCTGCATCGGGTGCGGGCGTCGGCGTCGCTGACATCATTCACCAACGCGCTGACCGTGTCGTTGTTTGCGCTGATACCAGATGAGAAGCTGGGCCCCGCCACGCTGACCGTTTCAATACTCGGATTGACCTTCGTCATCGGGTCGTTGCTGTCCATGATCCGCGTCCGGGCCCTCCGCTGGCCGGACGCCCGAGACCTTCTGTTCCTGGCCGGGCTGGGCACCATATTCGTCATTCAACTGATCATGGGAGCGCAGCTGCTTACGGATCCCAACGACGGCGGGGCGGCACGGACGATCGCAGTACTTGTCGTCGTCTGCTTCCTGGTCGGTGTCGCCCGAGCGTGGGAGATGGTCGGCGGTCCTTCGATCGGCTCGGAAACGAGATCCGTGCCCGGGTGCGGCCAGACCCCGGCCCGCATCTGCCGGTCGTTCCTTCCGGCATCGACTCCGACAGCGACGTCGACAACAAACAGGAAAACTCCCGCTGATCACCCACAGAATGAAGGTAGCGCCATGATCACCCAGCTGAGCCGCCGCGATACCGTCCTGCGCGCAACTGTTCTCACCAGCGTCGCGCTGTACGTCGTTCTGGACGTGGTCGCGCAACTACTTCCCCCGCACTACAACGTCCTCCACCAGCCGGAGAGCGATCTCGGCGTTGGCCCGTACGCGGTGTTGATGAATATCAACTTCGTGATTCGGGGCATCGGCGGCGCCGCCCTGGCCGTCCTGCTGTCGGCCACGGCCGCCACCAGCCGCCAGAAGGTGGGGGTGAGATTCCTGGTCGTGTGGGCGGCTTCGTCGGCGGCTCTGTCTGGAGTCCACACCGATGTGTCCTCCGGGTCGCTGGACACCACCCATTCCACTGTGGCAGGCACCGCTCACCTGATCATTGCGTTCGTTGGCTTCCTCTGTGCTGCGGCCGGCGCGGTTCTCACCATCAGCAGGACCGTCCGTCAACCTCAGGTGCTGCGCATCCTTGCCGTGAGCACCGCCGCCACCCTTGTCCTGTTCATCGCGGCCGCGGCGACCACTGACCTGTTCGGGCTTTTCGAGCGAATCTTCATCGCCTCTGTGTTGATCTGGACCACCGTCACCGCTTCCACGTGGTCGACGGGAAACAGCCGTGTTCCGGCGGCTGTAGGCCACCGATGACAGCTCAGCTATCACGCACGATCACCCTGTCGGTTGGCTCATCAACTGCCGTCCGGTTCCCACTACCCGGCGGCGCCACCTCGGAGGTGAATGGAGGTTCGTCTGCCCGGGATGTGGCCCGCCGGAGGGGACCGCTTCCAGCCTGCCTGAGCCGGTCTACGCGACCGCTGGCGCCGTCGCAGTCGGCTACAGGTCAACTCGGTGCCAGATTGGGCATTTCTGTTCGTGCGCCGGTTCGATCAGGCGCCGGCGCGGCGGTCGCTGCCGTCAAGTTGTCGGAGAACGTCCCGGGGGACGCGTACGCCGCGGGTGTGGAGGTCGGTGATGAAGCGGGCGGAGAGCGGATCCGGTTGTGCCTGCGTCACCGCGAGCAGTTGCCTGACCCACTTCGGTGAGAACGACCGGATGGTCGCGGGAAGGCCGGCAGTCACCGCGCTCACCGGGGTGATGGAGACGCCCATTCCGGCGGCGGCCAGTTGCGGCGCGGCCGAGGTGATCGAGGTACTCATCACCGGCTCTGGCCGCACCCCGGCTTCGGCGAGGGAGCGGTCCAACCACTCGCGCAGTCCGTTGTCGGGCGCGAAATGCACCAACGCCACGCCGTCGATTTCCTGCAGATGGACGGGGCCCGATCGGGCCAGAGGATGGTCCAGGGGTGCGGTCAGCACGATCTCCTCCTCGGCGATCATCCTGGTCACGTAGCCCTGCGGGACCGGGGCGGGTAGCAGCACGATGTCCGCTGCCCCGGTGTCGATGAAGCCGAGCAGCTCGGCGAGCACCGCCGACTCCCGCAGGCTGACGACGACGTCCGGGTGTCTGCGGTGCCAGTCCCGCAGGACCGGGGCGACCAGGGGCACGGTGAGGCTCTGGGCGCACACCACGCGCAGAGTTCCACCCGCGCCCTGGCCGACCGCACGAGCAGACTGCATGGCCGACGCGGCGGCCTCGAGGGCCCGACGGGCATGCGGCAGGGCGGCGTTGCCTGCGGGGGTCAGGCTCACCCCGCGTGGACGGCGGTTGAGCAGCGTGGTGTTCGTTTCCCGTTCCAGCTCGCCCAGCTGGTGCGAGACCGCAGGTTGGGTCAGATGGATCAGGCGTGCGGCTTCGGTGATCGAGCCGCAGTCAGCAACAGCGACCAGACATTCGAGCGCGCGAAGGGATGTCATGCGCAGATCTTATGGCAAAGCTAAAAACTATCAATCTCGCGATGGGAACGTCTGACGGCCGCTGATTGCTGAATACCTCGGGCGCCCGCATCGGGTGCTCCACACCAACAACTCAGGAGATTCGAAATGGCCACAGTTTTTGTCACCGGCGGGTCGGGGTTCATCGGGCAGGTATTGATCCGCCGGCTGGTGGACGAGGGGCACGATGTCCGAGCCCTGGTCCGGAGCGCGACGTCAGCAGATACGGTCGCGGCTTTGGGTGCGACGCCGGTGCCGGGGGTGCTGACCGAGCCTGGAACGTGGCGCGGCGGCGTGTCGGGCAGCGAGGTGCTGTTCCACCTGGCGGCCGAGACCGATCTGGACGCCGACCTCGCCCAGCACCAGCTGGTGACGGTCGAGGGGACCCGGGCCGCACTGCAAGTCGCCCGCGATGCCAAGGTGGCCCGCTTCGTGAACTGCGGCAGCGAGGCGGCGCTGCTGGCCGGCGACCCGCTCATCGATATCGATGAGACTGCGCCGCTTCGGCCGGACTCGCCGGCACCTTACTGCGCAGTCAAGGCGCAGCAGGAGGCGCTGGTGCTGGAGGCCAACACCGTCGGTTTCACCACCGTGTCCATCCGCCCCAAATTTGTCTGGGGCATCGGAAGCCCCGTCACCGAAATCTTCTCCGCCCTCGCACAGGCGGGCCAGTTCTCCTGGATCGGCGGCGGCCGCCACACGACCGACATCACCTACGTCGACAACGTCGTCGAGGGCCTGCTCCTGGGTTGGCGGCGCGGCAAGCCAGGCCAGGCCTACTTCATCACCGACCAGGAGCCCGCGGAATTCCGCGAGTTCATGCAGACCGTGTTCGACATCTACGGCGTCGACACCCCGATCCCCGACATCGACCTGGCCACCGCGGACCGAGTCGTTCCGGTCCCGGCGCGCTGGTTCATCGGGCAGACCTGCACCCTGCGCACCGACAAAGCCGTCACCGACCTCGGCTACCGGCCGGTCATCTCCCGGACCGCGGCCCTGAACACCCTGCGGCAATCCCGACAGCTCGAGACCACATCCGCACACCGCTGACCTCGAGAGGGCCGAGCTCACGCAACGACACCCCCGAGGACCGAGATCGTCGGATAAAGGGTCATCTCCGGATTGCACGGACGCGGGGCCGTTGGTAGCCCTGCCGGGCCGCGGGCTGGCAGTGGCAGGGGACTTCAGCTACCTGCTGAACTCCTCTGCCACCGACGGCGGCACCGACCGGGCTCCGACTCGCCACGCCACGCCGTGTCACCTCCGCACGCAAGGAGAAATACCACCATGTTGACTTTCGCGCACGACGGCGGTCCAACCACAGCCAAGAGCACGCTGCCGCTACCTAGCCTGCTCGCCCTGTTCACCGCCGGCTTCCTGGCCATCCTGAACGAAACGGTGCCCGCGGGCCTGCTACCAAAAATGGCCGCAAGTCTTGGCCTGCCAGCATCGGTCACCGGTCAGACCATCACCGTCTATGCCCTCGCGACCGCCCTGACGGCAATCCCGCTGAACGCTGCTCTGAAGAACATCGGCCGCCGCACCCTGCTCGTCTGGGCCCTGGGCGTGTTCGCAGCAGCCAACCTGGTCATCGCCTTTCAGAACAACTTCACCATCATCCTCATCGCCCGGTTCCCTGCCGGAGTGGCCGCAGGTCTGATCTGGTCCAACATCGGCGGAATCGCAGCGCGACTGGTCCCCGAAAAGGCACGGGGCAAAGCCATCGCGATCGCCCTGGCGGGCACGCCTGCGGCCCTATCCCTGGGACTGCCCGCGGGAACCGTCCTGGGCGACGCGACCAGCTGGCACGCAACGTTCGGGATGATAACGGCGCTGTCCTTGGCGCTGATCGGCTGGGTCCTCGCCTCGGTGCCGAACCTGGCGGCCGAACCACCAAGCGCGCACATGTCTTTCCCGTCCATTCTCCGTGCCCCCGGCGTCCAGACCATCCTGTGGGTCATCGCCGGCTTCATCACCGCCCACAACCTGCTCTATACCTACATCGAGCCGCTGGCCAGCCGAGCCGGCGCCGGACAGATCGAATGGGTGCTGCTCGTATTCGGGATCGCGGCTCTGCTGAGCATCTGGGTGACCGGGCAATTCGTCGACCCACACCACCGCCGGCTGATGCTCGTCAGCAGCTGCCTGCTCGGCGCAAGCGCCGCCGTTCTCGGGCTCGCCTTCGTCAGTCCCGCAATCTTCTACCTGGGTGTCGCAGCATGGGGACTGGGTTTCGGCGGCTCGGCCACCCTGTTCGTGACCGCCGGAATCCGCGCGGCGGGCACCGACGGGGTGACGGCGTTGGTGGTGACCGTGTTCAACCTGAGCATCGCGGCAGGAGGAATGTTCGGGGCGCTCCTGCTCACCGGGTTCGGGGTGCTGTCCATCCCCTGGGCGTCCGCGGCCATCATGATCCCCACCATCTTGACCGTCGTGGCGGGACGACAGCACGCCTTCCCGCAGGGAACCCGCACGCACCCAACCGCGCCCGTCGTCCCAGAAGTTGCTCGGTAGACGCAGGTGACCAACTGCTGCGACGCGTGGCCGACGCTTTCATTACCGTGCTGCGCGCCTAAGACCTGGTTATCAGGCACAGCGGCGATGAATTCCCGGGCTCCATCCCGGGCATCGACGCCGCAGCAGCCCGTACCAGACTAAACCGGATCAACACCATTCTCGCCGCCGCCGGCGAACCTGGATCAGTGGTCGTCGGCATCGCCCACCTACAGGGAATTGACACCGGCCGCCGGGGTGAGCCCCTCGCGGCCGACATCACGGCGAGCTCCACATGTTCACCGCACGCTGCAGAACCGGAGCGCATCCATACGCGCATCTGCAACTGACTTAGAAATGCAACGTTCCGATATCACGGCCATATGAAGGCTCCGTCACTGTTGTGTCCTCAGCAGGCCTGGACGTGTAGGACAGCAGCGAGCGGGAACCACACGCCCATGGAAGATCGGGATACCACCGGATCAGTCCTCTCATCGGCACACATGCCGGACCCGGCACCTCGCGGCCGGGTCGCACTGTCCCGGGACCTCATCGTGGAAACCGCGGTCGGCCTGGCCCGAGCCGAAGGCATTCACTCCGTCACCATGAGACGGATCGCCGCCGACTTGGGCGTCGAGGCCATGTCGATCTACCACCACATCCCCAGCAAGGCGACACTGCTGGTCATGATGGCCGACTGGTCCCTCTCGCAGGTGGCGCCGCCGGACCCGGGCCAGCCATGGCAGGACCAACTCACCGAATTGCTGATGAACACGTACCGAGCCGGCGCGAAAAACCCCACCCTCTTCGAAGTCTTGGCCTCCGCATCTGTGGCTGAACATCACATCCCAGCCGCTGACGCCGACACCGGAGCGGCCACCACCACGTTCCATCGACAAATACAAGCGCTACTGAACCAATCCGGCCTCCCACTGCATCAGCAGGCACACGCCTTCCGCGGCCTGATCGGAATGCTCATCGGGTTCATCGTGGTCCGCGCCGACGCGTTCCTGGCCCCACCACCGCAGCGAAGTGGCACCCGCCGCCGCGGCGCAAACCACAACACCGACCAACCGACACCGACACCAGATCCCCAGGACGCTCTCCAGGCCAGCATCCGATGGCTTCTGAACGGCCTCCTCCCGGACCCGTCGGGCACCTGAAGATCACAGCAAGCTGTTGCCCCGGTAGGCACGTGGATCGAACTCACCAGTCCGGTTCCTTCGCTACCACGCCGCCGTGGAATGGCACGTCCGTGACATCGGCCTCGACTACACCTTCCTGCGTTCTAATCTGTTCTTCCAGGGCTTCCTGGCGTTCGCCTCGCTGATCGCCGAACAGGGCATGTTCTTCGCACCGATCGGCACCGCGACGGTCAGCGCCATCGACGTCCGCGACATCGCCGAGGTCGCAGCCGCCGCGCTCGTCGAAGACGGGCACCAGCGCGCCACCTACACGCTGACCGGGCCGGCCGCGATCACCCACCAGGAAATCGCCGAGGCCTTCAGCGCAGCGTTGGGCCGCACCATCAGCTTCTCCGATGCACCGCCGGAGCAATTCGGCGCTGCGCTGCAGGGGATCCTCCCGCCGCGCTGATCGTCCGGAGTCCTCGGATCGCTTCCCGCAGACTGGAGCTGCTGCGACAACCCCGGGTGGCCGGCAATCGCCCAGGATGACCCCGTCGCTTTCCTACCGGCCAGGACCGCCGGGAGACAGGCTGAGCAAATCGATTAGCGGGGCGCGCTGCCGGCCCGGCGGGGCAGTGCGGTCATCCAGTCGAGCATGGGTTGGTGGACGGTCCGGACAGCGGTCTGCTGCGACCGGGCGGCGCACTGCGGGCCACCAAGCCAGTTTGTCTGCGGGGACGCCGAGTGGTGTCAGCCCACCACGTCGATGACCACCATGGCAACGAGAAGGAACCAGATATTGGTCGTCAACAGGAACAATCGCTCGAACACACCGAAGATCCTCCGCAGGGGCCGCAGCATAGTGACCATCACCAAGACCAGCTCAGGGGCGACGGCCCACGCGGTCCATCGCAGCGGGTTGTCCAGCCACGACGCGGGATCGAGGTTGCGCAGGTTTACCGTCATTTCGGAGATGACCAAGTAGGTCAAGGTGAAGGCAGCGATAGCGCATAAATAATGCACGACAGCGGATCTGGTCAGACGCTCACCTTCCAAACTGGTGGGAAAGAGCGTCATTCCGATGCGGGCCACCGGGATGAGCAACAGATACACCACGTCGCGCGAGGCCAACGGCGGTGATCCGACACCGCGGATCAAAGCGAAGGCCAGGAGCAGGACCGCCACGGAACTGACATACAACCCCGCCCGGAACAGCGGCGCATATCTACCGACGGCGTAGTCGCTCACCGCATGGCGGACCGGGCTAAATCCGGTCGGCAACACGTGCAGGCTGGCGAACACGGCCAGATAGGCCACCGTCGCCGCCAGGCTGGTCATGGCCAGGATCGCGGCGATCACCCCGAGGCCCCGGTCCGGGCTGACCGGGCTGCCGCCGGCCACCATCACGACACCGCCTACCACGGCCAGAAGCCCGAACCCGGCCAGCGACAACAGCAACCACCGGCCGGCCACCGGCTCGTCGTCTGCACCCGCGAACTGCAGCAACGGATCTGACCGTTCGGAAACCGGCGCAGATGAATTCGGGTGCCGGCCGCGCGGGCCGCGGCTGCCAAGGCTTGTCATGCCGTGAGCCTGGCCGCCCCCAACCTCAGCCACCAGAGACGAAAGCCCCGACCACCTAGGTCGCTCGACACCGCGACAGGTCCGCCGGTCCCGCGGAGGTCTCCCAGGCTCCGGGGAAGGCTCGGCCGCCACCATGTGAAGGCCGAGAATCATCCCCGGTGCGTGCCCGCCGGAGACCAACAGCACGCGGGCAAGAACGACGACGATCACCCTGTCGGCGATACCCGAGCGCGGACAGGGTGCCAGCCTATCGACCGCCGGCAGTGTCGGCGGCTGCAGGGATGTGGTTTTCGAAGGTGAGCGATGCTCACGGCTTCGGCGGCCTCGACGCGGCTGCTGTCGGCTCCAGGCAGGCTGTTGGGGTTCGGCTGCATCCAAGTAACACCCGACCGTTTCGTAGCTCTAGCCCCCCACAGTGGCCCCTATCAATTCGTTCATTGGGGCCGGTTTGTCTATGCATCACGGACCCACAGGGGTGTGACATGTGTGAGCTGGCTTTACGCTGATCGTCGGCAGTCACGTCCGGTACCCCTGATGCGCATACGGGTCTGCGCAGCGAAGGAGACAGCTGGTGGAGCATCCCGAATCATCCGGTGAAGATGGAACCGGTCTTGACGAGCCTGGACCGTTGTGGCAGCGGCAGGACGCTGATCTGGCGGCGAGTCTGGCTGAGCTGTCGCAGCTGTCGAACGGGGCATTCGGGTTGACGGAACTGCTGACCCGGGTAGCCGGCATGGCGGTGGCAGCAATACCCGGTGCCGACGGCGCCGGTTTGACGTTGCTGGAACCCCATCACGCGGATGTGATCGTCAAGAGCACCGAATTCGTCCGGCAGATTGACGACATCCAGTACAGCATCGGTGAGGGCCCCTGCATCAGCGCCGCCGCTACCGGCCGCACCGTACGGTCCGGTTCATTGGGTGGGGATGCCCGATGGCCGCGGTTCGGGCCTCGCGCCGGCCGACTGGGGGTGCACAGTGTCCTGTCGTTGCCGCTGCTTTCACCGGCCGGGGTGCACGGTGCGATGAATGTGTATGCCCACGGAAAGAACGTCTTCGACGCCCGTGCGGAGGAATTGGGCGAGCTGTTCGCGGTGCCAGCGGCGATCTCGGTGCTGAATGCGCAGATCCTGTCCCAGGCCCGCCGGTTGGCTACCCAGCTGCAGGCCGCGCTGACCAGCCGCCCGGTGATTGATCAGGCGATCGGCATCCTGCGCAGCCGCAGCGGAGACACCGCCGACCAAGCATTCGCCCGACTCACAACCTTGAGTCAGACGCAGCACCTCAAACTGACTCAGGTCGCAACCACCATTGTGGAACAGGCGGCAGCCCGCGCCCGGGTCCGCCGCACCGACCAACCCTGAAACTTCCCGACTGGATGCACTGGCCAGGAGCCTGGCGGCGTAAGGTTCATTGTGCTGCAGCGTTCGAGCGGGGTCCCGAACCTAGACCGAGACTGCGCGCATTCCGGCCGTGGCGCAGCTTGCGTCGGCCAGGTCCAGGCGACACCGAGCAGCGCATCGGGACGTACCCGGAGTTCAAGCCGTGGGATTTTCCTCAGATTTAGTTGGTCAGCTCGCCACTCTCAGTGACGCCCTTGATGACCCGTACACGGACCTGCACGCCATTTTGACCGTGTTGACCGACGACATCACGGCCACGGTGCCCTCGTTCCTCGGCCTGATCGTGACCATCTTCCTCGGGGACGACGCGGTCACGCTCAGCACGCTCGACTCTCCGACGGCCGAGACGTCCCTGCTGGTCACCGTTGCGACGCCGCGTGGTGGCCCGGCGTGCGAGGTGGTGCTGTACGCCGGTCACCGGGGCGCCTTCCTCGAGCTGGCCGCCGATAGCCGCGCCGTATTCGGCGACGCTGGTCAGGTAATCGTGGATGGCCACCTGCCGCCGCCCACCAACCGGCTCTACCCCACCAACAGCCTCAGGATCGCTGAATTGTCCCAGATCAACCAGGCCCTGGGAGTGCTCATCGCTGAAGGGCATTTGCTCTCCGCGGCCCGCACCGTGCTGCAACATCGGGCCGACGATCGGGGCGTGACACTAGCGGCGGCGGCGCGTCAGACACTGACCCGCCTGGGGTGATCATGGAGGCGACGACAGTCGAAAGCCTGGGGTGGAAGGGTCAAAAGTCCTTTGACGAGGCTATTCTTGCTGCTAGTGGCTGAGTCAACAGCCAGTTCGGACGATGGTCGTTTACTGGCCTTCGAGGGCGCAACGCCCGCAACCGGACATCATCGGTGACATCCCGTTGCGGAGGATCACCATGTTTCGGTCCCACCATTCCCACAGTCCCCAGATTTGGCTCTCGTCACGACGGCAGCATCCGTTGCGCGCCGCAACGCTACGGGATGCCGCAGCTGGGCTGGCACGAAACCGATCCGTCACCCCGGTCGCCACCAGATGAACCGGCACGGAATTGATCTGGCCATCGAACACATCGATGCTCATTGGCGCGCCACTTCTAACCGCCAGCCCCTGATTACTGAACTGACGGCCTTGGACTGGCATGCCCGGACCCTGGAGGACAACGAGCCCGTCGATCAGGATCTGATCGGCCAGATCGGCAGACTCCGTAGCCAGATCTGGCTGTCGTCCGAACTCTGACGGACACCACGTCAACCGTGACGAAACGGCGAGTGCTCACCCGCGCCCGACTTGAACCGTTCCCCTCTGTGTCCGCTACTGCTGGTTGCTGCTGCCCACCGGGACGGTGAACGACGGTACTTGGGCAACGAGGCCGGCCAGTTCAGGGTGTTCCTGATAGTTGCGGGCCTGCAGCTCCGCTATTTTGTCGCTGAAATCAGGGTCGTCGGAGTCAGTCACATCGAAGGCCTCGAACTTCTCGATCAGTGCCATGCCACTCATTTCCGATGTGACGTGCGCTGGATGGGTCAAGTAGTCCCAGTACCCATCGAGGCCCTCGAGCACATAAACCGCGCCCCACTCGAATTCCCCCCCGATGTCGGGTCCGACAATGTAGGACCGCACCGCGGGATTGGCTTGGCCGGCGTTGCGGAGCAGGTCGAGTCCGGTTTGGCGCTGCTGGTCGGTCAGATCGGATTTGAACGTCAAGCGGTTGATGTGGAAGATCATTGCAGTCTCCTTGTGCGATCGGTTGTTTCGTGCCGTTGCCGCGAATGGCGCGCCTTGGCCGCGAACGAGGTCAGGCCGGCACCGTTGCGCCCGCGGTTGCGGGATTGCCCGGCGATCAGTAGGTGTCCAGGTCGGCGGCGAAGGCGACCGGACCCTGATAGAGACCGGCGAGGGTGACGCCCGCCTTCTGCAAGCTGGTGTCGTTCATCGGGTTGTGGGTCAGGACCACGGCTTTGACCCCGGCGCGGCGGGCCAGGTCCCCGACTGCCTGGGCGGTCAGGTGCTGCTCGGCGAAGTGGTTGAGCAGGGCATGGCTGGCCAGAGCCGGGATGTCTGCGCGGGATGCCCGCAGATCGGCCAGCGCCTGGTCGGCGTCGATGATTTCACTGACCAGCAGGTCCGCCCCGGCGGCCAGCCGGTCGACGTTCGCGCTGGGACCGGTGTCGCCGGTGTAGACGATGGACCGGCCGGGCAGGTCGAAGCGGTAGGACAGTGATTGAAAGCGGGCGGCATCGGCGGTGCCGTCTTTGAATCCGTAGTGCGAGTTGGTCGTGGCGCTGACCTTCGCCGCTCCGGCGGTGAACACCGCGCCGTCGGTGATTTCTGTCACTTTCACGGTCGTCGGGGTCAGGTTTTTCGCCGCTGAGTCGGTGTTCAGCAGGTCAGCCACGTACTGCTGGGAGGCGGTGATCTCCTTGACCACCTGGCCGGTGCCCGGCGGCCCATAGATGCGCAGTTCGCCGGGAATGTGCTGCTGCAGTCGCCGCCCGATGACGCCGTAGAGGCCGGCGGTGTGGTCCAGGTGCAGGTGACTGAGAATCACGGTGCCGACCTTGGCCAGATCGATGCCGGCCTTCTGGATCTGGTCAACGGCTCCGTCGCCGGAGTCGATCAGGATGGCGTCGGATCCGTTGTGCATCAGCAGGTTCGCCGGCTGCGACCGATGAGCGCTGGCGATCGGACCGCCCATGGTGCCCAGCGTGGTCCAGGTGCTGGCCTGCACGATTCCGTTGCTCGGCATCAGCCGGGCCACCTGGGCCGGCGGCGTCGGAGCCCGGGTGGCGTACCAGACGGCTCCCACGGCCACTGCTCCGACCGCGGTGCCGCCGGCCGCGGTGAGTAGTCCACGACGGCTCAGGTGACGGTGCGACTTCTTCTGCTGCGCAACGATTTCGCTGGTCCCGTCGACAGACTCCTCGTCCGCGACGGAAGCTTCGCTGTGCATGGTTGGCGTGGGGTCCATCACGGCACGTCGTGGGCGGAACGCTCAGCGGTATGGAGGAGCTCCATGACCAGTCCTCCGGCGGTCTCCGCATCGTCGAGCCAGGGCAGGTGGCCGCCCCCGGGCAGCTCGGTGAACCGGCCACCCAGTAGCTCGGCGATCCGCCGCCCGGTCTGCACATCGCCGAACGGATCGTTCTGACCCCACAGCAGCGTTGCCGGCGTATGGATTGATTCCAACTGCGCCTGCGTGATCCTGACGTCGGGTTTGGATCCGCGCAGCCGGTTCGTCACCTCCATCAACGTCCGGGTGGACATCTGGTAGTGCGGGAGCCGGTCGAAGGCGAAGTAGCACTCCCCCATCGCGGCCGGTAGGCGCGCCAGGTTCTGCGCCGAATGCCCGACGACCCGCATCCCGCTCAGCGCTTTGTCGACCGTGCGCGGGATGGTGGCTGGGACGACCAGTCGGTTCAGGCCGCGGACCGAAGCCAGCCGCAGCGTCAGCGGCGGCTGCGTGGTCAGCACGTTGCCCGGAACCCCGAGCAACGCCAGCGCCGACACGCGTTGCGGATAGTCCATCGCGAACCACTGGCTCCAATGTCCACCCATCGAGTGCGCGATGATCGGCACCTGCTCCAGGCCCAGGCTGTCCAGAACCGTGGACAGGGTGTAGCCGGCCAGATCCCGGAATCCGATGCTCCGGTGATCCATCCCCTCGCTCAGGCCACCACCGGGACGGTTGAGGATGATGACCCGTCGACCGGGCAGGTGCGGGATCAACGGCGCGAAGGGAAACCCGTCGCCAGTGTTCCCGGGAACGATGAGGACCGGTGGCCCGGAACCGATCTGGGTCACCCGCACCTGGATGTCCAGTCGTGACAGCGCGACCATGTGGTGGGTCGGCTCGAGCTGGTAGTGCTCGTACAACCCCCGCTCGGCCAGCTCCGCCGCGACGACCAACCGATCGTGGTAGTCCAGCCGGCCGGTCTGCGAACCATGGCGGGTTTTCGTGGACCTCATGGTGCGTTCCTTCCTTGTCGAGGCTGCATCGCGTTGTCATCGACAAATTTGGGCAGATTTGCCCTTGTTTGCTAGGCGGAAGCGCCGACGACGAGGGGAATGGAGGTGCCGGCCTGATCCAGGCCGAGGTGGAATATCTTGTTGCTGGTTTCCCAGAACACCAGGTCACGCTCGGTGGGGCTGGCAACGACCTGCTCGACGATCTCCACGTGTTCTTTCACTCCGTAGGGCACGGCGCCGTAGTCGGTCCCGAAGACGACCCGATCCACCCCGCACATCTGGATCGCAGCCTGCAGTCCGATGGGGTTGAATCCCATGCAGTCGACCAGGATGTTGGTCTTGAAGTAGCTCGACGGGGCCTTGGTGTTGGTGTAGGGCCGCCCCGCCGGGGGGTTGCTGACGCCGTGGTAGTTGAGCTGCCAGGTGAAATCCAGGCGTCCCAGAATCGACGGCAGTTCCCCGCCCATATGCACGATCAGGACCTGAAGCTTGGGGTGACGGTCGAACACGCCGGAGCCGATCATCCGGGCGACGGTAACGGTCGAGTCGAAGGGGCGCCCGACGGCCTCGTTGAGGCGGTACTGCATGAGCGCTTCGTTTCCGAGCGAGAGCATCGGCGGGTGGATGTGGACGACGATGTCGTTGGCCTCGGCGAACTCCCACAGCCATTCGGCCTGGGGGCTGTCCAGGAACGTCCGGTCGCTACCGTCGCCGTAGCTCGAGGCCACCGCGATCGCCTTGGCATCACCCTGGCGGATCATGTCCTCGACGATCGGCCGGCAACTCTCCTGCAGAGCGTGAGCGTTGGCCATCAGCTCGAACTCGCCGGGATAGGAGTCTTTGATCTCCAGGTACTCCTCGTTGAGGAACTTCAGGGCCTCGCCAGTGCTGACCTTGAGCAGGTCACCGGCGATCCAGCCGATCTCGCCACCGTTGCTGGCGATGCTGATGGTCACCCCGCCCGCACGCTGCTTGGGCATCGCATAATCCAGATCCACGAAATCGCGGTAGCAGATGAAGTCTTGCGGGTTGGTCTGCGGAAATTCTTTCTTCGGGTCGTACAGGCCGACTGCGGCCATTTTGGCGCGCAGCTTGGGTCCGACCGGGTGCCGGTGCGTGTCGACAATGGCCCGATACTTCGTTCCGGTAGGTTGCGTCATGAGAATCCCTTCAACGGTTTGTTCGTCCCACATTTTTTATAGGACGTCGTCCTCGATGCTCGGTACTGTCACAATGAGTGGAGCACACCATTTACGCCATTGGCAGGGTCGAAAGTCCCGTCAGCCTGGGGATGTCGTGGGGTTGACTGTGCCGAAGGGCACGCCGCTGGAGGCGACGAGCACACCAGGAGCCGATGCGGCCCGAAAGTTCCATGTCATACCCCGCCTGGCCGAAGGGCGGTAGACCGTTTCGACCAGGTTTTGCTGGCGCCTTGTCTGCGACCGCGAGCGGCGGTGCATGGCTGGGGTGCATGGCTGGGTCAGATTCCGAGCAGGTCAGTAGAGACCGTCCACAGACGCTGCGCGGTGACGGGATTCAGCGCCCATTCCTTCACACCGTGCGGGTGCTGCGCGAGCTGGGCGGTGTTGGGGACGGTGTAGGCCTCCCGCCCGTCGTCGAGATAGTGGCCGCCGGTATGAGCGAACTCGGGGGCTATGGCCGCGATGATGCTGGTGGCGGCTCCCTGTTCGACGCTCTTGTAGGCGAAAACGCCGGCGGCTTCGGCCGCGTCCAGCGACGTCTTCTGCTCGATGGTGAAATTCCGTTGTAACCCGGTCGCCACCCCACCGGGGTTGACGGCGTTGGCGACGATGCCCTCACCTGCCCACCGGCGGGTTGCTTCGACCGCGAACAGTGAGTTCGCCGTCTTTGATTGGGCGTAGGCGATCTGCGGGTCGTACTCGCGGCGCTGGAAGTGCAGGTCGTCAAAATCCACGTCGGCGCGCATGTGCGCGGTCGAGCTCAAGGACACGATCCGTGCTCCGTCGCGTTCGGAGGCTCCACGGGCCAGGGCGGAGTGCAGCCCGACGGCGAGCGCAAGGTGACCCAGATGGTTGGTGGCGAACTGCAGCTCCCACCCTTGCGGGGTTCGTTCCAGGCCACCGGTGACCAGTCCGGCATTGTTGATCAGCAGGTGCAGCGGGCCGGACCACTCGTACACGAACCGATAAACGCTCATGGGGTCGGCCAGGTCCAGCTCCCGGACCTCCGGGCGGATCGCCCCAGTGGAGGTCTTGATCATCTGCGCGACCGCGTCGCCCGCCGCCGGGTTGCGTACCGCCAGGACCACCGCCGCCCCGTGGGCCGTCAGTGCCCGGGCGGTCTCGACCCCGATCCCGGAGGACCCGCCCGTCACGATGGCCCGCAGACCGGCGAGGTCAACCCCCTCGAGCACATCATCCGCGGTGCTGGAGGCGGTGAAACGGGTGGAGATCAGATGTCCTTGCGTCATCGCGCTATATCCCTCATTCCTCGTTCATTGTGTGCGAAGAGCTGCGCCAGATAAAAGACAAGCTAATTCAAAGCCGGGCGCATTTAGCCCAACCATTGGTCATCACGCCTGCGCCGTGGGTCGGACGACGATCTCGCCGACGTCGACCTCCTCTGGTTGCTCGATCGCGAACGCGATGGCGCGGGCGACCGCCGAGGCAGGCATCGCCATGCTGTCGAGCGAGGCTTGCAGGCCGGCTCGGATCTCAGGATTGGTGACACCTCCGGCGCCCTCGGTCGAGGTCATGCCCGGCAGCACCACCGTCACGCGCAGGTGGGGACCGGCCTCCTGCCGCAGGCCCTCGGAGATGGCTCGGACCGCCATCTTGGTGCCGGAGTAGACCGACATATTCGGGACCACCTTGAGTGCGGCAGTGGAGGAGGTGTTGATGATGTGGCCGTGGTGCTGGCTCCGGAACACCGGTAGTGCTGCGGCGATGCCGTTCAGGACACCCTTGATGTTGACATCGATCATCGCCTCCCAATCCTCGACGCGTAGCTCATCCAGCGGCGAGATCGGCATGACCCCGGCGTTGTTGATCATGACATCCAGATGGCCGAAGGTGTCGACCGCGAGCCGCACCAGGGCCAGCAGGTCATCGCGGCGGGTGACGTCGATGCCCAGGAACACCGCCTCGCCGCCGGCCGCCCTGATCTGGTCGGCCAGGATGGCCAGGCGTTCGGTGCGTCTGGCCCCCAGGACAAGTTTGGCGCCCCGCTCGGCCAGCAGCAGTGCGCTGGCCTCGCCGATGCCGCTGCTTGCTCCGGTGATGGCCACCACTTTGTTGCTGATTCCACTCATATTCGTTTTCCCTGTTCTCAGACCTGAGCCAGTCCGCCATCAGCGAACAGCTCGACACCGTGGATGAAACTTGAGTCATCGGAGGCCAAAAACGCCACGGCCTTCGCGATCTCGCCGACCTTTCCGACTGTCCGCTTAGCAACGTGTGCGTCATCCGGGCAAGGGTGACGTCGGCGGAAGGCTGAATCAGTGATGGCTTCACCGGAGTCGAGCACTGAGGTGTCGCATGGGCTGCGGGCGGATGCAGCCATGAACCGCGAGCGCATCCTGGTCGCGGCCAGAAAGGCCCTGGCCCACTCAGGGGAAGCCTCCCTGCAGTCGATCGCGAAGTCTGCCGGGGTGGGGCAGGGGACGTTGTACCGGCACTTCGCGACCCGAGAGGCGTTGGTGCTGGCGGTGCATCGAAAGGACGTCCAGGAGCTGATCGAAGCTGCCCCCCAGCTGGCGGCCGCGCTTCCAGCCCCGGTCGCCATCCGTGAATGGCTGGACCGGCTGGCTTCCTACGGCCGCATCAAGCACGGCCTTGCCGATGCGCTGGACCTGGTGATCCGGCAGAAATTGGCCGACGAAGGCTACGACTCGATCATCGGGGCCATGAGCACCCTGCTGGACGCGGGACAATCGACCGGCACCGTGCGCCACGACATCGACGCGGAAGAGATGCTGCTGCTGGTCGGCTTTCTCTGGCGGCTGGACACCGATGACCGGTGGGAAGCACGATCGCGCCACCTACTGGACCTGGTGATGGACTGCCTCACGCCGCGCATGCCCGCATAGCCCACGGCACATCGCGGCGATCCTGGGCGCCCGGACCTCACCGACGGGTGCCGCCCGCGGCAGGCTCGGAGCCGAAGTCACCGGGTCACCACACTCGGGGCCCGGTGCCTGCACCACCCGGGGATCTGTTGCGAAGGGTGACCCGGTGCGGTTCAGGCATCGGCCTTGTCGTGGTGGAACAGGCGGTGCATGCCGGCTTTGAAGTCGGCGGACTTCCTTTCGTGCCGAGCCTTTCGTGCGGCGTCCGCGGCCAGTTCTGCTGCCACCCGGGCCGATTCGACCTCGTAGGCGATCTGGTCGCCTGGCACCCGCACGACGCTGCCGTCGTACTCCTTGGCCCGCTGTTCGGCGGGGTACACATCGTTGATGACCTCGGCCAACACCACGTTGCCGCCCGGGGCGATACCCGCCGACAGGATGTGCAGACCATCCTCGTCCTCGTCGGAATCGACCGCGCTGTACGCCAGCCCGCCCAGGGCGCCGACCGACCAGCCGAGCAGCATCCCCAACGGCCCACCCAAGACGCCGATCAGAGCGCCGATCGCACCACCGGTGACCACCGGAACGCCCGCTCCACGGGGAATGTCAACATCTCTCACATGCAATTGCCCATCCATTCTGCGCTCCACGATGAGCGCCTGTCGAACATCTGAATCGCGGCGCAGCTCGGCCAGCAGACGCGGCGAGCGGCTCGCATCCTTCAGGCTGAAAATGAGTACGGTGCTGTTGTACGTCACGGTGGAACTCCCTGCTATAGAGAAACTTTGACTCCTCAAGCATGGTCCCGAAACAAATTCAAGTCGATGGGCCCGGGCACAGGATCGAACCCGACCGACAAGGCACCAGCACATCCACCATCGGCAATCACCCTTGCGGCCCGCAATGGGAACCAAAATGGGGCCGAAAACTCACGGTGTTGATGACGCTGACCACCAGTCGGCTGAAGCTGCCGGAGGCTCAGAGCTCGCTCGCTGCACAGGTACGGGTTGCGGCATCCATTCTGGTTCCCCACCCATAGGTGATGACCAAAACGGCCCACTCCGGGTCAGTTGCCTCTTGACACCGGGCGGCAGCGGGTCGGTATCAACAGGTCAAATTGGTAGGTTGGGCCGCCGCCTTGACAAGCGGCACGGAAGCGGGTGCACTCTGCGAAGTTGGGAACACAACCGGTCTGGTCCGAGGTCGCCGCGCAGTAGCCGCTACCTCGTCGAGCGTCACGCTCACCTCCAGGACTCCAGGTTCGCCAACCGGAAAACTGGCAACAATGCCCTTTTCGGCGACATCGGCTGCGGGAATTTACTCGACCGCAGTCCCGCTGGCCCTGAACCCGGGCTGTGCGCAGCTGGAGCAGAGCGAACAGCACGACAGGCAGCCGCTAACCTCGATCTTTCTTGAGATGCTGGCCCTTCCCTCTGCGCGATAGATCTGGTGGTGTCGCGGGGTTGAGCCCCAACGCGGGTTCGTCAAAGC
>NZ_JBEPNO010000029.1:0-63169 GCF_040546275.1 Nakamurella sp. UYEF19 | reverse complement strand
AGGTGGAGGTAGTCGCCGGGCAGGGTGCCCAGCGGCGCCCACTGGTAGGGCACGCGTGGTGCCCGCCAGATCGGCAGCGGGCCGACATCGGTTGCGGTCGGATCGTTTTCGGTCTTGTCGGCCATGCGAGTTTCGCTGGGGTCGCCGGTTCCGCAAGGTTCGCCGGGGTCGTGGACGTCTGCGGCTTCGACTCGGTTGTCGGGGTCGGCTGGTGGTTCTGCCACCTGCTCGGATGTCAGGTCGGTGACCGGGCCGTCGGTGGTGTGCTCGCCGGGTGGTGCCTCGGCGGCGGGGACGCTGCTACCTGGAGGTCGAGGTCGACATCGACATCGACGTCGAGGTCGAGGTCGACGTCGGCGTCCGCGGTGGGGCCGCTCGCCTCGTCGGCGTCCGCGGTGGGGCCGCTCGCCTCGTCGGCGTCCGCGGTTGCGCCACTCGCCTCGTCGGCGTCCGCGGTTGCGCCACTCGGCTCGTCGGCGTCCGCGGTCGGCGTCGTATCGCCGGTTGTCTCGCTGGGCGTGTCACCGGCCGGGTCGGGGTCGCCGGCGGGGTCGGGGTCGGGGGCGTCGCATTTGTTGCGGTCGGCGGCGGGTGCGCACATCGCCCGCCCCGAACACCACCCGCAGCGATTCCACGGTCAAATCATCCAGCAGCCCCCACACTTTGGTCAGTCCGTCGGGTCGGCGCGCGCCGATGTGAAATTCCTGCTTGTCGTGGGCGTCCTTCTCCTCCTGCGGCCCGTCGGGGTTGGCGGCGAGGATGATGCTGCGGCACACCTGATCGAACGTCGACGGATCCGCCACGGTGGCTTCGGCGACCAGGAATGTCTCCACCGATTCCCGCAGCTCCTGCGGCACCGACGCGTCGAAGGTTTTGAACACCCCGGTGACCAGGTCGGCGTGTCTGGGTCCGATGGTTCCGGCGTGGACGGCGGCGGCGAGCAGCGGTAGCCGCGCGGGGATGGGGGCGCCGGACATCCCGGTGCCGACGCTGGTCGCTGCGGAGCGGCGGACGCGGGCGGCGGCGTCGGTGCGGCTGATGTTGATGATCTGCCGGACCAGGGAGGTGGTGGACAGTTGCCCGGCGGGGGCGGCGAGGCCGCGGTGGTCCATCTGGGAGATGACGGACACCGACATGCCGTAGAGCCGGCGGGTCTGCATTTCGACGGCGCGCAGCAGGTCCAGGGTGGCGCCGGTGCCGGGGGCGGTCGGGTCCACTTCGAGCAGGCCGTCCACCGCGGTGGCGACGGCGTCGATCGCGGTCTGCGCCGGGCCGGGTTCCCAGTAGGAATCGGCGGGGTCGGGGGCGTCGTCAGGATGGTGCTGCTGGGCGAGGGTGGCTCGCAGGGCCGACCCACCACGCCGGTTGCACAGGTAGAACCGACAGTCCCCCGAAACGGACACCGGTCGGGGCTGTCTCACCTGGTCAGGCCGGGCAAGAGTGGCTGCGAAAACCGACCCACGACGCAGGTTGCACAGGTAGAAGCATCAGTCGGTCGAACCACCGGTCAGCCGGAGCTATCAGACCTGTTCATCGTGGGTGCCGAGTAGGACGGGACCAGCCCTCCCAACGCGACGAGTACGGGTGCCATTCGCGGTTGCTGGCAACGCTCCCATCGTCGGCCGCACAATCAGCTCGCAGAGGCGCGAGGACCATCAATGACACGGTGTCGCACCTCCTCCCGATCGAGGTCGAGGCAGTCTGCCAGCTGAACGGCCCACGTGACGCAGAATGCGCCCGGGGATCGCTGGCTTGCTGTCCTGAACTGGCCGTAGATTCATGGGGAGTTTGCAGGCCTGAAATTCAACTAGCGGATGCCCACGTGTATCTATCAACGATCGCTGTGCCTCATACACTCGCCCAGTTGGTGCCCATTCGTCCTGCTCCCCCAGCGCGCATCGTCGAGGTAGGTTGCGGTGACGGCGCTCTCGCCGCCGCACTGGCGACCGTGGGGTACGACGTCACCGGCGTCGACCGCAATGCAGCAATGGCAGAATCTGCCAGCCGACGTGGAGTGCGGGTCTTGCAAGCCGACATCAAGGACGTCGCAGGCGAGTACGACGTCGTGCTGTTCACGCGGTCAATGCACCACGCCGAGAACCTGCACGACACCTTGGCGCATGCCGCCACGCTGCTCGCCCCCGACGGACAGGTCATTGTCGAAGAATTCGCGTGGGAACCAGTCGATGACGCTGCCGCCGCCTTCGTCTACGGCCACCGGGCAGAACTGGTCGCCGCTGGTCTGCTCGACGCCGATCATCCCTCGGAGCAACTGCTCGACGCCTGGATCGCCGGCCATCAAACTCTCCACACCGGCTCTGCCATGCTCGATGCCATCGGCCGCATCGGCGTCAACCTGATCACGTCGGACACGAGCATCCTCTGGCGGCTCGTCGACGGGCGCGGCGGCACGTGGACGGTGCCCACCACGCAGGCTGGACAGGCGCTCAACGCCATGCGCGACACAGAGGAGGATCTCATCGCCACCGGGGAACTTCCCTCGGTCGGCCTGCTCGCCTCCGTCCACTGCTGATCGAACCAGAATGCCTCGGCGGACCACGCTTCTACACTCGACTCGTGCCCACTGTGCTGACCCGACCCCGGCGCGACGTCGACATACCGCCGCTGCTCGACATTCTCGCAATGCAGCAGGCTGAGACGCAGTATCCCTTCCACTGGCCACCAGATCTCGGACCCGAGCGTTTCCTGCGTCGCCCCAGCGAGATCGAGGCGTGGGTTGCCGAGTTGGACGGCGACGTCGTCGGCCACGTCGCGATCCAATCCGTGACCGAGGACGAACTCGGGCGGATGTGGGCGGCCGCGCACGGTGTGCCCATCACACAGTTGCGCTGCGTCAGCGTGCTGTACGCAGATCGTCGCGTGGTCCGGCGCGGCATCGGTTCTGCGCTGCTCGCCCGGGCTACCGAGAGAGCACTCTCCGACGGTGGGGCACCTGTGCTGGACGTGGTGGCCGGTCACCTCGACGCGGTGAGCCTCTACCTGACCCGGGGCTGGCACGAGGTAGGGCGGGTTCGACCTGACTGGCTCCCCCCGACCGAGGAGCCGGTCCGCGCGATGATCCTGCCAAGACCAGGAACGGCGGCTCCACAACCGCAGTAGTGGCTGGCTTTCATCGCGAAACTCTGATTGATAGGTGACGCGGAATGGGCTTCGACCTGGCAGCCGCCGTCGACGCCGGAGATGACCTCGACGTGTCGACTGACCCGAGTTCTTGTGATCCCAGTGCTGGGTCAATTCTCGTCTGGGGATCGGCTGTCGGACGGCTGGCTCAGGCGAACGTCAGCGGCGTGAGAGGGTCTTCAGGTGGCGATGCGCGAGCCGGGCCTGGTCCCCGAATTGTTGGTCAGTGACATCGAGCTGAGCGTCGGGTTCTGGTGCTCGGCCTGCGGTTTCAAGATTCGATACGCACGCCCGGAGGAGCGGTTCGCCTACATCATGCTAGGGACTGCTCACCTGATGCTGGAAGAGGTGGGAGTCGGTCGGAACTGGATCACTGGTCCGCTCGAACGTCCGCTGGGTCGCGGCATCAACTTCCAGATCATCGTGCCCGATGCTGACGAGGTCGCTGTCTCGCTCGGCGCAGCCGGCGTCGAGCTGTTCATGCCGCCGGAGACCAAGCAGTACCAGGTCGGCACGGACGTCGCCGCAGTGCGGCAGTTCCTGGTGGCCGACCCGGACGGCTACCTCGTACGATTTCAGTCGCCGGTCGACGGCTGAGCTTTCTCTGTCCGCCGGCCACTCGGGCTGCCGCGCCTTGCGCTCCTCGATAGACCCACGACGGGCTGTCATAGTCGTGGGGTGACAGCCCCGAGGGCGGCCGAATTCGATGACTGGTACGCGAACATGCAACCGTCCGCTCGATGCGCCGAGATCTACCAGGAGTACTTGGGTCTACCGCTCGGGTTGGAATCTTCCAGTCTGCTGCCGTGGGAGGGCATCTCCACGATCATGGGGTCGCTCGACCTGGCCGCTGGCAGCACACTGCTCGACCTGGCCTGCGGGCGTGGTGGCTACGGACTTGAAATCGCGCGGCGGAGCGGCGCTGCCCTGATCGGCGTCGACTTCTCGACCGTGGCGCTGGCCCGTGCACGTGAGATGGTCCCAAACTTCGGAATGGGCGGCCGCGCCGAGTTTCTGGCCGGTGACCTCGCCGACACCGGTTTGCCGTCTGGTTCCGTGGACGCCGTCGTGTGCGTTGATTCCGTGCAGTTCGCCGATCCTCCCGGCGCTGCGATCCTGGAGTGTAAGCGGGTGCTCCGGCCCGGCGGCCGCGTGGCCTTGACGTGTTGGCAGCCTCGCGACCGTCACGACGAGCGGGTGCCCCCACGGCTGAGGCGCATCGACTTGTTCACGGACCTGTCGAGCGCCGGGTTCTCTGGGGTACAGGTGAGCGAGATGGAGCAATGGCACGCCGCCGAACGGCGGCTCTGGGAGGCAGCCCTGGCCGAGGACGCAGCCGGCGACCCCGCGCTGCTATCGATGCAGCACGAAGCCGCCCAGGTGCTGACGACTTTCGATCTCATGCAACGAATCCTTGTCACCGCTGCTGCACCTGACTGAACGAGCATCTGGGTCACCAACTTTCGGTTTGCGACGGAGCACTCGACGGAGTCCGCCTGGACGTGTCAGCCGGAGTTGGCCCGGCCGACCAGGACCATGACCGATCAGTGCAGTCAGGCACCGGACCCAGCCCGGCTCACTGGTCCTCCGACCGGTGACCGCGGCTCGAGCGGGTCGCCTTCACCGCCGATCTGGCCTTCTTCCCGGCCAGTCGCCTCTCGATCGAACCCCGGCTGGGGCGGCTTGGATGCCGCGCAGCCGGCGGGGGTGCCAACGCGTCGCGCAGGATCCTGATCAGCCGGAGGCGCGCAGTCTCCCGGTTCCGGAGCTGGGCGCGGTGTTCCGACACCGCGATCACCACCGATCCGTTGACCAACCGGCCGGCCAACCGATCCAGCAGCCGGGCGCGGAATGCCTCGCCGGCCGCCGCCAATCCAACGGAGGACCCCGGGTTCCAGGTCAGCTCCACCCGGCTGTCGGCCGTGTTGACCCCCTGACCGCCCGGACCGGACGAGCGGGAGAACCGCCAGTTCAGCTCGTCCAGGCCGATGGTCAGCCTCTCGTTGACCCGCAGCGGCGCGTCGATCCGGTGCGCGTCGGCGGCGGACGTCATCGCCGGGCCGGGGTACAGATGGTCATGACTGGATGATCCCAGCCGTGTCGAGCCGAATCGGCCGGCCTGGTCTCGTTGCTTGGATATCGGGCTAAGCAAGCGACTCAGAGGCGGTGCCGGCCGGTGGCCCTGGTGGCAGCCAAGAGGAGCAGGAAACCGGCGCCGACGAGCAGGAACGCGTACCCGAGTCCGTTCGTGGCGGCAAAGCCGGTGGTCGCAAGGGCCGGTGCTGCAACGGTTGTCGTCTCGACGGTCGGCGTGGACGCCACCAGCACCACGGTCAACGACAGCGTCACCGACGTCGGGGCGAAGGTGTTGTCGCCCGAGTAGGCCACCCGCAGGTTGAAACTGCCCGGGTGCAGTTCGCTGGTGTCCGCCACGATGATCGTGTTGCCGGTGTCGTTGAGCGACCCGACGCCGAGCGCCTCGTCGCCGTTGTAGATCGTCACCTGGCCGGAGACCGGGCCGAGATCGTCCGCCGCGGCGGCGAACACCGCCCCATCCATGCGGAGACCGTTGGGTGGGGGGAGCCTGGGTACCTCGATCGAACTGCTGCTGCTCGTCGTGGTGTCGGTCGTGGTCATGGGAGGCCCGGTCTCGTCGGTGAGGCCGGCAACGCCCGTGGCACCGTTGACCGCCGTGTCGGCGGTGGGAGTCGTCGTCGTAGCAGTCGTAGCAGTCGTAGCAGTCGTAGCAGTCGTAGCAGTGGTCGCGGTGGTGGGCGTTGTCTCGCTGGTAGCCGTCCTCCGGGTGGTCGGTGTCGTCAGCGTCGTTTTCGTGGTGGCGCTGGTCGGCGTGCCGGGTGTGGTTCTGGCGGTAGAGCTAGGAGTGGTGTCCGGGAAGCTGGAGGCCGGTGGAATTGTCGACCCACCGTTGCCCGAACCGCTCGACGAAGCCGAGGGGTGGACGAAGACGCGGACGGTCAGCGTCTGGCCTTGGGTGATCGTGTGATGGGCGGAGACGTCGATCGCCGGCGTGGGCTTGTCGGCCGCTACCGCAACGCCGCCGCCGAGGACGACCAGTCCGAAGGTGATGACGAAAAGCCCCAGGGCGCGGGGCAGGCGCCGCCGGTTCGAGACCTGCTGCATGATCGTGCTCCGATGTCGAAGGGGTGCTGCGGGTGGCAGGTCGGGCACAACGCCCATATCGCCATCACGCTAGTTCCTACCACCGACAACCGGTACCCCAGAGCGGATTCGAGACGATTCCACCCGTTCGACCGTTCATGGGTGTTGTTAGAGTCCTGGCCATGAGGAAGCTGAGAACTCGTCTGACGTTCGTCGCAGCGGCGGTCTGCGTGGTCACCCTGGCCGGCCAGGCGCCGGCCTCGGCCGCGTCGGTGGTGATCCGCTCGGCCACCCACCCCGGCCCTGGGCATGGCTGGGGCCACGCCAAGCCGACACCCGGCGCGGCCGGCGCCGGCGACCCGTACTTTCCGCTGTCGGGCAACGGCGGGTTCGACGTCTCCCACTACGACCTCGACGTCGGGTACGTGCCGGACACCGGCAAGTTCGTCGGTCACGCCGTCGTCACCGCGACCGCCACCCAGGATCTCTCCCGCTTCGACCTCGACCTCTCCGGGTTCACCGTGGCCTCGGTCCTGGTGGACGGCCACAGGGCCACGTTCAGCCGGAGCGGTCAGGAACTGATCATCACCCCGTCGCGGTACCTGTCGCGCGGGTGCCGCTTCACCGTCGACGTCCGGTACAGCGGGATTCCACAGGAGGTCACCGACCCGGACGGATCGCCCGACGGCTGGATCCGCACGGACACCGGCGCCTTCGTCGGCAGCGAGCCACAAGGCGCGATGACGTGGTTCCCCTCGAACTCCCAGCCGATCGACAAGTCGTCCTTCGACGTGACGATCACGGTGCCGAAGGGTTACCAGGCCGTGGGCAACGGTGAACTGCTGTCGCAGCGCACGACTTCGAAGACCACCACCACGCACTGGCGTCAGCGGCAACCGATGGCTGCCTATCTGGCCACGGCGTCGATCGGCAAGTTCCAGATCAACACGTACCGGGCCGATGGCCTGCCGGTCTACGTGGCCGTCGATCCGCGGGAGGCCGCGGCGTCGGCGCCGGTGCTGGCCAAGTTGCCGGCGATCCTGGCCTGGGAGAAGAAGACCTTCGGCCCGTATCCGTTCTCCTCCACCGGGGCCATCGTGATGCACGCGCCGTCGGTCGGATATGCGCTCGAGACCCAGACCAGGCCGCTGTTCGACCGGGCGCCGGACACCTCGACACTGGTGCATGAACTTGCCCACCAGTGGTTCGGCGATTCGGTGAGTGTGACGCGCTGGAAGGACATCTGGCTCAACGAGGGCTTCGCGACCTATGCCGAGTGGCTGTACTCCGAGCACACCGGCGGGCAGACCGCGGACAAGATCTTCGCCGAGCTCTACGCCTCACCGGCCGGAGCCGACCTCTGGGCCTTCCCGGTCGCCGATCCGGGGGCCGGAGAGTTCATCTTCGCCGACCCGCCGTACAACCGGGGGGCGATGGTCCTGCACGAACTCCGGAAGGCGGTCGGCGACACCACGTTCTTCCGGATCCTGAAGACCTGGGCATCGGTCCACCGGTACGGGCACGGCACCACGGCCCAGTTCACCGCATTGGCCACCGCGATGTCGCACAAGAATCTGACCGGTCTGTTCCACACCTGGCTCTACACCGCGGGCAAGCCGTCGCAGCCCTGATCCAGGGCTGAGCGGTCGTTCGGCCGAAACGAGCAAGGGGTCAGCGGCCGGGAACGGCGACGATCGTCAGGTCCAGGCCCATGGTCCGGCCGAGGACCCGCTCGACTCCCTGCTGCGAGAGCAGCCGGACGGCTTCCTTCGACGGTAGGGATCCGGTGGCCCGAAACAGCAAGGCGCCACCGGTGGCGATCGGGTCGGACATCTCGAGGGTGACGTCCAGGACGGCGCCGTTGGTGGCCAGCAGCCCGTCGAGGAACCAGGTCCCGGCCTCGGCGCCGGCTCTGATCGCTCGGGAGACGAATGAGATCGACGGGTTCCTCGCACTGTCCACTACGCCGGCGCCGTGCAGCAGGGCGTCCACACAGGAGCTGCCGCTGGACAGGGAACCGGTGGCAACCGCGACCTCGACCCGGCTCCGCGACGGGTCGGCCGCCACGTCGACATGCCCGGTGACGTCGGCGAACGTGCCGTGCACGGTCGCAAACAGGCCGACCTTGACCGAGACCCTCAAGGTCGATCGCAGGGCGTCGATGCTCCATCGGCCGATGGCGTCGTCGATGCAACAGCCGGTGGCGTCGTCGATGCAACAGCCGGTGGCGTCGTCGATGCAACAGCCGGTGGCGACGGTGGTCGCCGGACGACGGCGGGCGCTCTTCGACTTGTCGGCCGCGGCGGCGGAAGCGGGCATCGTCGTTCTCCAGATCATGATGCAGGGTGCTGGTGTCGAAGGCATGGAATGGGTGGTACGACGGGCATCGGCGGCGTTCGGTTCCGACCCGGCATGGGTCGGAATCGAACATCGCCGTAGCGGACTTCCCTCGGGGCATCCTCGGGACGTCGTCACGAACAGGAGCGCGGCACAGTGCCACTGATACACGTTGATCTGCGGCGACGATGACCGGGCCGCGGCGCACGTAGAGTGCGGTCGTGAGAAAGCAACTCGATGCCTGAAGGCCATACGCTGCACCGACTTGCGCGTAGTCAGCAGAAGATGTTCGCCGGCCAGGTGGTCGCCGCGTCCAGTCCGCAGGGTCGATTCGCGGGCGGCGCGGAAGCCCTCGACGGCCGGTTGCTGCTGCACGTCGAGGCCTACGGCAAACATCTCTTCCAGTACTACGAGGATGCCCCCACCCTGCACGTGCACCTGGGCCTGTACGGGAAGTTCACCACCGGCTCCGGCGAGCCGCCCGAGCCCCGCGGCGCACTGCGCCTGCGGCTCGTCTCCGACGGGCACTGGACGGATCTACGCGGTCCGACGGCCTGCGAGCTGATGGATCCGCCGGCCGTCGACGCCGTGCTGAGCCGGCTCGGGCCGGACCCGATCCGGGCCAAGAGCGACCCGGATCTGGCCTACCGCAAGATTTCTCGCAGCCGGGTGACGATCGCCGCGCTGCTGATGGACCAGAGCGTGGTGGCCGGCATCGGCAACGTCTACCGCGCCGAACTGCTGTTCCGCCACCGGGTCGACCCCTACCGTGCCGGTCGGACGATCGAGCCAGAGCTCTGGGCGGAGATGTGGGCCGACCTGATGGTGCTGATGCGGGCCGGAGTCCGCGCCGGACGCATCGAGACCGTGCGGCCGGAGCATCGGGCCCGCCGGACCGGGCGACTCGGTCGGGCGGAGGCGAGTTACGTCTACCGGCGGACCGGGCTGCCCTGCCGGATCTGCGGGACGGCCGTCGCCACAGCCGAGTTGGTGGGACGAAACCTGTTCTGGTGCCCCAGCTGTCAGGCCCCCTGACCGCTGTCCTCCACCACCGAGTCGCCGCTCCACCCGGCACCGTCGTCTGACTTCCGATGCGATCCGGCGTCCTTGACGATCTCCGCGCCGCTCCATCCCGGGTCGGTGGCCGGTGGTTTGTCACCCTGATCCCGGACGACCTCGTCGCCGTCCCAACCGGCTTCGGCCGGGGCCCGGTCACCGTGGTCGTGGGTGACCTCGTCACCGTGGTCGTGGGTGACCTCGTCACCGTGGTCGCGGGTGACCTCGTCACCGCCCCATCCCGCCCTACGCTCGGTTGACGACTGATCAGGCTCCGTCATGACAGGAGATCCCCTCGTGGACACGCGGATCGGCGTCGTTGCCGGTCCGTCGCATGTGGTCGTCCCATCATCGCCGTTGCGCGGCGGACGTCAACCTCCGACCGCTCTGCATCCGGCCGGGTGTAGGAAGGAGCACGTGGATCGACGCAGGATCGGCATGCTGGTGCTGGTGGTGCTCGCGTTGGCTGCGGTGGTGGTCCCCGGGATCGCCGGACGGGCCGTGCCGGGCAGGCCGGTCGCGGCCGTCGTGCCACCGCCGCCGCAGACGGGTGACTGCCTGGTGGGGCTGACGGGGTTGTCTCACGCCACCTACGTCGACGACACCGACACCCGGATCAAGTATCCGTGGGCGACGTACGGTGCCTGCTCCGGGCCGATCGTCGGAGAGGTCACCTCGGTGGATCCAACCGCCCACCCGCTGGCCACCGCGACGATCGGCACGTACCAATCGGCCAGTTCGCTGTGCGAACTCGCCGAGGTGAACTACGTCGGGTCGGTCGGCCCGTTCGACCCGGCCACCATCACCACCCCGGGTATCGGGTGGCAGACGGTGATCAACATCGCGTCGCTCTCGATCGGCCCGACGCCGCTGCAGCGGGCGGCCGGCCAGAGCTGGACGGCCTGCATCGGCGCCACCGGAGACAACACCACCTACCGCGGTCGGATCGGCGGGGCACTGGACCGCGGTGTGCTGCCGCCGATCTTCGCATCGTGCTGGGCGGCCTTCCGTGCACCCGAGCGACCGCAGTCGTGCGTCATCCCCCATCCGCTGGAGATCATCGCCACGACCGAGGTGTTCGGAGTCCAGCAGAGCGTTGCCCAGATCAACAAGTCCTGTCTGGGGATGGCCGGCCGGGCCATGCGGACCGCCGACCCTGGCAAGGGTGGACGGCTCAAGATCGGCGTGTACGTCCTCGAAGAGCCGCTCTACGACCGGTTGACGCCCCTGACGACGGCAGCGCTTCGTCAGGGCAATTACCAGCTGTCGTGCGTGGCTTCCGTTGCCGAACCGGATCAGCTCGTCGGCACGATCATCGGCCTCGGGGACAAACCGTTGCCGCTGGCTTGAATCTCGCGTTGATCGGAGCGAGATAGCCGTGCTGTCAGTCGGTCTCAGGACCCTGACAGTAGTGGCAGCCGTCGTCGCAGTTCTCGGTCGTAGAGAGGTCGACTGCGGCCACCGCGGGACGGGCGGCAGCCGGGGAGGCGTGGCGGTGACCGGTGGGATTTCTTGCGGCACGGTGGTCGGCGATGTGCTGGTCGGTTCGGCGGTGGGCTGTCTTCTGCATCGAGCTCATGACCCATGGACGCGCGAGTGCCCGTCAGGATGCGTCAGCGTCCCGAAGCCGGCCGCGGTTCGCCGAGTCGATCGCCGATGACCAGGGATCCGGCCTGCTTGATCCGAGTGATGACCGGTGCGATCTCCAACTGCCGTAGCCCGGGAGCGAGATCGCCGACGCGGTTGACGAACCGGTAGAGCGAATCGACCTCCGTCAGCGCAACAGCGGCCGAGATGTTCGAGGAGCCGGTGATGGCACCGGCGAACGTCACCGCGCTCTCCTTCACCAGGGCATTTCCGAAGGCGTCCAGGTGTTGCGGCTCCACCGTCATCCACAGCATGGCCATCAGTGGGAATCCCAGGGCAGGCATGAACAGGTCGACGTCCAGGTAGAGGGCGCCGTCATCGATCAAGGTGTCCAACCGGCGACGGGTGCGGCCCTGCGACCAGCCAGACGCCTTGGCCAGCACTGAGATGGGTGTCCGTCCGTCACGGGCCAACGCAGCCAGCAGGGGCTGGTCCTCGGGTAGTAGCGGTGCGGCAGGAACCGTTGCGCCGGAGGTGATCTCACTCGGCTCGGAGGGTCGAGCGTCGGGTTGGACGGTGTCCGGTTGCCCGCCTCTGGCGTGAGCGAGCGCCGCGACGGCCTGGTCACCGAGGCCGCCGCGGTAGGCCTGCCAGTCGTTGTCGTAGAGCCCGGTGAAGCGATGCATCACGATGGCGGCCGCGAGATCGAGCACCTGTTCGGTCTTCGGCAGACGCCGCAGGAGCAGCTCCTCCCGGGCGTCCTGCGTGCGGGCGCGGAGCGAGGCGACGATCTCGTTGCCCGCACCGGTCAGTGACACCCAGGCGACATCGTCGCGACGGGCCAGGGCCGCCGCCAGTGCCCCCGAGGCATCGGGGCGGCAGGTGATGCGGACCATCCAGTCGAGCTGTCCGAGCCGTGTCGGATCCACCAGTCCGACCACCCGGACGACGCCCTGCTCGCGCAACCTGCGGTACCGGCGGGCGACGGTCTGCTCGGACACCCCGACGACCTCACCGATCAGGCTGAAGGCAGCCCGTCCGTTGATCTGCAGGGCTTGGAGGATTTTCCTGTCGAGATCATCGACAATGCCGATATCCGACGGCACGGATTGCTTCATGGAGGAATCCTACGAGATTCTCCGGGCCAGCTCTGTCGGGGAAGGCCTCCGAAGGCAGACTGGTCTCCAGTCCACCTCGAGTTCGCGACCTCGGGCTCGTTCGTTCCCACAGGAGTTACCTCATGCGCAAATGGCTACCTCTGGTCGTCGTATCCCTCGGCACCTTCATGCTGCTGGTCGACGTGACGATCGTGAACGTCGCCCTCCCCGACATGGCCAAGGGCCTGTCGACCTCCTTCACCTCCCTGCAGTGGGTGGTCGACGCCTACGCCCTTGCGTTGGCCGCGCTGCTGCTGGGCATCGGTGGCCTCGCCGACCTGATCGGCCACCGCCGCTCCTACGTGGCGGGGCTCGCCCTGTTCGCGGTGTCCTCGCTCGTCTGCGGGCTCGCACCGAACGCCGGCGTGCTGATTGCGGCTCGCGCCGTTCAGGGCATCGGCGGCGCCGCTATGTTCGCCACCACCTTCGCGCTGCTCAATGCCTCGTACCAGCGCAAGGACCGGGGCATCGCCTATGGGGTCTGGGGGGCGGTCAGCGGTGCCTCGGCGGCCATCGGCCCGGTTCTCGGCGGTCTGCTGACGCAAGGGCTGTCCTGGAACTGGATCTTCTTCGTGAACCTGCCGGTCAGCGTCATCGCCATCGTGATGGCCTTGAAGGTGCTGTCGGTCGACGAGCCGCTCGTCGGCGGCCGGGTCGACTATGCCGGGACCGCCACGTTCACGGTCGCGGCCGGTGCCCTCACCTTCGGGCTCATCCGCGCCGGTGATGCCAGCTGGGGATCGTGGACGAGCTGGGTGCCGATGATCGTGTCCGTGCTTGCTCTGACGGCGTTCGTCCTCATCGAGAGCCGGAGCCGATACGCCATGGTCGATCTGACGCTGTTCCGCGGCCGATCCTTCGTCGGCACCCTTCTCGCAGCCCTGATCCTCAACGTCGCGGCCTTCGCATCGCTGACCTACACCTCGATCTGGCTGCAGTCGGTCCTCGGCCTCTCGCCGATCCAGGCCGGCCTGGTCGGGCTTCCCCTGGCAGGCGCCGCCTTCTTCGTCTCCGCGGCCATCGGCCGGTTGCTGCACAATCGTGCCCCGGGCCCGATCATCGGTGCCGGCATGCTGCTGATCGGGCTGGGCGCCGTGCTGGACGCCCTCTTCCTGCAGGATTCCTCGAGCTGGCCTGCCCTGATGGTCGGCTTCGTCGTCACCGGTATCGGCGTCGGACTGGCCACCCCGACCTTGTCCTCGTCGGCCATGGGTGCGGTGCCGGTACAGCGCGGCGGCATGGCATCCGGTCTGGTCAACACCATGCGGCAGTTCGGTTTTGCGATCGGGATCGCAGTCCTGGGCAGCATCTTCGCCTCCCGGGCGGCTACGAGTTTCCAGGCCGCCGGGCTGCCCGGATCCGGGGATCTGTCCCACGCCCTTGCGGGCGGTCAGGCCGGACGGATCGTTGCCCAGGCCGGGTCGGAGAACGCAGCCGCGACGATCGCACTGGTCCACCGGGCGTCGATCGCCGGTCTGCAGGGTGCGTTCTGGACGGCCGGGATCGCCGGTCTCGTCGCGGGCGTTCTGGTGCTGATCCTGGTGCGATCCACGCCGACCATCCAGCAGACTCCGGCGGCACCAGCCAGGGAGCGCGGCGACGAGGTGACGTCACGCGCCTGAGGGGACTCAGTCCTTGGCGGTGAGCGCGCCGTAGAACTCCGGACGGCGATCACCGAAGACGTGGGCGAGCGGGGTGAGCACCTTGTCACGGGCCAGCGTCAGGTCGAGGTCCGCCCGGGCGATCCCGGCCTCGTCCGCGGTGGCGACCACCCATCCACTCTCGCTGATGATGGTCGTCCCGCCGGTCCACTCCTGCCCGCGCTCGGTGCCGACCCGGTCGCAGCAGGCGATCGACATCCGGTTGACGCGAGCGGCGGCGATACCCACCTGAACCTCCGGCGCTCGCTCCCCCTCCGGACAGTAGATCAGCGGCCAGTTGGTCGGCACCGCGAGCAGGTCGGCTCCGCGGAGGGCGACCGATCGCGTCAGCTCGGGGAACTCCAGGTCGTAGCAGATGATCACGCCGATCCGCCCGTGCTGCGTCTCGACCACGGGGGGCACCGCTGAACCGGGGGTGAAGAAGTTCTTCTCGGTATCCCAGAGGTGCAGTTTCCGGTAGACCGCCAGCACCCCGGAGCCGTCCACCACGGCCGCGCTGTTGTAGACGGTGCCGCCCGGACCGGTTTCGCAGAACCCCCCGATGACGACGGCCGACCCCTTGGCCGCCAGGGCGGCCCAGTCGGCGAACAGTTCGTGGTCGGGGGTGATGGCCACCGATCGCGCCTCGTCCATCGACTCGAAGACGTAGCCGGACGTGATCAGCTCGGGCAGGATCACCAGCTGGGCGCCGGCGTCGATCGACTCCCCCACGGCTGCGCAGGTCAGCTCCCGGTTGGCGGCAAGATCGGCCATCACCGGTGCCAGCTGCCGGCAGATCACGACCGTCACGGGATGAAGGCCTCGTCGGAGTTGTCCCCCGCCGCCAATCGGCTCCGCACCCGGCCCGCCAGCCCGGGGACGGCCATCACGATCAGCAGACCGATCAGCAGCCAGACGATGACGAAGTAGGGGAAGTAGCTGTAGGGCGCCGCCACGCCGTACCAGTTCTTGTAGATCGTGTAGCCCAGGGTGATGACGGCAAGGATGGGGATGATGACCTGCCAGGCCGGGGCGCGCTTCTCGCGTTCGAAGAAGAGGAACTTGGCCGCCCCCAAGGTGGCCAGGATGTAGGCGACCAGCAAGGCGATGGTGCCGACGGTCAGCGAGTAGAAGGTGGCGTTCAGGACGGCGTTGCCCTTGATCTGCTGGAAGAGCACGATCACCAGGACGACGCCGACCACCACGAACAAGGAGTTGAGCGGCGCGCCCTTGCGCGAGACCTTGCCGATGCCCCTGGTCTGACCGGCATCGCGCACGAGAGCGAACAGGATCCGCGCGCTGGCCGCGATGGTGCCGAGGGTGATCGCGAACAGGCTCAGGCTGGCCACCAGGTTGAGGCAGACGGCGAGCCATTTCCCGACGTAGGCGAGACCGATGTTCCCGTAAGGGTTGGCCTGGGTCGTGAATCTGTCCACCCCGGCCTGGTCGGTGCCATAGCCGAGCGACTGGGTGGCCATCGTCAGGAGAAAGAAGACACCGACCACGCCGATGGCGATCTTGATCGCCCGCGGGATCTCACGCTTGGGGTTCTGGGTCTCCTCGCCGAGGGTGGCCGCCCCCTCGAAGCCGGCGAACGCGGTGAAGCCGAACACCGCTGCGCCCGCAACGGTGCTGAACGTGGTTCCGGCCGGGAACTTGAAGATGTCCCAGGTGAGGTGGACATTGCCCGGTGCCTTGCCGATCCCCTGCCGTACCAGGACGACGATGGACAGGAACGTCACCAGCACGACCCCGACGAACTCCGCATAGAGCAGAATCCTGGTGATGACATGGATCTCGGTGAAGCCGAGCGCCACCACCAGGGCCAGCGCGATGATCGCGATCAGCAGCCACGGGGTGGTGGAACTCAAGCCAACATCACCCAGGACCTGCGAGAAGAAGTAGCCGATCTCGATGGTCGAGCCGGAGCAGATCGCGATGTACGCACCGAGCAGCGCCCAGCCCGCCACGAACCCGGCCCGCGGTCCGAGGGTGATGCCGACGAGGGCGTAGACCGACCCCGAGTGCGCGATGTAGCGCGCCAACCGGGTGAAGGAGTAGGCGGTGAGGGCGACCGCGACCAGCGCGAAGACGAAGGCCCAAATGGCGGCCCGTCCGATGATCGCGACGGCGCCCGCTCCCAGCAGCGCCATTCCGCCGACCGGCCCGATCAGACCGACCGAGAACGCGGCCGCGTCGATGACCTTCAGTTCACGCTTGAGGGTGGGACCGTCGGTGGACCCGGACTTCTGGATCGGCGAGGCGGTCATGTCATGGTCTCCCTCATCGATGCTGCAGGCGAGTAGGTACTTCTTGTTCGGAAAGGAAAATACCGGCGCCGAACCCCAAGGACAAGGGTGGGAAACCCAGAGGAAGTCACAGGACAAACCTGTGGACGTGGTGAGCGCCGGGCCAATCTGTTTCCTTCTCTTCCGATCCATGCGAACATATGTTCGTGTCCGAGACGGCGAGCATCCTGCATGCGGATCTCGATGCCTTCTTCGCCTCCGTCGAGCAACGGGACGATCCCCGACTGCGCGGTCGCCCGGTGATCGTCGGTGGCGGCGTGGTGCTGGCGGCCAGCTACGAGGCGAAGGCGTTCGGCGTGCACTCCGCGATGAGCGGCAACCTGGCCCGCCGCGCCTGTCCCGACGCGATCGTGGTGGAGCCGCGGTTCTCTGCCTACACGGCAGCGAGCAAGGCGGTCTTCGAGGTGTTCCACCAGACCACGCCACTCGTCGAAGGAATATCGATCGACGAGGCGTTCCTGGACGTCGGCGGGCTGGGTCGGGTGTCCGGGAGCCCGTTCGACATCGCCGTCGAACTGCGCCGGCGGGTACTGGCGGAGGTGGGCCTGCGGATCACCGTCGGGATCGCGCGCACCAAGTTCCTGGCCAAGGTCGCCAGCGGCGTCGCGAAACCCGATGGGCTGCTGGAGGTCCCGCCGGACGGAGAATTCGCCTTTCTGCACCCACTGGCGGTCGAGCGGCTCTGGGGCGTCGGCAAGGTCACCGCGGCCAAGTTGCACGGCTGCGGGATCAGGACCGTCGGTCAGGTGGCGCTGCTGGACGAGGCGACGCTGATCTCCGTGCTGGGCAAGGGGTCCGGCCGTCATCTGCACGCGCTGGCACACAATCGCGACCCCCGCCGTGTGCAGGTCGGCCGGCGCCGCGGGTCGATGGGAGCCCAACGGGCGCTCGGCCGGGGGCGGCGGACGCCGGCCGAACTGGATGCCGTGCTGCTGGGGCTGGTGGATCGGGTCACCCGGCGGATGCGGGACAGCGACCGACGGGGACGAACAGTGGTACTGCGCCTGCGATTCGACGACTTCTCCCGGGTCACCCGGTCGCGAACCCTGCCGATGCCGACGGCCCAGACACCGACCCTGCTGGCCGCAGTACGCGACCTGATGGCGGGAGCCGCCCTGATGATCGCCGAACGCGGCCTGACGCTGGTGGGGATCGCGGTCGCCAATTTCGACGGTGAGGACGTGGCCGAGCAGTTGGAACTGCCCTTCGAGGGATCCGTGGCCACCGCCCTGGACACTGCGCTCGACGGCGTCCGGCACCGGTTCGGGTCGGCCGCCGTCACCCGGGGTGTGTTGCTGGGCCGTGATCCCGGCTGGACCATGCCGACCTTGCCTGATGTACCGGCTGTGCCAACGGTCCCGGCGCGGAGAGGCTCTGCGCGGGCCGCTCCCGACGACGAGCCCCTGCACTGGATAGGTTGAGCGCATGGCGACCCGCGGCAGCTCCCCGGCGATCGAACTGAGCGTCGGCGAACACGACGTCCGCATCTCCAACCCGGACCGGGTCTACTTCCCCGAGACCGGCGCCACCAAGCTGGATCTCGCCAAGTACTACCTGGCCGTCGGCGACGGCATCGTCCGGGCGGTGCGGGAACGCCCGTGCATGATGCACCGGTTCCCGGACGGTCTGGCCGGCGACAAGGTTCACCAGAAGAGGATTCCCCGTGGTGCGCCGCCGTGGGTGGAGACGGTGCGGGTGGACTTCCCGTCCGGCCGCAACGCCGACGAGCTGTGCGTCACCCGGCTTGCCGACGTCATCTGGGCCGTGCAGATGTCGTGCGTGGAGTTCCACCCGTGGAACAGTCGGCGCGCGGACACCGAACGTCCCGACGAGTGGCGGATCGACCTCGACCCCGGTCCGGAGTGCACCTTCGAGACCGTCCGACGGGTGGCGGCGGTGACCAGGGATCTGCTCGAGGAGATCGGCGCCGTCGGGTGGCCCAAGACCTCCGGTGGCAACGGCATGCACGTCTACGTCAGGATCGAACCCCGTTGGGGCTTCAAGGATGTCCGCCGCGCCGCCCTGGCCTTCGCCCGCGAGGTGGAGCGCCGGATCCCCGACGAGGTGACGACCACCTGGTGGCGAAAGGACCGAGATCCGGCGAAGCTCTTCGTCGACTACAACCAGAACGCCCGGGACCACACCATTGCCAGCGCCTATTCGGTCCGGGGTGTCCCGCGCGGCACGGTCTCCACCCCGATCCGCTGGGACGAGATCGACAGCGTGGAACCGCGGGAGTGCACGATCGCCTCCGTGCCGGCCCGGTTCGCGGAATTCGGCGACCTGCACGACGGGATCGACGAGGCGGTCTTCACCATCGACCCGCTGATCGAATGGGCCGAGCGCGACGAACGGGACGGTGTGGCCGACGCGCCGGAGTGACGGTGCCGGCTTCTCCGTGTGACCGCGCGCCCTCTACTCCGGTGCGAAGGCGAGGATGCGTTCCGCGCCAGCGCGCATCGCGGCGTCCACCATGGTCCCGTCTGCCGTGGTCGCCACCCCCTGCCCGGCCAGCGCTGCTCGGTCAAGGGCATCGAGAGTTTGACGTGCGGAGGTGATCTCGCTGTCACTCGGGGCGAACGCCATTCTGATGACGGGGATCTGCGACGGGTGCACCGCACTTCGCCCGAACAGACCCAGGAGTCGACCACGCCGACACGACTCTGCCAGTCCCGACAGGTCTCTGATGTCCGCGTGCACCGACATCGCCGGTGGGCGGAGGCCGGCCGCGGCAGCGGCCACCACCAGCCTCGACCGGCAGTAGGTGAACGCATCCTCGTCGCCGAGGGCCAGTTCCCCGGCCAGATCGGCCTCCCCCAGCCCGACGGCCACCACCGCCGGATGAGCCGCGATCCCGGGCAGTGCCTGCACCCCGGCCGCCGATTCGATCAGGGCGTGGACCCGGATCGCTTGCAGTTGGGCCAGTTCGTCGAGGTCGGCCGGTGTGTTGACTTTCGGCACGCGGATCTCCGATGGGGCCAATCCCGCGGCCGCGATTTCGCGCAGCAGTACCAGGTCGGCCGGAGCCTCCGGTCCGGAGTTGATCCGAATCGAGATGCGGTCGAGTTCGACCCCCGACATCAGGAACCGGCGGACATGCTCCCGTGCCGCGGCTTTCGCCGTCACCGAGTCCTCCAGGTCGATCACCACCAGATCGGCGGCGGTGGCCAGGGCCTTGGCGAACCGGTCCGGCCGGTCGCCGGGAACGTACAGCGAGCAGAGCACGCCGGGTGGTCTCATCGCCCTGCTCCCCGTCCCTGCGCTCTGCTGAAACCGCTCGCAATCATATGGCGCCGGTCGCCCGTAGCTCCGCGATGTCCTCGACCGTGAAGCCTGCAGCGGCGAGCGTGCTGTCGGTGTCGGCCCCCGGCCGGCGGCCGCCCCACTTGATCCGGCCGGGAGTCTCGCTGAGCCGGAAGATGACGTTCTGCATCGCCAGCCGACCCAGGTCGGGATCGTCGACGTAGTGGACGGTGCCGCGGGCCCGATACTGCGGATCTTCCATCAGATCTGCGGCGTTGTAGACCGGTGCGACCGCAGCGTCGGCCTGCTCGAAGGCGGTGATCACCTCGGCAGCGGTGCGTTCGCCGATCCACGTCGCGACGGCCTCGTCGATTTCGTCGCCGTGCTCGGCCCGGCTGCGTCCGCTGGCAAACCACGGTTCGTCGAGCATGTCAGGCCGCCCGACGAGCGTCATGACCCGCTCGGCTACCGTCTGGGCACTGGCCGACACCGCCAACCAGACCTCGTCCTTGGCCTGATAGACGTTGCGGGGAGCGTTGTTCGGCGATCGGTTGCCCGTACGCGGCTGGATCAGACGCAGTTGGTCGTACGCGGTGATCTGAGCGCCGAGCATCATCACGATCGGTTCGATGATGGCAAGGTCGATGTCCTGACCGTGCCCGGTGCGGTCGCGATCCCGCAGCGCGACCATGATCGCGAAAGCGGTGGCCAGCGCGGCGATCCCGTCGGCCAAGGCGAAGGGGGGCAGGGTCGGCGCGCTGTCCGGTTCGCCGTTGGCCGCTGCGAAACCGCTCATCGCCTCCGCCAACGACCCGAACCCGGGGCGGTCGGCGTACGGTCCGTCCTGGCCGAAGGCGGTGACGCGGGCCAGCACCAGGCCGGGGTTGGCCTCCCGCAGCACCTCCGGCCCGAGTCCCCACTTCTCGATCGTGCCGGGCCGGAAGTTCTCGATCAGCACGTCCGCGTCCTTGACGAGCCGCAACAGCACCTCTCGGCCCCCGGTGGTGTGCAGATCGGCCGTCACCGTGCTCTTGTTGCGTCCGATGGTCTTCCACCACAGGCCGATGCCGTTGCGGCTCACCCCGTGCCCACGACTCGCGTCCGGCTGGACCGGATGCTCGATCTTGATCACCTCGGCGCCGTAGTCGCCCAGATACGTTGCGGCCAGCGGGCCGGCGAAGAGGGTGGCCAGTTCCAGCACCCGGACACCCTCGAGTGGGAGCCGTTTCGCGCCCGCCTCCGCCCCGGCGGCGGTCATGACGGCAACTCGGTTTCCGCGGTGACGACCTGGGGTGCGCCGTGTTGGACGACCGGGATCGGTCCGCGGGCCATCCCGAAGCCCAGGTGCGCCGATCTGGCCAGGCCACGTCCGGCGCGCAGCATCTTCGCCACGCGGTGCGGTGGCTGAGGACCGGACTCGAAGTACCAGTCGGAGCCGCCCCGTGCCTCCGGCGTGCCGCCGACCAGCAGATCGAACCGCACCGTTCCCTCCTGGTAGGAGTCAGCCGTCCACTGCCAGACCCGCTGCCTGATGTGCGGTTTCGCCGTATTGGATGGGCCGGCCGACTCCCGGTCTGCTGCCAGGTGCCATTCGGCCGAGGTCGGCAGCCGTCCACCTCTCCAGCGTGCGTAAGCCTGTGCGTCCTCCAGATCGACGAACGTCACCGGTTCGTCGTCGGTTCCCGGCCGCGACCGCCGGCCCGACCAGTGCGCGAGGAAGCGATGATCGTTGCGAGGGCGGTACCCGCTGGCGTGGAGAAACTCTGCGAACTCGGCATTGGTCACCGGGGCGGTCCGGACCAGAGTCCGATCCGCGATCAGCACGGTGACGTCCTGCGTCATCTCGGCGTGCAGGTCGGGGGCCAGCGGCTTCCACGCGTCCACCCACCAGGCGCCGTCGAGCATCCCGCTCTCGCGGCGGCGGAAATGCCTGTTGGAATGGTGTTCTCCCGGCTCCAGGAGCACAGCGCGTTCGAGTGGCAGGACCTCTCCCTGCCGACCCGCGGGCGTCGCCGAAGACACGGCCGGCACGGGGTCCAGCAGCACCGGTGGCCGGGCCGGGAACTCCGTCGAGCCGTCGAACGGCAGTGCGGCGGCCGCCTCGGCGCAGAGGGTCGCCTGCAGGTCGTCGTCCCCGGTCAGCAGGAGAGCGCCAATCCCGGTGGCCGGGATTCGCACGGTGACCCTGGCCGGTCTACCGGGGTCGATCGTCTGCTGGGTACCGGCGAGCAGATCCCAGCCAGCGGGGTGGTTCTCGTCCAACTCGAGCGTTACCACCACATCCTCGGAGGCACGGTTGACGAGTGCGTAGAGACTCCTCTCCGTGTCGGCAAATCTGGAGGCGAAGACCTGGTGGGCGGCGGCCTCGGGTCCCAGATCGACCAGCGGGGTCCACTCACCGTCGATCAGCAACGCGGAGTACTCGCGCTGGAGCAGTCGCATCTGGCGGTGGAGCGAGAGATCACGCTGGTTCCAGCCGACCCACGTGCCGAATACGTTGTCCCACAGCAGCACTCCGCAGCCGTTGATCCAGGCCGACTGCAACTCGGCACTGTGGTCGCGGTTCCAGCGGCGCGTGTGGTGCTGCATGTGGCGACGGTCGAACCAGTGCGCGCGCAGCACTCCCGGGACGGGACTGTCCTGGAACCACTGGGCCCAGGACAACTGATGGGTGCGCATGGCTTCCAGACTCACCCGCGACTCGCTCTCCAGGATCCGGTCGGTCCCGACCGCCTCGACCAGTCCGATATCTCCCTCGCGCAGGGTGTCGAGGAATAGCCCGTCGGCGCCGAGGCGCCCGAGCATGGCGGCGACCTCTTCCGCATCGGTTCCCGGCCGTCGATTGGTCGAGGTGTCCCACGGGTTGTAGTCGAGGAAAACCCTGACCTGGTGGTCCTGGAACCATCGGACGAGGCCATGCAGGCCCGGCACGTCGTAGAAGTCGAACTGGTTGCGGTCGTCCAGCCCGATCACCGGGTAGGCGTGCCAGAGCACAATGGCATCGAAACCGCCGAATTCGCCTGCGATCTCGGCCAACAATCGGTCCGGCGTGAACTCGTCGGTGTCGAACCGGTAGAGCCGTTCGTCCCAGAGCCAGCACAGGAGAACGGTCCGGCACTCGGCGGCCCAGGTTTGCGGTTGCGGCGTCCTTGCCCGCACTCCGGCCTCCGGTGGAGGCTCGGCGGCAAGGATCGACTCCCGCCAGCGGATGAGTTCCTCGCGCCATTGCGGCCAGGACGCCGGGTCGTCAGGAGCGGCAAGAATCTTGGCATTTCGCAGGTCGATCCGGTTCGGCTCGCGGACCTCCGTCGCGTCGGCCAGGCCGGTCACCGGAACGGCGCCGGCGGCCGCCTCCGAAGACAGACTGACGACGACCGGCATGTCGACGGGCCGCGGGAGTCGGAGGTCGCGGCCGCGTTCGACGTCGAGTCCGCGGTGCAGGTCGTCGAAATCGTCGGTCGGGTGGTCACCCTCGATGCCCACCCGGGGGACGGCGATGCTCATCGGAGTGCCACCGCCGTAGTGCGCCGGGCGAGGTCGGCCAGGTCGGCGCCGTCGAAACCCGGCAGGCTCGACGCGATGCGGCCATGGATCGGATCGGTCCAGCCGGCCGAGACCACGCGGCGTCCGCCCAGGGCGCCGCAGAGGCCGCCGACGGTGGCTCCGGTGGAATCGGTGTCCCAGCCGGCGATCGCGGTGAGGGAGATGGCCGCGTCGAAGTCCTCGCCATGACGGGTGACCGCGTAGGCGACCAGGGCCGCATTGTTCAACGCGTGCACCCAGTGCAGGTGGCCGTGCTCGGCGACGAGCGCATCGAGGGCATCGGCGTCGTCGGGTTTCCCGGCCGCGAGATCCATGGCGTGGCGAAGGGCGTCGGCGAGGCGGCTCTGCGGTGGGATGACGGACAGGCCGGTCGGGACGATCTCCGGCGGGGGGGCGCCGGCGATGGCGGCGCTGGTCATCGCCGCGGTGGCCATGGCCGAGTACAGGCCGCTGCCGGTATGGCTCAGACTGGCGTCACGCCAGGCCATCTCCGCTGCGGCCGCCGGATGGCCGGGATTGATCCAGCCGTAGAGATCGGCCCGGATGGCGGCGCCGATCCACTCGCGGAAGGGATTCGCAGTGACCGCCACCTGCTGGATCGGTACCAGATCCAGCAGGTTCCGGTAGGCCGCCCGCTCGGCGGTGAAAACCGTGGTGGCCGGCAGGTTCCGCAGCCAGGCGTCGGCCACGTCGGACGTATCGAAATCGGGGCCGACCCGCTCGACGATCCCCAGGGCAAGCATCGTGTAGTTGAGGTCGTCGTCCTCGGGCATGCCGTCGATGTTCTCGGCCAGGCTGGTGGGCCGGCTGGCCTTGTTCCAGGGATATCGATCGGTGACGTCCGTTGGCACTCCGACCGCGGTGAAGTATCCGCGGAGCGGCCACTGGCCGGACGACCGCAGGATCTCCTCGATGCCCTCGCGGGTGATCTTCTCCACCGGCTTGCCCAGCAGGCAGCCCACGGCGCGGCCGGACCAGGCCCCGGCCATCCGGTCGGCCAGTTCGTCGGAAGGAGGGACCGGCCACACCGGGGGCGGAGCGGGCAGCGTGGCCAGGATGTTCGCGAGGTCACGCGGCTCATCCCTGGCCATCTCCGTCGAGACCGCCCGGGAGTCCAGTTCCACCATCAGTTCTCGGGCGGTGCAGACGAGCGCATCATCGGCCCCCATGGGTGACGCGCCCATCCGTCCGATCGTGGTGGCTCCCCCGGCGGACTGCCACCGCGCGACGAGGTCGTCGACGACCTTCCCCTCCTCCCGGGCCTGTGCGAACTCGTGGATGATCAGGTCCTCGGGTTGCAGCCAGCTCAGCCGCGTCACCCGGCTCCCTGCCCGTGGCCGACGGACGCCAGGTCAGCCTCACCGGCGATACCCGTTGCGGGCGCAGCTGTTCCGGCCGGTGTCACGCTGGCCGCCCGCCGCTGCGATCTGACCAGCCAGGAGTCCCGGTCCGCCGCCGCAATCCTTCGAGCCACGGCCGCCATGGCCTTCCCGGGGGCGATCAGATCCATCCGGCTGGCGGTGGCCACGTCCTCGAGCCACGGCGCCGGGATCGCTGCGCTGCCCCCGAGCGACCCGCAGATCGACCCGGCCATGCTGGCGATCGAGTCGGCGTCGCGACCGTAGTTGACGGCGCCCAGCACCGCGGTCCGGTAGTCCCCACGGGCCGCGACGACCATGCCGAGCGCCACCGGCAGTTCCTCGATCGCCTTGGTACGACTCGGCTTCCGTGAATCCATTGCCGGAGAGCGGTACACCGGGCCGACCGTGTCGAACGGCAGTACGGCCTCGCGCAGGGCGATCCCCAGTCCGAAGGCATCCGAGATCACCTCGGCTGGCAGCATTCTCGCCCGGTCCACTACCGCCCGGATGGCATGGGCGGTCCCGTCCTTGGCGACGTCCAACGCGGCCTCGATGACGGAGTCGACGCTCGCGCCGGACCCCAGGGCCTCGGCGACGGCGGCGGCCAGCACGCCGGCGGCCTCACGACCGTAGGACGACTGGTGCGCGCCGGCCATGTCGATGGCCTCGTCGTAGGCCCCGCGCGGATCACCCGCGTTCACGATGCCGACCGGTGCGATGTACATCGCGGCGCCGCAGTTGACCAGGTTGCCGACGCCGGCCTCCCGAGGATCGTTGTGCCCGTAGTGCAGTCGTAGCACCAGCCATTTCTCGGCGAGGAAGACCCGTTGCAGCAGCACGGCATCCGTTTCCAACTCCGGAATCCAGTGTCGCTGGTCGATCATCTCCGCGACCAGGTGCTCGTCGACACCGAAGGCATCCAGGTGCCGGCCGACCTTCTCGTACACGCGGACCAACGCGTGCGTCATGAGGGTGTCGTCCGTGATGTGTCCGTCGCCCTTGTGGTATGGCGAAGCAGGGCGCGCATGGCGCCAATCCAAATGGTAGGGACCGACGATGCCCTTCACCGGACCGCCCCAGCGCTCGTTGATCTGCTGCTGGGTCCAGCCTTCGGTGGCGCCCCCGATGGCGTCACCGACCGCCGAACCACCGAGGCAACCGATTGCCCTGTCCTCGAACTCGTCCATGATGCTTTCTACCCGTTCCTGTGGTGAGGAGAACGCTCGTTGCCGGGCGTGGTGCTACAGCGATCCACGGTGCCGTGGTGCACGTCAGTTGCCGACGGCCTGCCAGCCCTTGGTGAGTGCGTCGGTCAGTCCGCTGTCGTCCAGGGACCCGGCGAAATACTTCTGCAGGGACGGGATCATCGTCTGGGTCTTCCACTTCGGGTAGCCCTGTGCCGTCTGGAAGGGAGCTTTCACCAGTTGCGGCGCGGTGGCGAGAATGTTGGTCCAGCCGTCGGCACCCTTCGTCTGGGCCGCGATCTCGTCGCGGGCGGCCTGCGACGCCGGGATCAGCCAGTCGCCCTGACCGACAGCCGCGAGATTCTTGGCCTGCCCGAAGTAGTTGATGAAATCCACCGCCTCCTTCGGGTTCTTGGACTGGGTGGCCACCGAGAGCGTCTGCGGATCGGCACCCTGGTGGGCGGAACTGCTCCCGGCCAGAGCCGGCAGGACGGTCCAATGGAAGTCGGCCGGCGCCGAGGCCTTGATGGTCTGGGCCACGTAGTCCCCGGCCACCACCATCGCGTACTTCCCGGCGAAGAAGGCCGGCAGGCTGTCGGACCCGCTCTGCGTGACGCTCGTCGGATCGAGTTCCTTGTTGGTGATCATGGCCTTGATCCGTTGTGGCACCTGCAGTTCGTTGGCACCGACGGCAAAGTTGGGGGTGGCCGGGTCGCCGGTGAAGAACACCCCGTCGAAGCCCATCGACAGGTTCAGTACGGTGGCCGCCGGCGACTTGAGGCCCCAACCGAGTCCGTACTGGCCGGTCTTGGTCAGCTTCTTGGCCATCGCCTGGAAGTCGTCCCACTTCAGCGTCGCGCCGGTCGGCTCCGCCACCCCGGCAGCCTTGAGCTGGTCGGTGTTGGCGAACACGACGTAGGACTGGAGGAGGGTGGGTTCGGCGTAGATCTTGCCGTCGGTGGTCACCGTGTCCCAGATGTTCTGGCCGATGCCGGATTTCACTGCCGGGTCGATGTACTGGGTGATGTCCGCCAGGTAACCCTGCTGGATGTAGTTGGTGATCAGGGACGACTGGAAATCGATGATGTCCGGGGCGGTACCGCCTTGGAACTGGGTGGTCAGCTGATCACCGGCGGTATCGGCGGTGCCCTGCTGCAAGGTGATCTGGATCTTCGGGTGGCTCGCGTTGAAGTCGGCCACGATCTTCTTCACGGCGGCGACCGTGGGCGGCTGGAAGGCCAGACTCTGGAACGTCAGATGGACGACGGGACCGGAGTCGGCGGCGGGGGTGGCCGATCCGGCCCCCGAACCTGCGGCCGCCGTTGGGGCAGAGGAGTTCCCGCTGGAGGTTGCGACCGGCGTGCTGCTCGAGCCGCAGGCGCTGATGACCAGAGCGGCAACCCCGACCGCGGCCAGCACACCCCACTTTCGGTGCAGAGGGCGAAGGCGTTGGATGTGGAGAGGATGACTGTGCATGCTGATGCTCACTCCTTCTTTCACAGCGACCGCCATGGGCGCTGGGGTGGGACGGGCCGGTTCAACCCTTCACGGAACCGGCCAGTAGTCCGCCGGTGAGGCGCTTCTGCAGGAAGGCGAAGAAGATCAGGCTCGGCACGGTGGCCAACACGGAGCCGGCAGCAAGCGGACCGAGCTGCAACATGCCCTCGGACCCGACGTATTTCGCCAATGTCAGCGAGAGCGTGCGGGTGGACGTCGTCTGGATCAGCACCAGGGCGAAGAAGAACTCGTTCCAGGCGGAGATGAACGCGAACATCGCGGTCGCCACGATCCCGGGCGCGAGCAGGGGCAGCACGATGCTGATGATGATCCGCAGCCGCCCGGCGCCGTCGACCGCCGCGGCCTCCTCGACCTCCACCGGGACGCTGCCCAGGTAACCCATCAACATCCAGAGCGCGAACGGCAGCGTCCACACCACGTAGACCAGCGTCAGCCCGGTCAGCGAATCGAGCAGGCTGAACTGCTTGAGAATGAGGAAGACCGGGATGATGATCAGGATGGTCGGAAAGACCTGGCTGACCAGGATCCAGATCGAGGCCACCGTGCGCACTCCGGTACGGAACCTGGTCAGCGAATAGGCGGCCGGCACTGCGATCACGATGACGATCAAGGTGGATCCGACGGACGTCACCAGCGAGTTGAACGCCGAGTGCACCAATCCCTGGTCCGTCAGGGCCGTGACGTAGTTGGACCAGACGATGTGCTCGGGGATCAGGCTCGGGTGGATCGAGACGAGTTCCCGTGCGCCCTTCAGCGAGAGGGAGATCAGCCACAGCAGCGGGTACGCGAGGAAGATCAGGTAGAGGAACAGCGCGAAATACTGCCCGACCCTGGTGACCGGCCGGACCCTGATCACGACTTCCTCTTCAGGCGAGACGGCAGGTACGCCAGCATGATCAGCAGGACCAGGACGACCATCACGTCGGCCATCGCTGCCGCGTACCCGAAGTTCCCGTAGCCGAAGGCCTCGTGGTAGGCGAACAGCATGGGCAGCATGGTGTCTCCGCCCGGCCCTCCGGCCGTCAGCACGTAGACCAGCCCGAACGAGTTGAAGTTCCAGATGAAGTCCAACGAGGTGATGGTGGCGATCACCGGCATCAGTTGCGGCAGGGTGACGTGGCGGAATCTCGACCAGGTCCCCGCACCGTCGACGGCGGCAGCCTCGTGGAGCGACGGCGAGATCGACTGCAACCCGGCCAACAGGACGATTGTGGTCTGCGGCATGCCGACCCAGACCCCGATGAGGATGACGGTCGGCAGGGCTGTCCCCGGCTGACCGAGAAGGTTCGTGGTGCCCGCGCCCAGGTGCAGTAGCCGGATGCTCTCGTTCAGGCTGCCGACAGTGGGATCGAGCAGCAATTTCCACATGATCGCGACGATGACGGGCGGCATGGCCCATGGCACCAGCGCCAGCGTCCGGGCCAGCCAGCGGAGCCGCAGGTTCTGGTCGAGCAGCAGCGCCAGTCCCAACGCCGCGAAGAACTGCAGGACCGTCACGCTCACCGCCCAGATCAGGCCGATCCGGAACGACTGCCAGAAAAGTGTGTTGTGGGCCAGCTTGGCGAATTGGTCGAAGCCGACGAAATCAATCGTGACCTTGTAGCCGGCCTTGGCGTTGGTGAAGCCGAGATAGATGCCGCGCACCAACGGATACACGCTGAGCAGCAGGATCGGGATGGCGGCCGGGAGCAGCAGGAAGAGCCCCGGACCGCTGGCCTGGAACCACTTCTGGAAACCGTTGGCCGGGCGCGGTTTCCGCGGAACCGGCGGCTTGGTGATGGTGGGCGCGCTCATGTTTGACCCCGCCTCTTCGCGCGAGCGCCTGTGGAGTCGCGGGCGCTGGTGGAGTCGTCGGCGCCTGTGAAGTCGCGGGCGCTGGTGGAGTCGCGGGCGACCAGTCGTGGCGCCTCGCGCACCCGTTTGATCGGAGCGTCCGGGCGGGCAAGGCGGCGCAGCAGCAATCGGGCGGCGATCTTGCCGCGGTGTCGTGACCCCAGCGACACACTCGTCAGCGGCGGTGAGGAATACAGGCACATCTCGCTGTCGTCGATGCCGACTACTGCCACGCGGTGCGGCACCCGCAATCCGGCTCGCGCGATGGCGTGCATCGCGCCGATCGCCATCATGTCGTTGGCCGCGAGCAGCGCGTCGAACTGTGAATTGACGATCAGATCGGCAGCCGCGGCAGCCCCCTTCGCGTAGCTGAACTCCGTGGTGAGACGACGCAGACCGTCTTCATCCGGCAATCCGAGGCGTTCGACCGCTGATCGGTAGCCCTCCAACCGGCGATCGCCCGGGTTGGTACCCAGTGGGCCGTCGATGAACGCGATCCGTCGTCGACCGAGTTGGTGGAGGTGGTCCATCGCGAGGTTCACCCCTAACCGAGAGTCGGTGACGACGTTGTCGATGGCGGTACCCCTGGGTAGTCCGCCGATCACGACAACCGGAATCGGTGCGTGGCGGAGGGTTTCGACCAACTCGCTGTTCATGCGCAGCGGACAGATGATGAGTCCGTCGGCGTACCCCCGGGACACAGCATGGAGCGCAGTCCCCAGCCCGAGGTCGCTGTCCGAGCCGATGGAGGAAAACTGGATGCGATAGCCTGCGTCCCGCAGGACGGCTTCGGCGCCCTGCATCATCGATACGTAAGCGGGGTTGGCCAGATCATCGATGACCACCGAGATCTGTTCGGTACGACGGATCTTCAGCGAACGTGCGGCCAGATCCGGTGCATAGCCGAGAGAATGGGCCACCTCGCGCACGCGGTCGCGGGTGGCGATGCTGGCCGGAAGGCCGTTGAGCACCCTGGAGACCGAGGCGACCGACACTCCCGCCCCGCGTGCCACGTCGGCAAGCGTCGACCGCACCATTGCGACTCCAGCTCTGTAAACGTTCTTGTAATCGTTTACGAACCGAGATGTTGCCCCGCCCGGTCCCAGTTGTCAACGCTAGAAGTTCCGAGCAGTTCAATCAGGCCTGTACTGGGTCAAGCCCGAGTTCGATCAAGCCCGCCTTCGATCAAGCCTGTGTTCGTTGGTGTTCTGTACGTGGGAGTTGTGATCGGTCGCGTTCTGGTCGGGCAAGCGCTCGATCGGTCCCTACCCCATACTCGGCTGCATGAAATTCACCTGCAACCTGCAGCTCGAGGGCAAAACGGCGACGGGCCTGCTGGTGCCCGAGTCGGTGGTGGACGCACTGGGCACCAGCCGTAGGCCGGCTGTGGTCGTCACTCTCAACGGCCACAGCTACCGCAGTAGCATCGCGGTGCGTGGAGACCGATTCCTCATCCCGGTCAGTGCGGAGATCAGGAAGATCACGGGTGTCTCGGCGGGGGACGAGGTAGAGGCCGACGTCGTGCTGGATACCACTCCGCGCGAAATCGTGGTGCCCGACGATCTCGCGGAACTGCTGGCGAAGGATGCGGTGGCTGCAGCGTTCTTCGGCGGACTCTCGTACAGCAACCAGCGCGGTTTAGTCGACACCATCGAGCAGGCGAAGACCGAGGAGACGCGACTCCGCCGGCTGGACAAGACCATCACGAGCCTGCGAGAAGGTCGCAGGCGCTGAGCGCGGTGTGCTGCCAGCCCTACCGTGCCTTGTCGCGACCGTGCCTTGTCGCGACCGTGCCTTGTCGCGCACGTGCCTTGTCGCGACTGTGCCTTGTCGCGCACGTGCCTTGTCGCGACTGTGCCTTGTCGCGCACGTGCCTCATCGCGTCCGTGGCTACTTCTCGACGGCCTGACGGAGCACCCGGGCGACATCATCGAGCCCGAGCCACAGTGGACGGGCGCTGGCGGCTTCGCCCGGTGTGAACTGGATCGTTACCATGACAGCCTCTTCCGTCCACCGCAGCGCCGTACACGGCCACATCTCGTAACTTCCGGCATCGTCCAGGACGAGACGTGCGATTGCCGGCACCCGGCCCTGCGGTTTGTTGGGAATCACCGTGGGGTCGACCTCGTTCAGGTACCGGTCTTCTGTCATGTTCCAGACTCTATCGAACATACGTTCCCCTTGGTAGTTCTCGGACGAGTGGTCTGCCGATCAGATGTCCACGAGACAGCGGTCCTCCCAGACATCGACACAACTTGGGCCAACAAGGAAGATTGACCCAGGTGGAAGGTCGCAGAACTCGGCTAGCTTGGGGGAAAAAATCAGCCAGGTGCTGTTCGTGGGGGGCAAGAAGAAATTTGGATCGCTGGTAAGTTCGCCATGCCCGTACCGAGCACGATCGGTGATGGATACGTTGGCCCACGACACTGACAGCTGGTAACGCCGTCGACGCAGGGACCGGGATCAACGTCAGTCGGCGCGGCCGATCGCAGCGGCGCCGTCAGAACGGTGGTTCGTCGGGGTCGGGGTATTGGCGGGCTTTGTCGGCTGCCAGTTGTAGGCCGTAGGCGATGGGGTCGAAGCGTCTGAGGGTGTTGTTGTTCTGGGTGCGGAACCGTTCGTAGGAGCCGGCGGCGGCGATGTTTTCTTCGATGCGGGCGTTGAACTGTTCCTGCGTCTCCTGGTCGTCTTCGTCGTCTTCGTCGGCGGGCCGGGGGTCTGTGTCCGTGCCGAGGCGGTGGATGAAGGTGGTGCGGTGGTCGAGTTTGATCCGTTGCGCCTTCAGCAGGCGGGTGTTCTCGGTTTCGGTGGCGTGGCGGCGTGCGATGAGGATTTTGGTTTGTTCGGCGTGACTCTGTGCGGTGCTGCCGCCGTCGAGGATGACCGGGGACAGGTGCACGCAGGGGCAGCAGTCGTGGTCGTCGGTGTCGGGGTCGCTGCCGACAGTCGTTTCCTGCGGGCTGTTTTCGTCGGCGGGATCTGGTCGTTCGTGGTCGGGGATGGCGAATTCTTTGGGGTGGTCGACGTAGTGGTGGCCGGTGGGGCTGGTCCACAGCATGGTCAGGCCGTCGTCGGGGCTGCGGGTGGCGGTCCAGTCGGTGAACGTTTTCAGGAAGTGGTGGTGTCTGGAGAGTGGGTCGAGACTTTTCGCGTCGGTCTGCCCGCCTTGTTCTGGGTGTTGGTGGTCGAAGGGTTCCCGGTGGTCCAGGTCGCACAGTGGTCCGGGGATGCGGCAGGACGGGAAGCGGCAGGTCCCGGCGGCGGTGAGTACCTGGTCGGTGACTGTCTGGGTGGGGATGTAGGCGGTGGACCCGACGGCCATCGCATGGCCGTGTTCGTTGACGACGATGACCGCCAACGATCGGATGGACGTTTTCATGGCGAGCGCGAGGTGGGCGGGGAGGAATCCGTGTCCGGTGAGTTCGGCGGGGTCCTGGTTGAACTCGGTGAACGCGGCCAGGCTCATGGTCAGGTTGAAGTGGGCGCCGCGGCCGTGGTGCTTGGTGATCTTCGACAGTTTCCGGCCCGGTCGCGCGGTGATCGGCTGCGTGGTGATCGGCTGCGGCGCAACAGGAACAGGAACGGCTGGCTCGGCCGCCGGGGACGGTGCTGGCTGAGTCGCGGCGGGCACCGCAACCTCGACGGATCCGGCGGGCTGGGGCGTCGCAGGCTGAGTCGCGGCGGGCATTGCCATCCCGGTGGACGCCGTTGCCTCATCGCTCTTACTGGCGGGGTTCTTCTCGGCGAAGTCAGCGGCCGCACCGTCGACCGACACTCCGAGCGCATCGTCCTCGTCAGCCGTGGAGGCCTCGGCGGAATCAACATTGTCGTCGAGCACGTCTGTGGTGACGGCTGTTTCGGCTGATGCGGCCCGGTCGCCCGATTCGGTGGAATCCTCCGGGGTGCAGGTGTCGCGGAGGTCGACGAACCCGTTGGCCAGGATCTGCAGGCACATGTCGACCAGGGCGTCGGCGCGGCAGGCGGCGATGCCCCGTTCGTCCATGCCGACGGTGGCTTTGGCGATCCGGTCCAAAAGGTCGAAGACGGCGACGGCGACTTCGGCGGTCAGGTGCGCCCGGATCATCCCCATGCCGTCGACGCTGGGGGTGTGGTCGACGAACCGGTCCTTGCGGGCTTGGTCGGCCCGTTTCTTCGACGCGGTGGGGTCGGCCTGGATGACGCGGAGGTCGATCATCGGCCGTAGCAGCCCCGGGGTGCGGGTTTCGGCCAGCGGCAGCATCTTCGCTTCCACGGCGGTCCGCAGGGTGGGGTCGAGGTTGGCGGTGCGTTCGGCGATCATCCGGGCCCGGGGTAGGTCGATCCGGCCGGCCTTCAACGCCGCGAGGGTCGCCGGCAACTCCTGCACCAACTCCACCGCGGCGGACACCCGCCGGGATGCGCCCAGCGGCGATTGGTGCAGGGCGGCGCTGATCTCCGCGGCGGCCATGTCTTTGGCCCGTTCGGCGATCAGCACGCTCATCGCTTCCGGGTCGACCAGCCCGCCGGGGCGGTTCGCCAACCCGGTGTGGTCGATCAACCCGTCGATCAGCTTCGTCATGGATCCGCACCGTCCGGGTGTGGCGAACTCCGCGACCGCGGCGATCTGCACGGCCTGCAGGTGGGAGATCAGCCGGTTCGCCGCGACGATCAGATCCGGCAGCTCGGACGGCGACAACGCTGCCGGGACAGCGGAGGTGACCCACCCGAAGGTGTCCGCGACCGGTACGGCAGCGGGGGCAGCAGCCGGTTCCGGCGTCGGCGCAGCGGCCGGTCCCGAAGGTGCGGCAGCACTGTCGGGGTCGACCGGTACCGTCGTCACATCACCACCCCCTCCCGTCTTCGGTGAACCTGAATCTCTCGTACGATAGTTCCCATGGGTCCTCAGAAACCTGTCCTCGACGTAGCTCTCGAGACCTCCATGTAACGCGTAGTGGACCCGGCCAGAGGCCATCGACAGCGGAGGCACCCACGGCCCGTTTAGCCATTGAGAGCGTCTACTCCAGGGCAACGCCTCCTCCATGGGTCGCTCGCGGCCATGTCGTTTCGGGATTCCGATATGGAGCACTGCCTCGTTTGTTCGCGGCCTTGGACCATGTCGAGATGCGTTCCGAATGACGACCCGCTTAGACAGCTGATGGCTACATCAGGCAAAGAACAGGGCGTAAAAAATCAGCGCGAGCCCCGCCGGCGCAGCAAGGACGCCGGCGGCGATGAGCCCTCAGGGCATCTTTGGGGATCTGCCAGGTGCCCGCCAGTTCCCCAAGGTGTCCAGGTACTTCGAGGTCTGCGGCCGTCTCATTCCGGTGGTCAGCATCCGGGTCGCAACGAACATCCACACTAAGCCGATCGCCGCAATGCCGACCCGCTCCCAACCCGTCGGCCGGCCCGGCAACTGACCATCGGCAAGGACAACGATCACGGCCACCATCGTCATGTGCGCTATTGTGCGCCCACTCCGCCAACTACCATCCAGTGCTCGATGCTGCTACAGACCGCCGCGCTCCGGTAGCCGATCGTCGGGCGGCAACTTCACCTTCTCGCCATACTCCGCTACTCGATATATGGTGGGTAGATGGCTGAGGTTAGGGGACGTGAGGCGTCGATTCTGATCCTGAGTGCTCTGGCCAGTGAGCCACGGCACGGGTATGGGATCACCAAGGATCTGCTGGCCCAATCCGATGGGTCGGTGGTGCTGCGGGTGGGAACGCTGTACGGGGCGTTGGACCGGTTAGCTGGGGAGGGCTTGATCGAGTTCGACCATGAAGAGGTGGTGGATTCCCGGCTCCGGCGGTACTACCGGCTCTCCAGTGCGGGGGCATCCCGGCTAGCCCAGTAAGCACAGCGATCCGCGCGGCAGGCTGAGTTGGCCCTGTCGCGGCTGGCCACGGGAAAGGGACTGCTGGCATGAGCACCGCCGATCCACACGCGCGGTTGGAGCAGTCCTACCGCCGGTTGTTGTGGCTGTTCCCGCCGAGCTACCGGCGGTCCCGGGGCCGGGAGCTGCTCGACGTGTTGATGGAACGCGCCGATCCGGGGCAGCGTCGCCCATCGCCAGCGGAATCGGTTGCACTGCTGCGGTTCAGTGTCCGCACCTGGGCCTCGCGGGCGCTCTCGCCTGCGCCCGCGGCGGCGCGGAACGCGATGGGACTGCTCGCCGTGGTGCTGCCCATGCTGCTGCTGTTCCCGCGGCCACCGCCCTGTATGTCGACGCACAGGTCGGCGGATTCGGGATGGACGAGTTGCCGTTCGGAGCGGACATCCCGGCGTGGCTGCTGTGGTGTGTGACCGCCGTGCTGTGCCTGTTCGGGCGTCCGTCGTGGGCGCGGTGGCCGGCGGTGCTCGGCGTGGCCGCGTACCTGGCCGCTCAGGTCGTCGAGTACTCGGTCAACAACTTTCAGACGGTGGCCAACGCGTTGGGCTGGCTCGGCGTGCAGGTGATCGCAGCAATCGCGTTGGCCTCACCGGCCTGGGTCGTCCACGGCAGATCCCAGGTGAGGCGTTGGCGTGCCGCCGCAATCGGAGTAACCGCAGCCGGTGCGGCCCTGGCCGTCTCATCCGTCGATCACCTGCGGCTGTCAACCGGACCGACCGGGTACCTCTCGTGGCTGTGGCTGGTGACCGCGCTGCTCGCGCTGGTCGCCGGAGGTGCGGCGCTCAGAAGCGCTGAGGGGCGAGCGGTGTTGCCGCTCGGCGCCGGTTTGGCGGCATTCATGGTGACCGCGAAATACCTGGCCTACGGGCTGGCCGGCGACTTGGGCAACAACGTCACTGGTCAGTCCGGCCCGCGAGGTCATCTCGAAAGCTTGAACTTGACCCTCCTCGTCGTCACGCCGCTCCTCATGTTCATCGCAACCCGCGCCGTCACAGCAGGAGCGAACTCCCGCTTCCCACCCGCGCAACCGACGATGTCATCTGAGGCGCAGCAAACCCGACGGACCCGTCACGGCGAAAGCCGGTAGAACGGTGACCGGAAGACGATCGGTGACCGGAACACGATCGGCTGGTGGGCCCGGTTGATGACAGTGTGAAATCAATACGACAATCGCTGCTTGCTGGGACTTTCTCGGTGTCGAGCCCTTCTTCGAGATGTAGCTCGATCTGGATCGCGTCCATGAGCTTGGCGATGTCCATGGCGAGAGTCTTGTCCAGGTCGGTAGCTTTCACAGCATCTTCTAGCTCGCGGAGCATCGACCGCTTCACGACTTTCTCTTGGAACCGCCAGGTGGTTCTGATCCGCCGTCGGGGTCTGCCTTCTATGTGGACGTCGATGTCCTGCCAGAAGCCGTCGACCCAGCCCAGCCGCTCTAGCCGAGGAGGATCGGGTGCATGGTCCCGCTGGGCATGCCTGTCTCGGCCGAAAAGTCCAGACTGTAAACATCTCTGGCGGGCGTCTCACCCGGTGGTCTCCGATCGAGCCAATAAGCACGGCTCACTTGACTCTACTTAGGGGCTAGGTAGAGTACATCCTATGGCGCGACGCAGTCCTCGGATGACAATGAGGCCGCAAGCGGAGGTCCGCTCCCTGACGACCACCCGTGCAGATCGGGGGCCCGTGGGTTTGGCGAGAAGAGCCGCGCCGAAACAATTTGAACTGAACGGCCGAAGGCAACCGGGTGAACTTACTGGTCCGGGCGCGGTGGCCACTCCACGCAGGTCATCCGAAGACATGCCTTGGCGGCCACATCGGTCGCTCTGGGTGGAAGCCGCGTGGCAGCGCCATGGTTCGCCCCGCAGCAGCGAGCGGAGGCTTCGGGCTCTGGCGACGGTCGGCCTACTCATCATTGTTTTGGTGGCCGTGGGCTGCACTCAAGAGGTCGTCGGCGGTAGTGGCCGCCCGGATTCCAGTTTCGCCTTCGCGATCTTCTCGCGTCCGGAGCGCACGACTGACCACATTCCCGCTCCGCTGTGGAACGAGCCCAGCCCCAGCACCAGCGGCGAGGCCCCCACTGTCCGACTGGCGGTGAACGGCGACCAGCGGCAGATCTACGTGGTACACACCTCGGACGACCAGATCTGCGTAGTTGCGGACGGGAACCCCGGGGTGGACACGATCGGCGGTCAAGGTTGCGCCCCGGGCACGGTGGCGACGCTCCGTCTATTGACGTTCGGGGTGCACGAAGGGGTCGCTGCCAACGACTGGACGGCAGTGTTGATTCCGGACGGCGGGACCGTGACGATCAACAGGGGCACATTCGTTGCAGCCGGCGGGGGGGTTCTGATCGTCCGTGGCAACGGAATCGCGGTGACCGTAACCGGCACCAATGGTGGGCCCTTACAGCTGACCATCGCCGGCCGTTGACCGCAGGCGGCTTTTGGGCTCGGCGAGCCCACCTAGGGCCAGCCGGAGGCCGTACGTCCGAGTGATGCGTTACCCAGGGCCAACTGTCAGGCGACGTCAACGTCTACCTCCGAGCGGGTGTCTTGGCATGAGTCATCGGGCCTTGCTCATCGATACACAATGGGTGCCCGACGATGTTGGGCTCGGTCATTCAACTGGATGGCGCGCACAACCGACCCGGCAGAGCCAACTCCTCGAGGGGTTGTGCTCTACTTAGGCCCTAGGTAGAGTAATGCCATGACATCTGGATCCAGGCCCCGTATGACGCTCTCCACGCAAGCCGTGTTGCGCGCCCTGCTGGACGACCCGAAGCGCGACCGCTACGGGCTGGAGATCTGCGCTGCCACTGGGCTACCCAGCGGCACTATGCATCCCATCCTGGCTCGGCTGGAAAATCTAAAATGGGTCGAATCCGACTGGGAGAAAATTGATCCGCAGAAGGAAGGGCGCCCCCGCCGCCGCTACTACCATCTGACAACCGACGGGTTGGCCTCGGCCCGGATAGCGCTGGCAGAAGCCCACGACGAGCGGACTCGGATCGCCGCCCGGTACCGCCCGGTAGGTCGAACGCCGCTGGGTGAGCCGACGTGAAGCAACTACCGCCCGGCTACCTGGCCACCCCCACCGCCCCGGCATCGGCGCTGGTATCGATCAGCGTGCTCGCCTTGCCGCGGAGTTGCCGCGACCGGTACCGCAACGAGTTCAACGCCGAATTGTGCTGCCTCCCGATGCGAAGGCAGATCCTACAAGCCGGCGGCCTTCTCGCCGGCACCTTCGCCCTGCGCCACGCCCTGAAGGAGGAAGACATGTCCATCTCACCCGAACCCGGCAAGCATCTGACCTGCCGGATCGGACACCACCACTACCTGTTCATCGACGACAAGAACCCGGAAGACCGACGAATCCACCACTTTGAATGCCGCGACTGCGGCAAGGTGAAGGAAGAAGGCCCGGACTACCAGCCGAGCAACGGGGAGTGGATGGCCAAAGGGTCCTTGGGCGGCTGGTAGATCGACAGCGTTGGTCAAGCCGAAATAGAATCCGAATGCTGCCGTTCAAATTTGCGCATTCCCGGTCAGAATTACGACAATTGCTCCTCGGGACTTACTCGGTGTCTGACCCTTCTTCGAGCTGGAGCTCGGTCTGGATCGCGTCAACGAGCTTTGCGATGTCCACGGCGAGAGTCTTGTCCAAGTCGGTAGCTTTCAGGTCATCCTCTAGTAGTACTTTGTTAGATCGGCGTGTCTCCGTTGTGCAGCAACGGGTTTCGGGGAGAATGGAGGTATGGATGCGGGTGGTTTTGATGCAGTCGGTGAGAAGCTCGATGCGTTTGCCGCGCGGGTGTTCTCCTCGTTTCGGCGAGCTGATCAGCGGGTCACCGGCGGGTTGTATCTGCGGGGTTTGATGTTGGACGGCCGGCGTAAGTCGATGCAGCCGATGGCGGAGCGGCTCGGGGTGGATCACCAGCGGTTGCAGCAGTTCATCACCTCCTCCCCCTGGGATGTGCTGCCGGTGCGGAAAGCGTTGGTGCGCCTGGCGATCGGGGTGATCGAGCCGAGCGCCTGGGTGATCGACGACACCGGCCAGGCCAAAGAAGGGACGGCGTCGGCGTGTGTGGCCCGGCAGTACTCCGGGACGATGGGCAAGATCGGCAACTGCCAGGTCGCGGTGAGCGTCCACGCGGTCACCGACAAGGCGTCGGTCCCGTTGGACTGGCGGTTGTTCATGCCCAGGAGCTGGGACGATGAGGCCGCCGACAGCTCCGAGGCCGCCGCCGCGGTGGCGGCGCGGCGACAGGCGTGCAAGATCCCCACCGGCGAGCACCACCGCCCGAAGTGGCAGATGGCGATCCAGATGCTCGACGAACTCGCCGATTGGGGATACCGGCCGCCGGCCGTCGCGGCCGACGCCGGCTACGGTGACACCACCGCGTTCCGCCTCGCCCTGGAAGAGCGGGACATCGGCTACGTCGTGGCCGTGAAGGGCTCCACCAGCGCCTACACCGCCGCCGCGGTGCCAGCCACCGCGATCTACAGTGGCCGGGGACGACCGCCGGTGCCGCGATATGCCCAAGCACCCGCCAGCTGCAAGGACATCATCGTGACGGATCCGGCCAGGCCCGCGCCGACCTGGCCGCCGCCGGGCATGAGGCGGTCATCAAACCGATCCCGTTGCGCCCGGCGGTGCCGGGCGGTTTCACCCTGGACGATTTCACCATCAACGCCGACGAAATTGCGGTGACCTGCCCCAACCGGGTGACCCGCCGGGTGACCGCAAATCGAAAAGTGATCTTTGGCCGCGTCTGCAAAGGTTGCCCGCTGCGAGCCCAGTGCACCAGCAGCAAATCCGGGCGGACCCTGGACCTGCACCCGCAGGAGAAGCTGGTCCGCGCGGCCCGTCGGCAGGCCGAAACACCCGAGTTCCAAACGGTTTACCGGCGGCACCGGCCGATGGTCGAACGGTCCATCGCCTGGCTGGTCCGCGGCAACCGGAAGGTCCGCTACCGCGGCACCGGCAAAAACGACCACTGGCTGCACCTACGCGTGGCCGGGCTGAACCCAGGGCCCCGGCAAAGTCGGGGATGGGTCATGTTGGACTGTTCTAGCTGGTCAGCAGTAGTGTGAGGGGTCGGTGGTGGTCTCGGGCGTGATGTCGTACTGCTTCGGCGATGTTGTGGGCTCCGGCCGTCCGCAGGAGTCCGATGGCCAGGTTTTGTAGGGTGGCCATGACCTGGGGTCCGTTGCCGGTGCGGGCCTGGGACAGGTCTTCACCGAAGGTGACGTCCCGGACCCAATGCAAACGGTTTTCAATCGACCAGTGTCCGCGGAGCCAGGTGCCCAGCTGCGCGGCGGACGCCTGGGTCGGGTGCAGGTCGGTGACCGCGTAGACCGTCTCGGTGCGCCACTTCCTGGACTGGATCGACCGGATTTTTCTGCTCACCTGGATCGCCTGGGCGGCATGGGGAAACAGAATTCCTGCGGCGATGGTGACGACTTTGAGGGTTCTCTTCGAGCCGCTCCGCCATCGGCTGCATCGACTTACGCCGGCCGTCCAACATCAAACCCCGCAGATACAACCCGCCGGTGACCCGCTGATCAGCTCGCCGAAACGAGGAGAACACCTGCGCGGCAAACGCATCGAGCTTCTCACCGACTGCATCAAAACCAACCGCATCCATACCTCCATTCTCCCCGAAACCCGTTGCTGCACAACGGAGACACGCCAATCTAACAAAGTACTACTAGCAGCAGGCGCTGGCCGACTCGGTGCTCTGCTGGCTTCCGCAGCACGACCTGCCCTCGGCCTGCTCCGCGGAGAACGCGGCCGAGTCCGCCAAGACCGTGTAGACCTCCCACTGCTCCCCGTTTGGCGCGCCCTGCACCCAGAACTTGTCCTGCTTGGCGTAGCAACAAGTCGTCCCGCGTTCGTCGATCGAAGCGAAACCCTCTCCGGCGAGCCGGGTCTGCTCGGCATCGACCGTGTCCACATCGGCGACCTCGACGCCCAGGTGGTTGATGGAACCGCCCTGGCCGGGGTTCTGCATCAGGATCAACTTCAACGGCGGCTCAGCCACCGCGAAGTTGGCATAGCCCGGTTTGATCTTCGCGGGCGAAGTGTTGAACAGCTTCGAGTAGAAAGCGATGGACTCGTCGAGGTTCTCGACGTTGAGCGCCAGCTGCACTCGGCTCATGATGTCTCCTTCGATCAGGACTTCGACGGATGTCTATGTCCTTGGTGACACCCAGGTTGCACTAGACATCGACATCTGTCAATATCTATCTATGTCGAAGTCTTTGATGCTCCTGTCGCCGGTCGATGCGGTCGCGTGTTGTGCACCGTTGTCGCGTGAGCCGATCAGTGCACAGTCCGCCGAACGGATCGCACCGCTGCTCAAAGCTCTCGCCGACCCTGTGCGGTTGCGTCTGATGTCGCTGGTGGCCTCGCGCAAGGGCCAGGAGGTGTGCATCTGCGACCTCAGTCCCGAGTTCGACCTTTCGCAGCCCACCATCTCCCATCACCTCAAAGTGCTACGCGAGGCAGGTCTGCTCGAGCGGGAGAAACGTGGAGTGTGGGTGTTCTACAAGGCCAGGACTGAGGCGCTGGCGAACCTGGGCGCGTTGATCGGTGACCCTTCTGCATGACGTCAGGCCGTATGCCCATCACGACAATAGGACTCACCTCAGGGGCACCGCACTGTTGAGAATGACCTTTGGCAGGGCGACGGATCCAACAACGCTGATGATCAGCGACACCCAGGATCTGCGCGGGAGATGTTGTCAAGACCTGTGAATCAAGATCTTTAGGCACCGCCGAGACGTTAGATTCACCATCTGATCGCTCGACGAGTTTCCCGTGGTGGAAGGTTGCGCCGGCGCGGACGAGGGCGACCAGCTGCGGTACGTTCACCGTGCGCCACCGGAGTTCGGCGGCCTCGTTGAGCTTGAACGCCATCGCCAAGCCGGCGATACGGGACTCAGGTCCTTTGGTGACCTTGGTGCGTTGCCTGACGGTCGCAAAGGTCGACTCGATCGGGTTCGTCGTCCGCAGGTGCACCCAGTGCTCGGCCGGGTAGTTGTAGAACTCGAGCAGCACGTCCAGCTCGTCGACGATCTTGGCCACTGCCTTGGGGAACTTGGTGCCGTAATCTCTGGCGAACGCCTTGGCCGCGCCCCGGGCATGGTCGATGTCTTCCGCGTTATAGATCTGCTGCATCGCGGTGATCGCGCCGGGGTGCGCCGACTTCGTCAGCGCAGCAGGCACATTCGCTGATTGTGGAACCGCACCGCTGCCCCGGGTGATACCAAGATCGTCATTGCCGCGGTCCACCCTGATCAGCGTCCCGACACGGGTTTCCTGCACCGCGAATACCGTCACCGCGCACATGCCAACCAACTGGCCCTGACAGCAAGGATGGGATCTGCCATTCACCAGCGTTTGCGGCCGACCACCAAAATGGGATCGCCGACGCACCCGTACAACCACCCATCGGCAACACCACGAATAAACACGCAAACCGAAGATGGGCCCATCGTCGATCAACCATGCCCCACGAAATCAATTTCAGCTTGGCCCCGCGAAAAATCACCACCGGACCCGGGTCGATCGATGAATCCAAGTTCAATGGTGTCAGGGGAATGCCGCCCAAATAGTAGGCGAAACTGCTCCTGGCTGGGTAGATTCATGACATAACGGAGTTGATTGCACCTACCATGCGGCTGCGCGCGCCTTTCTCGACGCCCACAAGGAATGGGGTCCTGGAACCCATGAAGACGGGTTCGGACTCGACGAGTCCGATGAGGTCGACTCCACACCCGATTCCACTCACGGCTGACGTTGCTGGCCAAACAAGCAGATCCAGCCAGGCAGTGGCGTTGCATCTACCGGTGGATCGTCCAAGACGATCGCGTCCTCGGCGGGATCGCACTTCGACAGGGCGACAACCAGGTGATCACGGATATCGGTCACATCGGCTACGGCATCCGCCCATCTTCTCGAGGGCGGGGTGTGGGTACCTGGGCATTGCGTCAGATGCTCGACCTAGCCGCCGAGGCCGGCATGAACGAGGTGTCGCTGGTCTGCGAAGTAGACAACACGGCATCGATCAAGACCATCGAGAACAACGGCGGTGCCCTCGAGGGCGTGCGTGAGACCGAAAACGGTTCGGTCCGGCGCTACAGGATTGATTTGAACCGCTAAATACCTAGCAGCGGTCGTTGACTCTTCGCCGTCGATCCGTTCGCAGACGGCGACCGACCCGGACGTGTGGTAGTCGGGCTCGTCGGCAGCGAAAGCTTCCACTCGTCGCTCGTCGCACGCCGGGCGATCAGGCCGAGTACCTGCTGATCGGACGGGGAAGGCGAAGTGTTCCGGAACTGGGGATGCGACCGCTTGCAGTTGATGATCCACCGGGCGCCAGCCGGGGGCCCAGCACCGTCAAATTCCGTCGGGGATATCCATGGCGCGGCGTACCAAGGTGTCGGAAAACCGATCCCGGGCCGACACTTTCATGCTGTCATCGTTGATGATGGAGATGTGAGCTGTGACGTTTATGTCCTTCGCGGCTCGTCGCAGCTGCCGCCGCAGAGCCGTCATCGAGGTGGCGTCGGAGCGGCGCATCACGATGGGCGTCAGGCTGTGCGCACTCAGTGCGAGCAGTATCACCTCTGCGGCGGTGCACGAACGGCCGTCCCGGTCCAGCACAGCAGTTTCCTCCTCAAGTGGTCATCCACCGGTGGGTCGATGGTCCTCGGTCGTCGGTGAGCGTCACTGCTGCGCAAGGACCGCCGACGGGCAGTCGCAACTGGCTGCGGTAACCGGGATATTGAGTTGACGGGGCTGGACATCTTCAGTCGAGCACCAAGTGTTGGTGTCCGTCGATCAGCTCGCGGACGATGTCGAGTTGGCCGGCGTGCGCCGCTGTTTCAGCAATGACGTGGACGACGATCTCGCCGACGGTCCGCGTCGGCCCGAGGAAGTCAGGCCAACCAGCTGCGTTGTCCTCAAGGTCAGCGGCGGTGATGATCGCGTCGCTTCGCTCGCTCTCGGCGTCGTACAAGGCGAACACGTCGATGCCGTCCGGGGCCGACCAGGCACCGTTCGGGTGGTTCGAAGTAGGACCACGAAGTCGGGTCATTGGCCACGACGGCCTGAAACCACCAGCGCTCGACATCAAGGGCCAGGTGGTGCACCGCCACGATCGGAGCCCACGTCCTCGGCGGTGTCGCCGTTCGCAGGTGAACATCGCTCAGACCCTCGAGTGTCTTCTTGACGTGTTGTCTCTGGGCACGGAGCTCGGCCAGCAGGACCGATGTATGGGACACCCGGTCACGATAGCGCTGCCGGGTGACGGCGCCGGCCGGGCCGACCGTGCTGTTGACTGCAGGTGTATCCACGCCCCGCAGCTCGACCTGGCAGGCGTGGGTGAGGTGCCGGGCCAACGCGGTGAGATTGACGATGTTGGCCGTCCTACCCTGGTCGGCATGCGGTGAGAATTCGCGTTCAGATCAGGGTTCAGCAATGAGCCTCGATCGGATGGGTTGATCAACCCGACCGCTGGCGACCAGATCGACGGAGCATAACGACACCGGCGAGTAGGTAGCACGGCGAATCGATCAGAAGGAGATACACAGTTGTTCGATCAGCCAGATAACCGGAGAGCAGGATGCCGCTGAGTTGCACCGTTCCGGTGATGCCTGAGAAGACCCCGAATACGCGGCCACGACTCGTGGGTTCGGTCAGCGTCTGTAGGAGAGTCAGTCGGGCGGCAGCGACTGCGGCGAAAGGTAACCCGGCTGCGGTGATCAACATCAACGCGGGATAGAGCGGTGGGTAGAACAATGGATAGGTGATCATCACGCTCAGTAGAAGGCCGCCGGAGACAGCAGCCCAGCCCAACGTCCGCGGCATCAGATCAGGGCGGGTCATCCTGATCATCACGAGCGCACCGATCAGCCCGCCGACTGCTTGGCAGCTCATCAGCAGCCCGAGCGCCGAACTACCGCCGAAGACTTCACCGACGTACGGCGCGATCAGCGCGGAGACACAACCTTCGCCCAGTCCTGTCAGGGCGGAAACGACCAGGAGTGCTCGCAGCATCGGCTGCTTGCCGATGGCAGTCCAGCCCTCGGTCCAGCCGGAAGTCAGCCGCGGACGGGGAACCAGGACCGGCTGCGCGGGCCGGGCATCGACCCGCTGGATTTGTGACACCAATACCCCGGCGGCCGCGAAACTGATGGCGTTGAGGACAGCAACCGCCGGCAGCCCCGCAACCGCGTAGAGGGCGCCGCCGGCGGTGGGACCCACCAACCTAGCCAGGCTGACGTTGGCACCCAGCATGCTGTTGGCAGCCGGCAACCGTTGCGCGGGCACGAGGGAAACGACCATGACGACCTCCGCCGGCTCGACCAGTTGGCCCAGTACCGCCTGCAGGAAGGCGATCAGCACCATCACCCACCACGGCGCCAACGGCGACAGACAAAAGGCCAGGGTGACCAGGCAGAGCAGCGCGTTGGCCGTGATGAGCACCCGTCTGGTGTCGCGCAGGTCGGCCAGTGCCCCGGCAAGTGGACCCAGGAACATTGCGGGGATCGCCTGCCCGGCCGCCGTCACGGCCGTCGCGAAGGTGGACCCCGTCATGTCGAACACGAAGAAGGGCAGTGCGACGAATTGCATGTGGGTTCCGACCAGGGACAGCAATCCCCCTGACCACAACTTACGGAAGCCGGGGATCTCCAGGGGCTTGGGGGACGGACAAGGCAGGGTTGACGTCATCGCTTGATGCTGGATGCTCAGCTAGTGAAAATAGAAGAGCAAAATTCACCTAGCCCGTTCATCGTCACCGACCGGCAGCAGGCACGGTTTCTGACCGACCCCGTGAAAAAGACCTTCCTGAGCCCGTTTCTGGCCCGCGACAGGCGCGTCAGCGACGCGGCAGCCGAACTGGGATGCTCGATCAATCGGATGCTGTACCAGGTCCGGACCCTGCTCGCCGCCGGTCTGCTGCACATCGCCCATGAGGAACCGCGCGCGGGCCGAACCATCAAGGTGTACAGATCCGTTCACGACGCCTACTTCGTTCCGTTCGGCAGCACCCCCTACGACACCCTGGAGCAACGGGTCACCGTCCAGGGTGACCCCATCTGGGCCGGCCTCATCGCCGCCTACGCCGACGCCCTGCGACGCAGCGACCGACACGGTCACCTCATCCGCCGCGTCGACGGTGCTGTCACCACCACCGATCAACTTCCCGACACCACACCCAACGGACAAGCCCTCTTCTGGTCCGACAGCACCCTGATGATCCGCGACGCGGACGCACGGCAACTCGGTGAAGAGGTTCGCCAGTGGTACGAACGCGCCCAGATGATGGGTGCGTCAGCACGGCACGACAGCACCGCCCGTCGATATCTGTGCCTGGCTGCTTTCCTTCCCAGCCAACAGATCCGCTCCTGACCAACAGCACGGTGGCGATCAGAAACGGGCTCATCAATCGACGGTGTAGACCCGGTCTGAACCCACCGGCCTGCAGCAGCGATCGGGCGACGTAGTTGGTCAGGTTCCGAAAGCCCAAAGCAAACCCGCGGAGGTACTTGAGGCAGGCCATGTCAGATCGTTCCGTCACGTGACGTTGGTTCTGGTGACGCCCGGGGCGGCACCGGATCGCGCGGCTCCGACTCCACCGTTGCTTGGCAGGGAATGTAATGGGAGACGCCAAGCAAACAGTTCAGGCCCCCGCCGCGCCGCCGTCTCGACCACTTTCGGCGCGCCGAGCCAGGCGAAGCAGCTCCGGCAGCGCGTCTTGATCCTTCAGACGGTTTGCAGCCGCTTTGCTCGAAATCACGTCCTGCAGCGCGGCCACCCGAATCGTCAAACCGTCCACCACGAACTCACCTGCCCGGCCGATGAGGTCGGCATACCCGCCGGGGAAACCGGCTGGTGAAAACGTCAGATCGAGATCCCCGAACCTGGTGCGCAGGTTCAGCATGTTCATCCCCTTCAACGCTTCAGCGCTGGTATCGAACGGCAGGCCCTGAGGCATCTCGTCGACCCGCACTCCCGCCTTCAGTTCGCGCAGCGCGGCCAACAGCCGCGTCAGGTTCTCCGTGGTCGTCGCCGGCGCAACGTCGATGTCCTTGGTCGGCCGCACCGCACCATGCACATTCGCTGCGTACCCGCCCACCACCACATACTCGACATGGTGGCGATCGAGCGCTGCGAGCAGGGCACGGGGATTGAAGGCTGGTCCGGTCACCGCTGTTGACCCGCCTTCAACGCCTCGAGGAACTCATCTTGGTGCTGCATTCGGGCTTGCTGCTCGATCGGCGACAGTCGTGCCTCGGTCGCATCCAGCACGTCATCATGGGCGTCGTAGGGCTCCAACGCGATGCGGGGTTCCAAATCCACCCCCGCGAGGATGCGGACCAGCAGTGGCAGTGAGGGCTGCTGGGCCCCCGATTCGATCCGCGCCACCGTTGATTGCGGCACGCCGGCCGCCGACGCCAACATCCGCTGCGTCAGACCCTTCTCGGCCCGCGCCCGCCGCAGGAGGTTTCCTGCCAGCCGGTTCACGTACCGGGTAGTCGTCGTTCCCATCGTTGCCATCATCTGATGATAGCGTATTGCGTATCAAGTACGACCCGGCCGCTCAAGGACCCCCAATGCCTCGTGAACGCCTTCGCCTGTCACTTGTCGAGTTAGTTGGCCGCTTCTGTTCTAATTATGTGGCCGTTCTGTCCTAATTATTCGGCCTAGCGGGCCGAAGGAGGACCGGGTGGAGTCTGAGCGGGATCGGCGGATGGCCGTGTTGGCTCCGCATCTGTTCGATGGTGTGCCGTTGGCTCGGGCTGCAGCCGCTGCTGGTGTCCCCCGTCGTACGGCGGCTCGGTGGTTGCTCGCCTACAAAGTGGACGGGACCACCGCCAGGTCCGGCCGATCAGACCTGGCCAGGCGGCGCCGGATACCGGTGGAACTCGTCAACCTCATCGAGGGCATGGCGTTGCGGCGGCCGCCACCGAAAGTGGCGCAGGTGCATCGTGAGGCGGTGCGGATCGCCGAGGACAGGGGGTGGCCGGCGCCGTCGCACCCGGTCGTCTACCGCATCATCGCCGGGATGGACCGCGGCCTACTCTTGCTGGCGCACAAGGGAGATGCCGGCTATCGCAACGACTTCGACCTGGTGATGCGTCGCGAGTCGGCGAAGGCGAATGACCTGTGGCAGGCAGACCACACCAAGCTGGACGTGATGGTGCTCGATGAATCCGACCGGCCCGTGCGGCCGTGGTTGACCGTCATTCTGGACGACAAGTCCCGTGCCGTCGCCGGGTACACGGTGTTCCTGGGTGAGCCGACGTCGTTGCAGACCGCGTTGGCGTTGCGGCAGGCGATCTGGCGCAAAGCAGACCCGGCGTGGCCGGTGTGCGGGCTTCCCGCCGCCCTGTACAGCGACCATGGAGCCGACTTCACCAGCGACCACATCGCCCAGGTCTGCGCCGACCTCAAGGTCCAGCTCATCCACAGCACACCAGGTGTGCCTCGCGGACGCGGGAAGATCGAACGGTTCTTCGCCCGCGATCACCACCGAGCTGCTCCCGACCCTGCCCGGGTACATCACGCCGCACAACTTCGGCCAACCCATCACCGCACCGACGATGACCCTGTCCGACCTGGACGCCGCGGTCGGGCAGTGGCTTACCCATCGGTATCACCACCGCACCCACCCCGAAACCAAGCAGACGCCGCTGCAACGGTGGCTCGGCGCCGGCTGGCTGCCTCGGATGCCCGAAACGCTGGAGGAGTTGAACCTGCTGCTGCTGACCGTGGCCACGCCCCGCAAGGTGCACCGGGACGGGATCCACTGCCACGGCCTGCGTTACCTCGCGTTGACCCTCACCGCCTACGTCGGGGAAGAGGTGACGGTGCGATATGACCCACGCGACCTCGCCGAAATCCGGTGTTTCACCGCAACGAGTTCCTGTGTGTCGCGGTCTCCCCCGAGCTGGCCGCATCCAGCGTGAGCCTGAAAGACTTACAGACCGCCCGCAACCAACGGCGCCGCGAGCTGCACTCCGAACTGACCAGCCGCCGCAGCCTCGTCGACGCCCTCACCCACCCCGTCCGCGAAGTCGTCCCCACCGGCGCCGCCACCATCGGTCGCCTCGACGCCCCACCGGCCGACGACCAACCGACGAGGAAAACCCGCCTGAAGCTTTACGCCGCCGACGACGAATGACCAACGGAAAGGTTTCGTGATGACCGAACAAGCCGCTGTGTCCGATGAGCGGCCGCCGCGTCGGCTCACCCCTTTCCTGCCGACTCGGCAGCATCGACGTTTTGCCGAATTTGCTGACGCGGTGCGGCGGCACCGATACATCGGCGCCTGCTACGGAGCGCCAGGTATTGGCAAGACGTTGTCGGCCCGCACCTACGCGGCGGCCGATGACTACGAACGGTGGGCCGCCGACCGTTTCATGCGCAGCGCCGTTCTGCCTCCGTCGTTGCTGTCCAGCCGCACCGCGATGCTGACCCCCGGCGTCACCACCACGCCGCGGGAGCTGGAAAATCAGCTGCTCAACCGGTGCCATGCCTTGAACGCTGACATTGCCCGAACTCTCCGTCCGGACGTCAACCTCGGGCTGTCCCGCGATCCGATTGTTGGTCTTGAGCTGCTGATCATCGACGAGGCTGACCGGTTGAAGACCGCCGGCCTTCCAGATGGTCCGCGACTACTTGCCACTCCGGCGACGTAGGCATCGTCCTCATCGGTATGCCCGGGTTGCCAGCGACGCCTGGCTCGCTACCCGCAGCTCTACACCCCGCGTCGGCTTCGCCCACCAATACCGACCGCTGGACTCCACCGACATCCCGCAAGTCCTAGCCCGGTACTGGCAGGAACTGGGCCTGAGCTACGACCCGCACCGGCCTGTCGACGCCGAATCGGTGGTCACGATCGTCCGCATCACCGGCGGCAACTTTCGACTCATCGAACGCCTGATGAGCCAAGTCGCCCGCATCATGACAATCAACCACCTCGACAGCATCACTCCCGACGGCATCGAAGCTGCCCGTGAGGTACTCGTCGTTGGCGCCTGACCTGGCCACTTAATTCGAATGAAGTGAGCCAGATAATTGGTTCTGGCTCAAGTTCCGTGAAGCTGGTTGGGGATCCGGCGCTCGGACCAGGGAAGGTGTGTGATCCCCTGGAGGCATGGCTGTTGACTGCCGTTCTTGCCGCGTTCTGCTTGCGCACCTATCGCTGGTGAAGGTCGACGACATTCGCACGGTCGACGGCATGGTGAGGATCTCCGCGCATCCGAGGGCGCGGGCAGCGCGGTGCGTCCGCTGCAGGCGGGTGTCGACGCGGGTGCACAGCACCTACCGGCGTCAATTGGCGGATCTACCGATCGCCGGGCAGCCGACGGTGTTGTGGCTGACGGCGCGCAGGTTCTTCTGCGATCAGGCTGACTGCCGCACCGCAACGTTCGTCGAACATATCCCGGGTCTGACCCAGCAGCACGAGCGACGCACCCCTGGCCTGCAGGATGCCCTCGTACCCATCGCACTCGCGCTGGCCGGACGGGCCGGGTCAAGGTTGGCGACCTCGATGGGGATGCAGGTCAGCCGCTCCACGTTGCTGCGCCTGATCCGCGGCCTGCCGGACCCGCCGATCGGGTCGGTGACGGTGCTGGGAGTCGACGAATTCGCCGTGCGTCGCGGACGAAACTACGCGACGGTGCTGATCGACCTGGACAACGGGAATCGGCCGGTGGACGTCCTGGACGGTAGGGACGCCAAGGACTTCGCCGACTGGCTGCGCGCCCACCCGGATATCCAGGTGATCTGCCGGGACCGCGCCGGCGGTTACGCCGACGGCGCCCGCGACGGTGCGCCATCCGCAGTGCAGGTCGCTGATCGGTGGCACCTGTGGGACAACCTGTGCCAGCACGTGAACAAGCTGGTGGCCGCGCACCACTGTCCGCCACCAGCACGGGAACTTGCATCTCCATTCTTCCAGGCTCGAGGGCCCATCGGTTTCACGAAACTTGAGCCACAACCATTTAGCATGAGGACCGACACGCCAGGGGGAGCGTCACGCCACCGACCCACAGGCCCTCTCCCGAGTCCTGCTTGCGCCGCTGGACTGCTTGCCCCAAGTCGCCTCGCACTAGCTCGGCATTCCAATCGACCCCGCCGAGGGTGCTCGACACGACGTATTTCTGCGCCCGGTCGATGGCCTCGGCGAACGGGATCTGCCAGTCATCTATCCAGTCAGGCCACTCCCCCGTGGCCGGTTTCTGCCACGCCGACTGCATCATCTGGTAGGACACCCGACCGAACAGCAGCGCATCGGCTCGCTGCATCTGTGCGGTCCAATAGCGCATCGAATCCTCGTCCGGGGGGAGCCCTGCCTCGTGATGGCAGCAACCGTCGAGCGTGACGTTGATCGAGTACCGAAGTGGTCTCATCCGGGTGCTCTCCCTTGATGCGTAGAAGCGCGAATTCACGGGGTGTTGTCGCCGACAAAAGTCCGCGAACTGAGAGTCGACTATTCCGGCGTGCAGCTCTTGTCCCACGATCCGGCCGGCGATCACGGTGCCGAACACTTGCGGGTCGACCGTACCGTCGGGGTGGATCCTGATCATCTTCCGATCCGTGGCGGCCGGGTCGATCGTCTGGCCGGCTTCGGTGGCCGCGGCACAATTTCTTGTTGATCGCCGGGATGATGTCGAATCCGAGCTCTGCCGTTCGTGGAGTTGGTAGGTGGCCACCCGAGCCGCCAAAAAGCGAGGTCGGGAGGCTTGCCTTCGACCGATCTGAGAGGAGCCGTCAGTGCCGAAGTATCTGATCGCGTTCAACGACGAGTGGGTGCCCGAGCAGACGCCGGACGATCTGCGCGGCAAGAGCGCCGCCTCGCAAGCCATTCTCGAGGAGATGAAGACGGCCGGCGTCTTCGTGTTCGCGGACGGGGGTATCGACGCCTCGACCGCGGTCTGCAGCGTCGTGAACAAGGACGGACAGCCGCTCTTCACCGACGGGCCGTACGTGGAGACCAAGGAGCACCTGGGCGGATTCACCGTCGTGGATGTGCCCGACGACGGAGCCGCGCGCTACTGGGCAGGTCGATTGGCCGTTTCGCTGGACTGGCCACAGGAGGTGCACCGGTTTCCCTCCGGTGTCGCGCAGATCATCGAACGGCAACAGCGGGACGGCGGATGAATGGCTCGCCGCTGACACTGGCGAGGTGCCGAACTGCCGGCCGACGTTCTCCGATCTCGAGGGCGTAGCCGACCCGCTGGTGTTCAGCTGCACCGGAGCCGGCTACTGAAATGCCATGAGATCAGCAGCCTGCGGCATCAGGCGTCGCCCAGGCCGTTGCTGGGTCGAGGGACGGGCTTGACCCGAAGCAGCTGCGTCCGGGCGATGATGACGTCACGGTGGTAGGAACGCGAAAGGGCAGCGCGGATCGGATCGGCCAAGAACGCGGCCAGCGCGTTCTCGTCCGGCATCTCGATCAACTGCACCTCGAGCGGATCGTCTGTCAGGCGATCGACGACCCGGTCTCGCGCAAGAAGGCGGCCACCGTGGATCGGCAACAACGCGAGCACCGCGTCCTCGAACGAAGCCAAGTCGTCGGCGCGGCCAGGGTGCTCCCAAAGACTGACGTACAGGCGGAGAGTCATGACGGGATTATGGCGCTGGGCCTCCTGCCTGTCCGTCCGGCGCGGCCACGATCCCGCCCTTGGCTCCTCCCTTGGGGTACAACAGCTAAGCCTTAAAATGAGGTGGTGAAGCGTCAGATCGTTCTCGTCACCGATCGTCTACTGGTGACCACCTGGCTACCGGGAGACATCGATGATCTATGCCAGGTGCATTCCGATCCGGTGACGATGCGGTGGGTGCGACACGGCCGACCCGAGACCCGTGACGAAGTCGAGGACCTGATCGCGTCCTACCGCAACGAGCAGCAGAACCGCGGTTGGACGAGGTGGCGGGTTGCTGATCGGCACGACAGGCTGGTCGGACGTGCGGGGTTCGGCCTGCACCACGACGGATGCGGACGGGAGCTGGGTTTCACGCTGCGGCGTGACTCATGGGGTCGCGGACTGGCCACCGAGGTTGCCGGAGGACTCGCGGACTGGCATTGGCGGAACACCGCTGCCGAGCTGTGGGCGTTCGCTGCCGTGGACAACACGGCAAGTCGCCGTGTGCTCGACAAGGTCGGCTTCCGGTTCGAAGGCGATGTTGAGCAGAAGGGCGTTCCGTGTGCGCTGTACCGCCTCGGCTACCGACCGACCACCGCAGAACGATGACGCTCGGCCCCGGTGCGAAGCCGCTCGGGGCGCCATCGGTGACACCGGTTGGGATCTCATTCCCTGCACTGGGTACGCCGACAGGCGCGATGAGGCGATGATCAACCGATGAAAGCGGTCCGCTCCTTCGTGACCCACTACCACCGCGCCGATCGCCGCCCATTCCTCAACCTTTCCGATCTGGCCGAACCGGAGATAACAGCAGTAATGGACGAGCTGGCCGCGCCCGAAGAACACAAGTTGTCCTCCCGTCGCTTCGGGCCGCGGTACATGGCGCTGCGCCGAGCTACCGAGTGCCGCGCCCGCGACACCGGCCTGACCTACGCCGACAGCATCACCGCACTCGGCCTGGGAGTCCCGCTGGGCCTCCCGGCACCGGACCCGGAGCACGCCGACCCCGTCTGCCAACTCCAGGACCTCGAGCAGCTCGTCGCCCGATTTGGTCTACCCAGCGACGCGGCGCCACAAGACCCGGCCGGATACAACGGATATCGGCAGCACCCAGTGGACGCCTATATCGAGGTCCAACTCTGGTCCGACGAACCCGTCCGAGCTCATGTCGGCCGGGCCTGATGCCGATCAGGATGAAGGCGCAGCCCGGAGGCAGATCGGTGACGGCGCGCTGGTGGCGTTGGTCTACTCAGGAGGTGCCAAACCGACTCCTAGCCGGGCTCGATCGCTTCAATCGAGAACATCCCTGGTTCCACAACGACGCCTACGCTCAAGTGGTCGTCCGTCAGGGACGCCGGGTGCGGCGAGCCGGCGGCCGGAGCGCGCTGGACATCGGTTGCGGAACAGGCGGTCTCTTGGCGCATCTGGCCCACGAGCTCCCAGAAATCACGGGGATCGAGCAGGATAAGGCGACCGCGTCGCACGCGGCCGCATCCACGTTCCCTATCGTGCGGGTCATCCACGCTCGGTCCCGCACGACGATGGCGCCCGATTCGACCTCGTGTCGATGGTGGCCGTACTTCATCACCTGCCGCTCCTCGAGGGAATCCGAGCGGCACGACAAGTCGTCGCTCCGGGTGGCCGACTTGTCGTCGTGGGGTGCTATCGCGAGACGTCAGCCGACCTTGCACTGTCGATGCTGTCGTTGCTCGCCAATCCGCTGGTGGGACTGATCAAGCACCACAGGCGAGCAGATCGCTACCTTCAGGAAGTAAGGACCCCCACCGTCGCCCCTACGGAGACGTGGCATCGCATCAACGGCGCATTCAAATCCGAATTGGTCGGCGTCTCGGTGCACCGCGGCCTGTTCTGGCGGTATGTCGCGACCTGGACCGCGCCCGCCTGATAGACGATCGTCTACCGGGACGGCAGCGTTCGATCCCAGGACAATCAGGTGATGGCGCCGCAGATCGTCAATGGCGCCCATGATGAGTGGATGGGTGAGCTGATCGTGGTGACTGGCCCGCCGGGGGCGGGCAAAACAACGGTGTCACAGATTTTGTCCGGCTTGTTCGACTTGAGCGCCCACATAGCAGGGGACGAGTTCTTCGGCTTCATCGATCAGGGTTACCTGGCTCCGTGGACGAATATTGCTCACCGTCAGAACGAGATCGTCATAGAGGCTGCCGCTGCGGGTCGGCTGGCGGCCGGTGGGTACACCGTCATCTATGACGGCGTTGTAAGACCGTGGTTTCTGGATGCGTTCGGACGCGCGACCGGCCTGGGTCGTCTGCTTTACTTGATCCTGCTGCCGCCTGAGCATATGTGTTTGGATCGGGTTGCCTCCAGGGTCGGGCACGGGTTCACCGACCTTGATGCCGCATCCCACATGTACGCCGACTTCGCCCAAGCCGACGTCGACAGTCGTCACGTGATCACCAGCGTCGCCAACGCTGACCTCCAGGCCGCGCACCTCTTCGAATTGGTCCGCAGCCAGTCGGTCGTCTCGCTCGTCGAACAAAGTCAACGGTAAACGGCGGTCGAGCCGCAGATGGACGAGCAAGAGCATGCGCGATGTCGCCAGACCACGATCTGAGCTGTCGATCAGATGGCGTCGATAAGCGGTCACCCCAAGAGAGCGAAATGGTGGCTTCGCCGGTGCCCTCTTTCACGATCGACAGCATCGACGTCGGCCAAGCCGACCTGGTGGCCCAGCTACCGGTCGAAGCCGAGCTAACTCAGGATGCGGCCGAATTTGCTGGCGACGGCTGATCGCCGGATGCAAGAGTGTCATCATGGCGAGCTGGGACCTGGGCGTGGCGCTGCGGCTGCAAGCAGTGACCTTCGAGGTCGCCGACGCGTCCGTGGCGGCCGCCTTCTGGTCTGGGCTGCTCGATCGCGATCTCGTCACGGAGTCCGGCGGTGCGTTCATACCGGGCGAAGAAACGCAGGTCGGGCTCCGCTTCGTCACTTCCAGGATCGAGCAGGACGGCCGACCGCGGCTGCATGTGCACCTGACGAGTCGCAGTGTCGAGGATCAACAGCTCACCATTGGGACGGCGCTGCGCCTGGGCGGCCGTCACCTCGACGTGGGCCAAGGAGCGGACGACGGCTTCGTCGTGCTCGCCGACCCGGCCGGAAACGAGCTGTGTGTGATCGAGCCGGGCAACACCTACTTGGCCGGCTCCGGCTATCTTGGCGAGGTCACCTGCGGTGGAACCCGCGCCGTCGGCCTGTTCTGGCGCGACGCACTTCAATGGCCGCTTGTCTGGGACGAGGGCGAGCAGACCGCGATCCAGTCGCCGCTCGGCGGCACCAAGATCTCATGGGACTCCTGGGACGAGTCGCCCGCCGGACTCGACAACGGAATCCATCGTCAGCGTTTCGACCTGATCAGTGCCAACCCCATCAGCGAGATGCAACGACTGCTCTCGCTCGGCGCGACCGATCTCCGTGAACTGTCTGATCACTTCGCGCTGGCAGACCCGGACGGCCACGAGTTCCGCCTTTACGGAGCTTGACCTTCGAGCACCGGTTCGCCGGTCAGGGATCCCCCAACGCGCAAGCGCGCATCTGGGCGCGGACTGACTCGTGCGCAATTGAGTGGATTGCCAGCAGCTAGCATGGTTGGACCGGCTCGGACAGGGAGCGAACTAACGAAATGCAGCGGCCTGAGTGGACCCGAGCGCTGTTCCGGAATGCCAAGCACCCTGAATGGCCCTGGTATCTGCAGGCTCGCAGCCTGACGGGAAATATTCTGCAGCTGGTCGTGTATGGGTACTTCACGTGGCTCGGGCTCGATCGCGCGCTCTCCGGTAGCCGCTCGTTGGGTGGCCCGCCGGTCGCGCTCGCGGTGGCGGTGCTGGCCTTGTGTCTCGCCACATCCTGCTTGGCCTCGGCGGTCTGGTTCTTACGACACCCTCCCGCAAAATCCGAGGGGTAGCCCCAGGGATGGGCAGCTAGGTACTTCTGATCTCGACCGCCATCAGTTCCTCAGCGGCGACTCGACTGGTGACGGGACGAACGGAGAAAGCCTGTCTCAAGACCACATGCTGGACGTCCGATTGCGGATCGGCTATCGGAGCGCCGCCGCCGCGTCGTTCCGTAGACGACACCCCTGCGGGACGACGCGTCCAAGCGCTCGATTTTTCCGCGGTCTGCCCCGCATGTCGTTACCTAACCGGGACGGACGGTCGCAAACCTGCTTCGTCGGTCTGGGTGGTGCGACGCGAATGAAGACGGGCGCCGCGGAGACGTTGGCCGGGTCCTTTCGACATGATCGCTCGAGGTGCGCCGTTCGGCCCAATCGCCTTGCTCGCAGAATCCGGCCGAGGTGGTGGCCCCCCGGTGGCCGGCTACCCCGATACCATCCGGTCATGGCCATGACCGCATCGAGCAGTCCCGGACGGGACACCTCGTCCTGATGCCGCAACTTCAGCGGGCCATCGCCCCAGCGTTGATTGGTCTCGCTCTAGCGGTCACCGCCGGCTGTTCAGCGGGGCCGAGAGCCGGGGATCCTGATTACTTCCCCTTTCAGGACGCGGTGTCCAGCGCCAGCTCATCGCAGGTCGCTGAAGATATGTTGCCGGCGATCGCCGGACAGCTGGGCTACGACCTCGAAGTGGGTGTGGTGTCCGCGTCGCCTGACAACCTGGCCGCGGTGACGCGGTGGTTCGCGGAGCCTTCGCCGAAGCTCACGGGCCCTCAGGTATGGAGTCCGGCGTCACCGCCGTTTTGGACACTGATCGCCTCGTCGGCGAAAGGTGGACGCGGAGAGTATGTGGTTGCGTCCTACTACTTCGGGGGTGCGGAAGGTTTCCCGGCGGGAGAGGACACCTGGGGGCATGCCTGCGGAAAGTTGACGTTGACGCCGGCCAACCCCCCGGACACACCAATTGCCGTCCAGGTCGTCGACTGCCCTGACTCGGTACCGGATCGCGTACCGGGGAGTGACATCAAGACCGCGCAGGATCAAATGACTGGGTAGCGCCCACGTCGACGAGCTGCTAAACATCGACCGTCGTCAGAGCTGTATCGGTTCGTCGACATGGCGCACGTCCGTTCCGTGGCCCGACGCGCTACCTTCGCCGGAATCGCTCGACGCCCTCCACAGGCGCCGATGAACGATCGGCTGGTGAAACGATGGGTGATCGCTCCTACCCTGTTGGCCAACGATTTCGCAGCCAGCAGTTGCGGGTACTGGGCCCGCCGGCTCTTTACAGAGGAGCTAGGTACACGAGTCGCGTGACACTTTCACGTTGACAACAAGAGTCACTTCGCTCCCTGGGGGTGCCAGCGGGTCCGCCGTGCACCACCCAGGTCAGAGGTCTGGGTCGTCGTAGACGTCGTGCCAGCGGTCGTAGGCGCGCAAATCGGTCACCTGACCATGCAGTCATCGACTGCAACGACTGCAACCGTGCCGTTGGCACCTGTCCGCGCCGGCATGACAGCCACTCCTGGTTTCAACCCGTCGTCGTGGTGATCGCAGACATGGCGAGCAGTTGCCAGTAGGTGTGGCCGTCGGATGTCCACGTCGTGCCGAGAACAGACGTGCCGGATTCATTCAGGACGGTTCCGGTGCTTCCACCAGTGTTGTTGGTCGGTGGATGCAGGACTTGAACTCGTCGACCGTCCGGAGCCACCGTCTTGGTGGCCGGTTCGGACGTGGGCAGTGCGGTAAGGATGCTCGTCAACACCTTCATTTGGTCGGGGGTCAGGGCCCTTTGCATCACAAGGCTGGCAGCTCGTTGGGATACCTGGTCAGGAGCATCCGTTGCCGTGATCTGCAGGTACGAACGGAGCTGCTGCTCAGTTGTCGGAACCGTCCCAGGAAAGTCATCGGCCATGTTGTCAATCCCGCGAGTCGGCGCGAGTGTCGCTACGGGTCCGGTCGGATTCCCGTTCGTGACCGCGTTACCAGCGACCGGAGGCAGCGCCAAGGTGACGTCAGAAACAACCTTGCCAGCCGGGTTGGTCTTCAACTCCCTACCGTTGACCCCGTTCCACCACCATTCCGTAGTCGTCGTGAGCGTGGTGCCGTCGAAGTCCTGCCGGCGCAGATGGTCGTAACCCTGGCGCGGCGCCGGGGCGGGTTTTGCTGCGTCGCTGCTCGAAGAGCTGGCCGAGGCCGGTCCAGAGGTCCGCGCACCTTGGGACAGCGTCATCGGGATCACCACCGCGGCCACCACAGCGGCGGCCGCGAGCGCCGCGCCTCCCCATCGGCCGTGTCGCCTACGAGTGGGTTGCGGCGGCGACGCCAGCACAGCCCGACCGGGGATGGCCGGATCGTGTCCGGTCAAAACTTCCCGAAGCCACATCACGTCGTCGTCCGCCTTCATGGGTTTCTCCAGGTGTTGTCGCTGGTGGACAGGTGTTGCTGTAGACGCCGGCGGATCCGGTGCAGACGAACCCGCGCTGCCCCCGGGGAAATCCCCAGGACTTTCGCTGCTGCCGCGGTGTCCAGGTCCTCCCAGACCACCAGACGCAGCAGCTCGGCGTCGTCGGTGGGTAGCTGGTCGAGCACCGCCTCCACCCAGGCCTGTGAGCTGACCGACGAGGCGGTGTCCGGTACCTGCTGGTGCTGATCGTTGGTCTGCAACCGTGTGCTCAGCCGAGACTGCCTACCCAGCGATGCCTGCAGTTCGAGCACCTTGTGTCGGGCAAAGGCGTACAGCCACGGCAGCGCCTCAGCCTCGGGCGGCAGAGCCGAAGGCGATGCCAACACTGCAGCAAAGACCTCCGAGACCACCTCGCCCGATCGTTGCCGCCCTACCCGGCGTATTGCATACCGGTCGATCGCCGGTCCGTACTGACGGAACCAACGGCCCACCGCTGCCCGCCGCTGCTCCATCACATCCATCTGGACGCTGCTCACCGTTGCCCCATGTGTACATATGACCACCGACCCCCCAGGTGTTACGCCAACCACCGACTAATTTCGGGTGGTCCACCAAGCTTCCGGAATGCGTGGGCCCACACCGGCCCGCTGGCAGGCGTGATGCACGTCTGGCTCAGCGGGGGGCTTCAGCGCATATTGACGAGCGCTGGCTGGTCCGGCTAGCCGCTCGGGTCAGCGGAACGGCCGTTGACCGATGGCCTTACAGACGGATTCTTTGCGGACGGATTTCTCGCGGGCCGGTCCGATCAGCCCTTCCGGGTATCGCCTGTTGCCTTGGGCCCAGCTGTTGTAGCGGGCCAGAAGCAGCCGTTTGCAGGCGCTGGCTTCGGCGATCGGCGTGGCGCGGCGATGTTGGTCGGCCGGCTGGATGGTCTGGATGGTGGATCCGCGTCAAGGTCACCGCGTTAGTCGTTCCACTGCTTTTGATGGGTGGGGAGGTGTACGACCCGGCGGCTTTGTTTGATGCAGGTGCCTGCCCTACGCAGTATGGTCCCCTTGCCAGACACCCTCTTTGGGTATACCATCCTTTATCTATGCTGTAACTCACACTTTGGGGATTGTCGTGGCTAATACGCAGGCACGCAAGCGGTCAGCAGCCATAGCCTTCCTGGTTTGCTGCGCTTCCTTCTTGGTACCAGCGAGCCCAGCCGCGGCCTATGGCGCGGGGGCCGTGTCTTGGCCAGTGGGGTTATCCGGCCAGTACTGCTTAGGGTCCACAGCAACAGCACACACCAGTTGGCCTGGGTATATTTCCACCGCCGTTACGCAATACAACAACATCACGGGCTACCCACGTCCCTACTGGTCCAGAAGTTGCGGCCCGGGATACCAGATAAATATTCACGTAAGTTCCTTGCCAGTTGGACTCTGCGGCGCCACCTCGCATACACCACCACAGACTGGCACATTGACTTCGGCTGACATAAGCTACACCACCAGATACGGGTATGTCCGCGGTGTGCCAGGCACTGCAACTTCATGCAATTTTGATTACGTTACGACACACGAATTTGGGCATAGTCAAGGAATGCCCCATGGTTGCGTTGCAAGTGCAGTGATGTACGGATATGACAAAGGCATTAGCGTCCTGACCAGCGACGACAAGTATAGTCACAGATGGCTTTACGACCCGAACTTTATAGGCCCTCCCAGTCCTGATAGTTCTTGCGCCTAGCGGGCACTCTCGGGTGGATGTTGGCTGTGGCACTCAGCATTGTAGTGCTCTCGTCGACGGACACTGTTGGGGTCCCTGGGCCCCAATGACGTGTGTGTCATAGGTGGCCTGGGTTGACCTGCCACGTGCATCCTTTCGCTGGCTTCAGTCGTCTATATAGCGGACACCCGTGAGTCGCGACTACCGAAGGGACGGCGCAGGCATGGACACCGCGACAGAGGCAGCGCTGCGGCAGCTCTACATCAAGCACTACCAACCCCTGACGCGGTTGGCCAAAATGCTCGGTTCTGATGATGCAGAGGATGCCGTTTGCGAATCGTTTCTGCGCTTGACCAAGAACTACAGTCGTATCCGGAACGATCAGGCGGCGTCCGGCTACTTGCGCACGACGGTAGTAAATCTCGTTCGTGACCGTAGGACGCATCTGGCAATCGCCGCCCGGAAGCACGTTTATCTTCGAGAACACTCATCAAGTGCAGATGATACCGCTCTGGCCAGACTGGCTGATATTGAACTCCTGCAACCGTTAGCTGCGCTATCATCTCCACAGCGGGATGCTTTGGTCCTTCGCTACTGGCTAGACCTATCGTTGCGCGAGGTAGCCGAAATTATGAGGCTTCCTCTAAGTACAGTAAAATCGCATATTTCACGCGGACTTGCCCTACTGTCCAAAACTATCACATTCGGAGAGCGGTTATGAATCAGGACGACGTCGAAGATGACGACAAAGGGGAAGCTGCCCGGCATCTACTAGGTGAGCTCTCATCTCGCCTAAGTCCGGGCCTTGACCGATGGGAGGTCATCTCTAGGGAAGCGCCACGCGTCCCCAGCCATCGCAGGCCGGTATTGATAGCTGCGGTTACCGTACTTGTTCTATTGGGAATTTTCCTGGCTGTTAGGTCGACTAGCAGCTCCAAGGGCCAACTAGCCGCGCCAGCAGTGCAGGCTCCTTCAGTAAAATCTGCAGAGGTGCAGGTATCTTCCGTAAAAGCTATGGAAACCGCCCCCACTAAGGTAGTTGTAAGTTTGCAAGAGAACATGCTGGACTATTCTTGCCAAGCCGAGCAGCCCTTAAGCCAATCAATAGGGGCTGCATTGACAGCCGACAAGGAAGCAAGTTTAGTTGTTGGAAAGGCTAAGCCAACCGGGCAGACCTTTCTGGGTGATGCCCCCGAGGGGTCGAGCATTAGAACCGTTTATACAGAGTTATCGATTCAGGTTGAGACCGTCCTATCCGGGCAACAGTTGAGCAGCGTCAATCTCCTTGCCTATGTTCCGGGTGGTACATTTCAGAACGAGTATCGAACGTTAACCAATGGGAGTGCGTCTTCGTCGTGGGCGACCGATGGGACTTTTCTCGGTCTAATCTATAAAGACGCAGTTTTCCCAACCGATGGTTTTGCTCTAGCATCGCTCCCCGTCGTTAACGGCTCGATTGTTTTCGCGCCAACAGGTTGCTTTTCATCAATTGGGGTTGCGTCCGTATCGTCGAATAGCTTTGTGGTCCTCAAAAACGGCCTCGGTGAGACAACATCTTTGAAGACGAAAGTGCTAAAAGTCTCTGACCTCGTTGCGGAGCTTAAATAGTATGTGCCAGTAGGTCTGAGCAGGCCTAGCTTAGCTAACAGCCTTAGCCTCGATTTTTGTTGCAACGGCGACCGACACGGGCCGTAAAATGATGAAAGCGCCTGTCTCGTAACGGATAATTGGACTTGCGAAGGTCCCAATAGCCGGTCCGAGGAGGCACCTTCAAGGTGAAGCGTACTGACAGTTCTGGCGGAGCAGCCCCATCCCGTCCTGGTGTCTAGTTCCTCGCACGCGATGGTGGGCTCGTCACCGCAGGCTTTCGGAGCCGTCGCACTGCTCCTGTCCCACATACTCGCCTCGGGCTGGCCCGCCGGAGATGATGCGGTGTGGAGGCAATGGGACCGCTGCTGGAACCTCGCAGCGAGGTCGATCTGAGCGGAGCGAGCTGCCAGAACGCTGGCGCGGGCGGGTTGCTCCCCAAGCCGATCCCCAAATGACGATCAAGCGATCTTGGTTGCACCGAGGCGGTATAGAGCGCAGGGCGTGTCGTTGTGGTCGGCATCGCCTATGTAGCCGAACCCGACCTTCTCAAGCACCCGCCGACTGGCAATGTTCTCGATTGCGGCAAGCGCCCACAACTCGGCGTCGCTGTTGCTGCGGTGCCAGCCGATCAGCCCGGCGGCAACCTCGGTGGCCAGTCCTCGACCCCACAGGTCACGGCGAAGCGTGTACCCCAACTCCCGGCCATGGCCGTCTTTGTGTGCACCGAACCCAGCGCGACCGACAAGCGTGCCGTCCCGGTCGGCGACCCGCCACTTCGTCCAGCCGCGGTCGTGCTGCTCATCGAGGTAGGACGCGAGCAGGGTTTGAATCTCGGCACGTGTCTCGGGGCGGCCGTGGCGAACCCACCGTGTCGCTTGCCAGCGTGATAGGACCACCGCGTTGCCACGAGCATGGGACCACCGTGGGGTGTGGTTGAGCATGCCGGTCACCGCCCGGCCGGGTC
>NZ_JBEPNO010000028.1:0-76788 GCF_040546275.1 Nakamurella sp. UYEF19 | reverse complement strand
GCATCTGACGCTGACCGTCGGACATCTCCAAAGCGGGAGTGGGTGCTCGCATAACTCAGTCTACCAAGCAATCACTTGTTATTTTGGAGACACACCACTAGTTGGGCACCGTTGTCGAGCTTTTGAATAAGAACAATTCTGTCATCCACCGCCTTGCCAGGAAAATAGGTATCCACGGCAAATCGAATAAGTAAACCGTCCTTGTCAAATTGATCAACTAAGTGCCCGACGCTGACCGATTCTTCATCAGGTTCGTTAAGCGACCCAGCTAAGCTACTTCCAAGTGAATCAATTTCTTCGGTGGACAGAGTCTGTAGCTTAAGCATGTACGAAAGCTGCACGTCCCAACGTGACACGGCTGCTCCTTGCGCTAGTTAGGCTGTAAATTCGAGTGATGGACTGGCAACCCTGTGCTTATTTGGGTCTCCTGCTTGATAATATTGAGTGCATTACACCCAGAATGCTGAACCGTGAACAGCTGGTTGCCCCGGGTGTGGGACCTGCCGCGTGACGGATCCCCCTGGACCTACGTTGAACGGAGCGTCGTGGTAGGTGCTGCTTGAGGAGGTTGCTTTCACCGTACATCCCTGAGTGGTGACCCAACCGCTCTCTGGACCAGTAACCGCCTTTGGGCATAGGTAAAGGTTCATAAGATCGTGGCTGGTTCGAGCTGACTGAGCTGCCGACTCGGCTCGCTCCGCACACGACGCGGAGGACGGTGAAGGCGCGTTCGCTGCCGTGCGGCAGGTCCCACGCACTGCGACTGTGGCGATCTGCCCCCGCGGACGGGAGGTGACCTGATCACCCGTTGGTGCTCACCAGAGCGAGACCCGGCATGCGCGGGCGCTGCTACGGGCAAGATCTATCTGGTGCGCTGCGGGCAGAGCTCCTATCCTCGGCAGGTGGCTCCTCAGGGGCAGTTCGTCTACCACCAGCTCGCATCCGACTTTCGGGGCAATGTGCTATACCCGCTGAACCATCTCGCGACCGTCTACCCGGACATCTACGGGCGCGAGGTCCCTAAGTACGCCGGCCGCGAGGGTGTGATGTCCTATCGCGTGCCCCACCTGGACGCGCCGTGGGCGGACACGGTGAACCTCTCGACCTTGGACCCGCGGCTCCTGGTCGCCGCGCGTGAGCGGCTGGGGATCGCGTCATCCCAACTCCTGCAGCGGTGTTTGCTGCAGATCCCGATCGAGCACTTGGCCGGGCACCGGCTCGTCCGATATTCCGGGGCGACCCGGTAGATCAACAGCTCACCCGGTGAGGACGTCCCTCTCGACCACCTTCGCATGAATTCGAGCCAATCGATCCGTCTACCTATCGCGAGACGATTGATGTCCCAGTCGAGCACCTCGAGTACCTCGTCGAATGCCGGGCTGCGGGGAAGCGGGCGCTGGGGTTCGTGCACGTGCCACACGTGCTCGCACTCAGCCCGATCGATATCTCCGACCTCCACCCGCTGGACTTCGTCTGACACCGTTCAAGGATTGTCAGGCCTAGAGTCGTAAGGCCTGACCAGACGGCAGCGGACACACCTAACGTACATCTACGGTGTACGTTAGGTGTATGGGTAGATCGCGGACGAACATCGAGATCGACGACGACTACGTCCGGACGGTGATGGACCGCTACGGCATCCACACCAAGACCGAGGCGGTAGACCTGGCCCTGCGCCACCTGGCTGGACAGCCGATGACCCGCGACGAGGCCCTGGCCATGCGCGGCGCCCAAGCGCTGAACCATCTGCCGGCCGACACCGAACCCGCCGCGTGATCCTGGCCGACACCTCGGCCTGGGTCGAGTTCGACCGGGCCACCGGAAGCGCTGTCGATCTCAGACTCACCCAGCTCATCACCGACGACGGCCCCATCGCGGTCACCGAGCCGGTGGTGATGGAAGTTCTCGCTGGCGCACGCACCGATACCCGCGAACGCGACCTACGCCGGCTCCTGCAACGCTTCCACCTGTACTCGGTCGATCCGGCACCCGACTTTGAGTCCGCGGCTCGGATCTACCGCCAGTGCCGACAGAACGGAGTCACTCCACGCGGCCTCATCGACTGCCTCATCGCATCAGTCGCCTGGCGGAACAACGCCAGCCTGCTTGCCTACGACGTCGACCTACACCGGGTCGCCGGCATCGTCGGTCTCGAAATGGATCCCGCATCCCATCGCTGACTTGCGGCCAAGCCGCCAACGCAAACACGGGGTGACACTGCCCAGGTTCCGGGGTGACGCAGTCCGTCTCAGGGTCGTCAGCGTCGGGCGGCGGGTGACACGGCTCTGGCACCCTGGCCGCTGACCAGCCATGCATGGGAGGCCCAGACGATGGCGACAATCGAGTCGTACTTCCTGGCTGACGGGAGCAGGCGGTACCGGGTCCGGTATCGCACGCCGGAGCGTCAGCAGACCGACAAGCGCGGCTTCAAGACCAAGTATGAAGCGGCCGAGTTTGCAGCGACCGTCGAAGTGACGAGACTTCAGGGCCTGTACATCCAACCCTCGCACAGCAGACTGCTGACCGGTCCGTGGGTGGTGGACTGGCTGGCCGGCCGCGGTGACCTGGGGCGCTCGCCCGCCCCAACCTCAGCCCGCGCCGCTACCTGACCCACGCCCAGGTCGAACGCCTCGCCCAGGCCGCCGGCCAGGGGGGCGACGTCATCCGGGTATTGGCCTACACCGGCATCCGCTGGGGGGAGATGGCCGCATTGGAGGTCGGGTCAATCGACTTGGACCGGCGCCGGGCATCGATCTACCGGACGGTGGTCGACACCAAGGGCGGCCTGGTTTGGAAGAATCCGCTCCCCCAAAGGCACGGTGCTGCGCGTGGGCAATGCCAGACCGACGTGGTGGAACACGGCAGTCATAGAAGCCGAGCTGCCGGAAGGCTTCCATCCGCACGAACTCACGCCGACACTGCCCTGAAATGTGGCAGTCCGGACGACCTCGACGCGGTTGTGAACTTCCTTGATTCAGCCCGTCTGACCAGCAGGAATAACGGCGCCTCACCCCAGGATGTGGGCACGGCATCCGGGCGGGCCAGTCCAAGATCGACGACACCAGCTCTGATCAGCCAGCACACTGGTGGAGACGAGGGGAATCGAACCCCTAACCCCCGCCTTGCAAAGGCGGTGCTCTGCCAATTGAGCTACGTCCCCGGGCCCGCGCCGGCGATCGGAACCAACGGAGCGGGAAGAACAAACGGCCCGCAGCGGCGGGGAGCCACCACGAGCCGGGCGGCCGGCGAACCGGCCAGGAGCAAGAACTACCGGGTGGTGCCGGTGGCCTCGTCCCAGAGCGCGGCTTCGGCGGCTGCGGCATCGCGACGCTTCTTCACGAGTGCAGCGGCACCACCGGCCAAGGCGATCAGGAGCAGGAGCTTCTTCATCTCGGCACTGTCCGTTCTTCGTCGGGACGCTGCACGAACTACCAGCGAGGGAACTACGTGGGCCTGGGAGGACTTGAACCTCCGACCTCTTCCTTATCAGGGAAGCGCTCTAACCGCCTGAGCTACAGGCCCTCGAACATCGTTCACGGCGCCGGTTCGAAAGACTCGCACTCTCGAGGGCGCCGCGACCACAGAGACTACCGCAACCGATCCGGCCGACCCAAATCCCAGGTCAGCGGCCCGAAAGGCGATCCCGGACACTGTCACCGCAGTCACACAGTACTGACTCCTACACTCCGGAGGTGCGAGTGGACGTGCTGGGCGCGGTCGCGGTCAGCCACGACGACCGCCAGGTCAGCGGCATCGCTCTGGGGGGCCGGCGGGCCCGCGTCGCGCTCGTCGCGCTGGCCCTGTCCGAGCATCCGATCCCCGCGGAACGCCTCGCGATGATCATCTGGTCGGACGAGCCGCCGCCCACCTGGCAGCCGGCCCTTCGGGGCGTCATCCGGGCCCTGCGCACCGCCCTCACGCCCATCGGGCTGGGCGACCAACTGCTCATCACCACCGTGCCGGCCGGCTACTCCCTCGACGCGGCAGCGGAGACTGACATCAGATCCGCCACCCACGACCTGGACCTCGCCGAACACGAGCAGGACCCGGCGCGAGCACTCCAACTCGCCACCCCGGCCGCCACGCTCAACGGTCAGGATCTGCTGGCGACGGAGGACGGTGAGTGGCTCCGCCCCCATCGCGAAACCCTGGACCACCTGCGATCGAGAGCCGTCGAGGTCATCGTGCGGTCGGCCGGCGCCCAGAACGACCACCATCGCGCCCTCGCCGCCGCCCGTGACCTGCTGGAGAGCCACCCGCTGGACGAGCGGGCCCACCGGATCCTGATCGCCGCCCTCGACCACGCCGGCGACCGGGCCGGCGCCGTCCAGGCCTACGAACGGTGCCGCGCCATGCTCGCCGAACAGCTCGGCGTCGACCCCAGCGCCGAGACGGTGGCCGTCTACCTCAAGGCCCTGCGCACCGACACGCTCACCACCAGCGCTCGGCTGCCCGCGACGTCGGGCGCGTTCGTCGGCCGGCGGGCCGAGCAACGCCAGCTCGCGGAGAAGCTCGCCACGCCCGGACTGGTCACGCTGACCGGCCGGGGTGGCGTCGGGAAGTCCCGGCTGGCCCTGCAGGCGGCCACCATTGCCCGCGGTCTCTGGGTATCGCTGACCACCACGGCCGATGACGAACTGGTCGCTTCCCAGGTCGCCCTCGAGCTCGGCGTCACGGTGGCCGACACCGACCCGGCCACGTCCTCGCTCAACCACCTGGCCCCCCTCGGCCGCACTCTGCTCGTCCTCGACGGCTGCGAGCAGGTCGTCGACGGGGTCGCGTCGCTGGTCAGCGCGTTGGTCACTGGCTGTGCGGCGCTGACGATCCTCGTCACCGGACGCTTGGCGCTCGGCCTCGACAACGAGGAGCAACTGCACCTCGAGCCGCTACCCGGCCTACAGCCTGGGATTGACCCGAGAACCAACCCCCAGCTCCAACTCCTGGTCAAGCGGGTCACCGAGGCCGGAGGCGATTTGGTCCTTGACGAACAGAACACCGCTCTCGTCGCTGCGCTCTGCCAACGCAGCGCAGGCCTCCCGCTGGCGCTCGAACTGGTCGCCGCGCAGCTGACCGTCCAGTCCCCCGCCGACCTGCTCGAGGAGCTCAGCGACGCGCCGCCCGAGCAGGATCGGCTGACCGCGCTGCTCCAGCACAGCTATGCCCTGCTCAGCGCGGACGAGGCGAGTGTGCTGCGTCGGTGCACGGTGCTGGGCGGCAGCGTCAGCCTGCCGCTGATCCGCGGGGTGGTGTCCGACCAGGACATCCCACCGATCCGCATCGTCCGGATTTTGCGCGAACTCACCGACCGCGGCCTGATGTCCGTCGACCGGTCCGGCCCCCGCTGGCAGTACCGGCAGGACGACGACATCCAGCGTTTCGCCGCCGGCCGGCTCACCGAGGCCGAGCTCCGGGCCGCCTTCACCCGGCTGGCCAACGCGGTGCGGACGATGCTCCCGGATGACGCGAAAGCCCCACCCGGGCCGTTTGCCGATGCCATCACCCAGATCACCGGCAGCGTCCGGTCGCTGCTCGCCGCGTCGGCCGATGGCCGGGTCGACCGGGACCTCGGGCTGGAACTGGCTTTTCGGCTGCACCGCTACTGGGCGGCCACCAACGTCTCCGAAGGGCGCTTCTGGTTCTCCCGGCTGCTCGATGGGGCCGCCCCCTCGCCCTGGACCGGACTGGCGTACTTCGCCTATGGCTACCTCAGCTACTGGACCGGCGACTCCGAGGGGGCGCTGCCGATCCTGGACACCGCGGTACGGCAGCTCCGCGGCCATGACGACGGGTACGTCGCCCGCGCCCTGATGTACCTCGGGGGCATCGCCGACGACCTGGACCGCGGGGTCGACGCCGTCGACTACGTCAAGGAATCCATCGGGATCGCGGAGCGGATCGGCGACCGCAACATGTACGTCGGTGCGGCCATGGGCGTCGGGTCGGTGCTGGCCGAACGGTGCGACCCGGAGGCCGAACGGTACGCGCTGGACGCGCTGGAGTCCTGTCGCCGCAACGCTTCTCCCGAACAACTGGCCGCGTCCCTGCCCACCGCCGTGATGATCTGCTGGCAGGTCGGGGCGCTGAGCTCGGCCCGTGAGTTGCTGGCCGAGGGGCTGGAACTGCTCCCCGAGGGTCGCCGCATCGCCCGGGTGGTGTTGCTGTCCGCCGCGACCGGCATCGCCCTCGCTGACCGCGACCTCGAGAAGGCCATCGGCTACGGCCGGACCGCCGACGAGGAGGCGCCGGCCCTGGGAGTCGAGCGCGAACTGCCGCTGCTCCGCTGCCTGCTGGCCCGCTCGCTGCTCGCCGCCGGGCAGCTCGACGAGGCCGCCGACCGCGCCGAGGCAGCCCTGCACGCCGCGACCGCTCTGACCTACAGCTACCCGTCGGCACTCTGCCTGGAGACCGCCGCGCTGATCGTGTCCCAGCGAGCCGACTACGCCGAATCGGGTGAGGTCGGCGTGCTCGTGGCCACCGCCGCGGACATCAGGCGCCGCGGCAACCGGCCTATCACACCGTCACTCCGCGATCCATCGCTCTCGAACATGACCGGCACCGCGATCGCCCCCACCGAGGCCGCGGCCATGGCTTCGGCACTGCTGGGCGTCAGGACGGGCACCGTCCAGCATGCAAAAGGCATGTCCTAGACCTCGATCTTCCGGGCTCTGACCATCACGTCTGCGCTCATGACGGTCAGTCCACTCAGGGCCCGTAACGGATCGGTAATAGCGTCGTGAACGGTCCTGGCCTCGCCAGAGAACTAGTCGCGCTCGCCCAGCGTGATCTCCACGCCACCGGACATGCCAGCCGCGGCGTTGTACACGAACGCCGCGACGGTCGAGAGGGCGGTGAACAACACGATGTTGATCGCCCCGATCACGGCCGCAACGATGAAGACACCACTGGGCGTGATCAGCTGGTTCGCCGCCCCGCCGGTGGTGTCGGCCGACGTCACGAGGGTGGCGTAGGTGGTGTTGATCTTGCTCCAGACGTCCATCGACCCGAGCGACAGGTAGAGCACGCCGATCGCGATCATCCAGACGAAGAACATCACGATCGCAACGATCAGGCTGATCTTGAGGACGGTCCACGGGTCGATGCGCTTGAGTTGCAACGACGCGAGGCGCGGCGGCCGGCGCTGACCCTTGACCTTCCGCGGGGCGGAGGTGCTCGTCCCGCGGTCGGACGAGGCGGTCGGGATCGAGACCGGCCCCCCGTTGGATCCGACCGGACCCGCCGGGGTGGCGCCGGCCGGCCTCACCGGCGCCGAGGCGCTCGAGGAGACCTGGGCACCGATCGGTCCCCCGGCGGGTGTCGCGCGCGGAGTGGTCACTCCGTACCTCCGTCTTCATCTCCGTCGGTCGAGTCAGTGTCGACGGTGTCATCGGAATCGTCAGCAGGCGCAGCCGATTCTCCAACAGCATCGTCGCCGATGGGTGAAGCCTGAGTCATGTCCAGGGTTCCCACGGTGGCCTCCGGAGTTCCCCCGGCGTTCGCCTCGGTCACCTCATCGATCAACGCATCGTCTCCGGCATCGGCATTCCGCGCAATGGCCACCAGGCTGTCCTTCTCCTGGAGGTTCATCAAGCGGACGCCCATAGTCTGACGCTTCGCCTTGCGTACCTCCTTGGCTGTGGTTCGGATCACACCACCGCCGGAGGTGATCGCGTAGACCTCGGCGTCCAGATCGACGATCAGCGCGCCGACCAACTTCCCGCGACGACGGTCGTACTGGATGGTCAACACGCCCTTGCCACCGCGGCCCTGGACCGGGTACTCGCTCATCTCGGTGCGCTTGGCGTAGCCGCGGGCGGTCGAGACCAACACGTACATGCCCTCGCGGGCGACGTCCATCGACAGCAGTTCGTCACCGGAGTTGAACCGCATCCCGAGCACCCCGGAGGTGGCGCGCCCCATCGGCCGCAGTGCTTCGTCGGTGGCGTGGAAGCGGATCGACTGACCTTCTGCAGAAATGAGCAGGAGATCGTCTTCTGAAGAACACAGCACCGCGCCGACCAGTTCGTCGTCATCCCGCAGGTTGATCGCGACGATCCCGCCGGAACGGTTGGAGTCGAACGCCGTCAGCTCGCTCTTCTTCACCAGACCGCCCTTGGTGGCCAGGATCAGGTACGGAGCGACCTCGTAGTTGCGGATCTGGATGACCTGGGCGATCTTCTCGTCCGGCTGGAAGGCGAGCAGGTTCGCCACGTGCTGGCCGCGCGCGGTCCGGTTGGCCTCCGGCAGCTCGTAGGCCTTGGCCCGGTAGACGCGACCCTTGTTGGTGAAGAACAGGATCCAGTCGTGCGTCGAGCAGACGAAGAAGTGCGCGACGATGTCGTCCTGCTTGAGCGCCGCACCCTGTACCCCCTTGCCGCCGCGCTTCTGCGCGCGGTAGAGGTCGGTCTTGGTCCGCTTGGCGTAGCCCGTCCTGGTGATGGTGACGACGACGTCCTCGACGGCGATGAGGTCCTCGAGGGACACGTCGCCGTCGTAGGGCACCAGCTTGGTCCGGCGGTCGTCGCCGTACTTCTCGACCGTCTCCCCCAGCTCGCTGATGATGATCTTGCGCTTGCGGTCGTCGCTGGCCAGGATGGCCTGGAGGTCGGCGATGATCACCTCGATCTCGGCCAACTCGTCGATGATCTTCTGCCGCTCGAGGGCGGCGAGCCGGCGCAGCTGCATCTCCAGGATCGCGTTGGCCTGGATGATGTCGACGTCGAGCAGCTCGATCAGACCCTCACGGGCGATGTCAACGGTGGCCGACCGCCGGATCAGGGCGATGACCTCGTCGAGAGCGTCGAGCGCCTTCACGTAGCCACGGAGGATGTGGGCGCGTTCCTCGGCGCGGTCCAACCGGTACTGCGTCCGCCGGGTGATGACCTCGATCTGGTGGGCGACGTAGTAGCTGATCATCTGGTCGATGCGCAGGGTGCGCGGCACCCCGTCGACGATGGCCAGCATGTTGGCGCCGAACGACGTCTGCAGCGAGGTGTGCTTGAAGAGGTTGGCCAGCACAACCTTTGCGACCGCGTCACGCTTGAGCGTGATGACGATGCGCATACCGATGCGGTCGCTCGACTCGTCGGCGATGTCGGCGACGCCGGTGATCTTGCCGTCCTTGTGGAGCTGCGCGATGCCCTCGACGAGGTTGTCGGGGTTGACCTGGTACGGCAGCTGGGTGGCGACCAGGATGGTGCGCCCCTTGGCGTCCTCCTCGATCTCCACCACGGCGCGCATCCGGATCGAGCCACGACCGGTGCGGTAGGCGTCGGAGATGCCGTCGCGTCCGACGATCAGCGCGCCCGTCGGGAAGTCCGGTCCCGGGACGCGCTCGATGGCGGCCTCGAGCAGCTCTTCCTGGGTTGCCTCCGGGTGCTCCAGGCACCAGATGACCGCGGAGGAGACCTCCCGCAGGTTGTGCGGCGGGATGTTGGTGGCCATCCCGACGGCGATACCGGACGAGCCGTTGACCAGCAGGTTCGGGATCCGGGCCGGCAGCACGGTCGGCTCGGTGGTCTTGTTGTCGTAGTTCGGGATCATGTCGACGGTGTTCTCGTCGATCCCGGCCAGCATCTGCATGGCCAGCGGCGCCATCCGGCACTCGGTGTACCGCATGGCGGCGGCCGGGTCGTTGCCGGGCGAGCCGAAGTTGCCCTGGCCGTCGATCAGCGGGTAGCGCAGCGACCACGGCTGCGACATCCGGACGACGGTGTCGTAGATCGAGCTGTCGCCGTGCGGGTGGTAGTTGCCCATCACGTCGCCGACGACGCGGGACGACTTGACCCGGCCGCGGTCAGGGCGGAACCCGGAGTCGTACATGCCGTAGAGCACGCGCCGGTGCACCGGCTTGAGACCGTCCCGAACGTCGGGCAGCGCGCGCGAGACGATGACGCTCATCGCGTAGTCGATGAACGACCGCTGCATTTCCTGTTCGATGTCGATCGGTTCGGTGCGATCGCGTTCCGGGACCGAGGGGCCGGTAGGGCCTGTCACGTGTGGTGGCCTTCCATCAATTCAGCTCCACCGAACGGGTGAGAGCGGTGTCCACATGGGGATGGACTCTGTGGACAAACGGGCAGAACGGTCAGGTCGGTCGAGCGCTCCCGACCCACAACTGCGCACCCAAGGTTCGCGAGAATCTCAGGCGCACAGCAACTTGTCTAGAAATCCAGGAAACGGACGTCGCGGGCGTTCCGGGTGATGAACGATCGGCGCGCCTCCACGTCCTCACCCATCAGAATGGAGAACAACTCGTCCGCCGTAGCGGCGTCATCGAGCGTGACCTGCATCAGCAGGCGGTGCTCCGGGTCCATCGTGGTCTCCCACAGTTCCTTGGCATCCATCTCGCCGAGGCCCTTGTACCGCTGCACACCGTCGTCCTTGGGCAGCTTGCGCCCGGCCTTGGTGCCGATGTCGATCAGACCGTCACGCTCGCGGTCGGAGTAGGCGAACTCCTGCTCGCCGCGCGACCACTTCAGCTTGTACAGCGGAGGGCAGGCCAGGAAGACGAACCCGCCCTCGACCAGCGGGCGCATGAAGCGGAAGAGCAGCGTCAGCAGCAGCGTGCGGATGTGCTGGCCGTCGACGTCGGCATCGGCCATCAGGATCAGCTTGTGGTAGCGGAGCTTGGTGACGTCGAACTCGTCGTGGATGCCGGTGCCGAGCGCGGTGATCAGCGACTGGACCTCGGTGTTCTTGAGAACCCGGTCGATGCGGGCCTTCTCGACGTTGATGATCTTGCCGCGGATCGGCAGGATCGCCTGGAACATCGAGTCGCGGCCGGACTTCGCACTGCCGCCGGCCGAGTCGCCCTCCACGATGTACAGCTCGGAGGACTCCGGATCCGTCGACCGGCAGTCGGCGAGCTTGCCGGGCAGGCCGCCGATCTCCAGAGCACCCTTGCGGCGCACCAGTTCTCGCGCGCGACGGGCGGCCGAGCGGGCCTGCGACGAGGAGATCGCCTTGGAGATGATGGTCCTGGCCTCGCTGGGGTTCCGCTCGAACCAGTCGGTCAGCCACTCGTTGCACGCCTTCTGCACGAACGACTTGGCCTCGGTGTTGCCGAGCTTGCCCTTGGTCTGGCCCTCGAACTGCGGCTCGCTCAGCCGGATCGAGATGATCGCCGCCAAGCCCTCGCGGACGTCGTCGCCGGACAGCGCGTCGTCCTTCTCCTTGAGGAACTTCTTCTCCTTGGCGTACCGGTTGACGACCGACGTCAGGGAGGCTCGGAAGCCTTCCTCGTGGGTGCCGCCGTTGATGGTGTTGATGGTGTTCGCAAAGGAGTGGACCGACTCGTTGTACGACATGTTCCACTGCATCGCGACCTCGACCTCCATCGTCTCGGCCTTGGACTCGAAGCCGATGATCGACGGGTGCGCCGGGTCCTTCGTGGCGTTCAGGTGACGGACGTAGTCGACCAGGCCACCCGGGTAGTGGAAGGTCTTCTCGATCGGGACCGCATCGTCGCCCTCGTGCTTGGGACGCTCGTCGCGCAGGACGATCGTCAGGCCCTTGTTCAGGAAGGCCATCTGCTGCAGGCGCCGCGTGATGGTGTCGAAGGAGAACTCGATCGTCTCGAAAATCGTGTCGTCCGGCCAGAAGACGATGGTGGTGCCGGTCTTGGCGGACTTGCCCATGGTGTTCAGCGGGCCGGGCTTCGACTTCGTGTAGGTCTGCTGGTAGTACGCGCCGTCGCGGTGGATCTCGACGTCGAGCCTGGTCGAGAGGGCGTTGACGACGGAGATGCCGACACCGTGCAGGCCACCGGAGACCTTGTAGGAATCAGAGTCGAACTTGCCGCCGGCGTGCAGGATTGTCATGACGACCTCGACGGTCGGCTTCTTCTGCTGCGGGTGCATCTCGACGGGGATGCCACGGCCGTTGTCGATGACCTCGACTCCCCCATCGGCGCGGAGGGTCACCCTGACGGTATCGGCGAAACCGGCCATCGCCTCGTCGACCGAGTTGTCCACCACTTCCTGGACCAGGTGGTGCAGGCCGGTGACACCGGTGTCGCCGATGTACATCCCGGGCCGCTTGCGGACGGCCTCGAGGCCCTCCAGGACGGTGATCGAGTTTGCGCCGTATTCTTTGTTGCTCGCCACAGGTGCCATCGCTTCTTTCTCTCGGTGCCGCCCGGCTCTTCGTCCCGCTCCGCTCGGCAGTGCTGTGCGAGCGTTCCGAATCGCCCGCCAGATCGCGACAGAACCCGGAAAATGCCCGCACCCTCGATTCTACTAGGTAAGTACGACAACAGGGCGCCAACGGCGGCCCTGAAATGCCCGTGGCGGCTCTGGCAGCGGTCGGCGAGGGTGATGGGCCTGACGATATCGGCCCGACGCGTCACGAAACCGTCCTGACCCGACGTCAGCCGTGGGTGCCTGGCGGATCAGCTGGTCGTGTGCATCAGCCGGTCGCCTGGATCAGCCGTAGGTATCCCGCGGGCCACGACCCGAGACGTGGCGGGGTCCGAAGCGCCAGGACGGGCCGGACGGACCCTGGGCTCGGATCCGCAGGACCGAGCCATGCCCGACGGCGACATTGATCTTCGCGACGATCTGCGGCGCCAGCATCCGCAGCTGGGTGGCCCAGGCCGTCGACTCGGCGCGCAGCATCAGCTCGCCGTCGACGAGGTTGACCGGCTCGCAGTGGTCGGCGATCTCCGGACCGACGATGTCGGCCCACCGACCGATGATCGCCGCCTTCGTCAGGTCGGCGCCGGCTCCAGCGTCACCGATCCATCGTTTCAAGGTGGAGGCCAGCGGCGCGGGATCCCGGGCGTCCGGACCCGAACCTGACCACCGACGCCGACGCAGCGAGGCAGCCGAGCCCGATCGTCGTCCCTTCGGGTTCTGCTCGATCTCGCGTTTGAGGGACTGACGACGTGCGGCGTTCTGCGCCCGGGCCGCAGCCAGCGCATCACGCGCCAGGTCCGCGCCCTTGCCCGACTTCTTGGCCGGGTCGGCCCGGGAAGGCTCGTCGGGCTCTTTCACGCCTACCCCTTCCGGATCATCCTTTGGTGTCTTCGGCAAGTACTCACAGTGGTGTCAGGTGGAGTTGTCCACAAAGTTGTACACAGCTTTGTGGATGGTAGGGCCGAAACGGAGTGGACTAGGTCACCATTTCGAGCTTTCCCTCAGCGACCAGGTGATGGATGCCCGCCAAGGTGGAAGGCACGTCACCCGGGACCGCAGCGGTGACGAGCACCTGATCGGCATCGGCGACCAGGTGAGTGAGCCGGCCCCGACGGGACGTGTCGAGTTCGGCAAACACGTCATCGAGGACCAGCACCGGGTCGACCCCGTCCGATCGGAGCAGGGAGAACCCACCGAGCTTCAGCGCCAGGGCGAACGACCAGGACTCGCCATGCGAGGCGTAGCCCTTCGCCGGTCCTTCCCCCAGTCGTAGCTCCAGATCGTCCCGGTGCGGCCCGACCAGGCAGACCCCGCGATCCATTTCCTGCTGACGCAGCCGACCCATCTCGGCGAGCAGCGCGGCTGCCAGCTCCGCCTCGGTCGGCGTCGGTCCGGGCATCGCCTCGCCCAACGACGACCGGTAGAGCAGATCGATTGCCTCCGAGGACGGTGCCAGATCCGAGTAGGCGGCCACCACGTGCGGCGTGATCTCGAGGACCAACTCCATCCGGGCCAGCAGCAGCGCGGCACCGGAGGCGGCCAGGTGCTCGTCCCAGACATCGAGCGTCGAGAGGTCGGCGCCACCTCTCCCCCGCCCCGCTGACTTCAGCAGCGCGCTGCGTTGTTTGAGGACGCGGTCGTAGTCGGACCTGACGCCGGCCAGCCGCGGGGTTCGCATGATCAGTACCTCGTCGAGGAAGCGCCGACGCTCGGATGGATCCCCGCGGACGAGCGCAAGGTCCTCGGGCGCGAACAGCACGGTACGCAGGACACCGAGGATGTCCCTGGCCCTGGTCACCGGAGCCCGGTTGATCCTGGCGCGGTTGGCCTTGCCCGCGGTGATCTCCGCCTCGAGCAGCAGTTCCCGGCCGTCGGAGACGACCGCTGCCCGGATGATCGCCCGTTCGGCACCCCGTCGGATCAGCGGTGCATCGGAGGCGACCCGGTGCGAGGAGAGGGTGGCGAGGTAGCCTAGCGCCTCGACGAGGTTGGTCTTCCCGGCGCCGTTGCGGCCGATCAACACGTTGACACCCGGATCGAGGGGCCACTCCACCGTCGACCACGACCGGAAGTCGACCAAAGAGAGGTGCCTGACGTACACCGATCAGCCGGGCAGGCGGGCCGGCATCACCAGGTACCGGTACGCCGAATCGACTGTGCGCTCGCCGTCCTCGGTGACCAGTGGCAGCAGCAGCGCGGGCCGTGAGGGCGTCGTGAAGGCCAGACGCACGGTGTCAGCGTGCAGCACCCCGAGGCCGTCCAGCAGGTAAGTCGGGTTGAACGCGATGAGCAGTTCGGCGCCGTCGGCCTCGACGCCAAGGCCCTCCTCGGCCCGGCCTTCGTCGTCGCCGCCGGCCGTCAGGGTGAGTACGCCGTCGGTGACCTGCATCCGCAGGTGGTGCCCGCGGTCGGTGACCAGGGCGACGCGCTTGATCGCCTCGCCCAGTTCGCTGACCGGGACGTCGACGGTGGTGGTGTGTTCGCTGGGCAGCAGCGAGCGGTACTTGACGAATTCCACGTCGAGCAGCCGGACGGTGGTGCGGCGGCCGCCGGCCTGCAGGCCGAGCAGCCCGTCGCCCAGCCCGACGATGACCTCGTTGGACCCACCGAGGCTCTTGGCCGCGTCGGCGAGCGTGCGGGCCGGGACGAGGACGGCGGTGGACATGTCGGGGGCGTCGGGGGTCCAGGTCAGCTCGCGGACGGCCAGTCGGAACCGGTCGGTCGCGGCCAGGGTGAGCTTCTCGCCCTCGATCTCGACGCGGACGCCGGTCAGCATCGGCAGCGTGTCGTCCCGGCCGGCGGCGACGGCGGTCTGGACGACGGCTTCGGCGAACGCTGCTGCGTCGACCTTGCCGGACGCGGCCGGCATCGACGGCAGCGCCGGGTAGTCCTCGACCGGCATCGTCGGCAGGGTGAACCGCGCCGAACCGCCGTTGATGAGCACGCGGGATCCCTCGGTCGAGATCTCGACCGGCTTGGCCGGCAGGGCCCGGGTGATCTCGGCCAGCAGACGCCCGGAGACGAGGACTCGTCCGCCCGAATCGGCGTCGATCGACACCTCGGCCCTGGTGGAGACCTCGTAGTCGAAGCCGGCGACGACCAGGGTCGATCCCTCGACCTCGAGCAGGATGCCGCCGAGCACGGGGACGGGCGGACGGCTGGGCAGCGACTTGGCGACCCAGGCAACTGCGTCTGCGAGGTCTTCGCGGGCGACGCGGAACTTCATCGATCCTCCGAAAATGGCCATCGACCGCGGCTCGGCGGCCGCTCGAGGGCTGGCGGGTGGTGCTGGTTGCGTGCTGGGCTGGTCTCTGGCTGGTGCTGGTTCTCGGGTGTTCGACCGATCATCGCAGGTCAGGATGGCTGTCGGTGGGGGGTGATCCACTGTGGTGGTGATGATCGGGGCTGGGGCGATACTGGGTGATGCGGGCCGTGCTGCGGGTGGTGCGGTGACTGTGCGGGGCAGTGGTCGGGACGGTGCGGGGACGGGCTCGGCTGCAGGCTTCTCACGGACGTTTGCTCGGCGGAGGCGGCGGGGGATTCCGGACCGGGGAGTGCAACCGTACGGCCAACCCGACCAGTGCGTCACCCCCGGGGCATTCCGTTCGCGGACCTCGGCGACTCGATCCACACACAGACTGTTGAAGTACCTCTCTCTAGAGGAAGAAAACAGCAGTAATAGTAAGTGCTGTGGATGGTGTGGACCGAGGGCCATCGGCGCAGCCCGGCAGGCGTGGCGTGGTGGGGACGGGACCAGGCACCGGACCGATGGACAACTTTCTCGATTGGGGATGGATCGGCCGGCGGCCAGGTTGTCCCCGTTTGGTCCCCACTTGTCCACAGGGTTGTCCACACGATGTGCATACCGAAAAATCTTGGAAATGAGGTCCTCGCTCGGCGTGGCGGATCCCGCGCGGCGAGGTTGGTGTGTCTCGTGCTCGGTCGTGTGGGACCTGAAATCCCGGTTCGGCGCGGGGTGATCGGTCCCGGGCGCGCTCTGGTGTCACTGGCGGCGCTCTGGGGGCGCGTGGCGGTCTACGGAGGTGCTGGCAGGCCCGGCGACGTGCACTGTGCCCGCGGCGAGGCACGGGGAACAGTCCATCGCGTTGGTCGCCGATGTGGCGGCCGAGCGTTCCGCGGCCGTGGACAGCGTCGCCTCGGCCCGAAAGAAGCCGTTGTGCTGCTTGATGTCTCGGATCGTGCGGCGTCAGCGACGCGAGCGGTCCCGGATGCGTGCGGAAAGCTCCTGCACGTGGTCGTAGGTCTGCCGGCGCTCGGCGATCTCGGTACGGATCTTCTTGGCGGCGTGCATGACGGTCGTGTGGTCGCGGTTGCCGAAGGTGTTGCCGATCTTGGGCAACGTCAGGTCGGTCAGTTCGCGGCACAGGTACATGGCGATCTGCCGTGCGGACGCGATGGCCCTGGTCTTGGACTGTCCGCACAGCTCGTCGAGGGTGACCCCGAAGTACTCGGCGGTCACTGCCATGATCGTTGCGGCGTCGATGTCGTTGGACACCGAATCGCGGACGAGGTCCCGCAGCACGATCTGGGCCAGCGACAGGTCGACCGGTTGCTTGTTGAGCGAGGCGAAGGCGGTCACCCGGATCAACGCGCCCTCGAGCTCGCGGATGTTCCGTTCGATCCGGCTGGCGATGAACTCCATGACGTCGTCAGGAGCGTTGAGCCCGTCGAGCGAGGCCTTCTTGCGCAGGATCGCGATGCGGGTCTCGAGCTCCGGCGGCTGGATGTCGGTGGTCAGACCCCATTCGAACCGCGTCCGGAGCCGATCTTCGAGCGTTTCCAGCCGCTTCGGGGCTCGGTCCGAGGAGATGACGATCTGCTTGTTGGCGTTGTAGAGGGTGTTGAAGGTGTGGAAGAACTCCTCCTGGGTGCCTTCCTTGCCCTCGAGGAACTGGATGTCGTCGACCAGCAGGATGTCGACGTCCCGGTACCGGCGCTGGAACGCGACCTTGCGGTCGTCACGCAGGGAGTTGATGAAGTCGTTGGTGAACTCTTCGCTCGAGACGTACCGCACCCGGATGCCGGGAAACAGCCGCTGCGCGTAGTGCCCGATGCCGTGGAGGAGATGGGTCTTGCCCAGACCGGAATCACCCCAGATGAACAGTGGGTTGTAGGCCACTGCCGGCGCTTCGGCCACCGCGACCGCCGCCGCATGCGAGAACCGGTTCGACGACCCGATGACGAACGTCTCGAAGTGGTACTTCTCGTTCAACCTGGTCTGCGCCGAGCTGGCCGGCGCGGAATCGCGGCGCACTGCGTAGGTCGGCCAGATCTCGGTCACCGTCGCGAGGGCATCGGCCTCCTCGTCGACGTCATCGTCGTCGGACTCGTCCCGGGACGGCGAGGAGAAACCGTTCAGCCCACCGTTGATGCCGTGGGCGTGCCCGTTCGAGTAGCTACCGTTCGACCCGGTCGGCGAATGCTGACCCAGCGACTGCTGATGAGGGACAGTCGCACTCTTGGTGGTCTGCTCGGAGATGTGCCCGGGCCCGCTCATGCTGCCGTTCGGGAGGCCGCCATGCGTCCCGGTGCCGTCCAGTGGGAGTCCCAATTGGCCGGTCTCGCCGGCGGCTGCGCTTTCGCTGACGGTGACCGCCAGGGAGATGGGCAGCTGCATCCGATCGGAAAGCGCTGCGGTGATCGGTTCGCGCAGGGTCCGCTCGATGGTGTCGCGGGCGAAGCCGGAGGGCGCGGCGATCAGGGCGGTCGTGCCGATGAGGCCGACGAGGTCGGTGATGGCGAGCCAGGCCCGTTGATGCGAGGTCAGCGAGGACGAGAGGTCCGCGACCACTTGCTGCCAGACATTTTGCAGGTCGGCAGGTTCGTCGGGCACTGGCAAATCCCTCCCTCTCCTGCTGAGCCGTCGTCCATCCACAGGGTTGTCCACCGTGTGTGGATAACTATCGGCGTAAGGGTCGATAACTATGACACGGCAGACTGCGAAGTCAGCTGTCGGGTGGGAACCACTGGAAGTACGTGGTCCCGGAGAGCGTTCGAGGGTGGCGAGCGACCCGGGTTCTGCGGGTCATGGCCGGGGAACGCTAACAACACTCCGGCCCTTCCCACAAGGTGGCCGAACGAGGCAAGCATCTGGACCGGCGTGTCGCGATCGGGTGGTCCGGTCTGGTTTGACCCCCGGGGCTGTGAGTCTCTACCCTGGTGACAAGACCCGTACGGTGCCGGGCTGTTGCATGCCGTTTGCACGCCAGTGCAAGATGCACTTTTTCCTTCCGAAGAAGTGCTGACCGACGGCAGTGCTCTGGCGATGGTCGGCGTTGCGGTTGGTCGGAATCGATCCGCCCTGCTGTCCCCGCCGACCCGGCGGAGCACGTAGTCCCGTAGTTCGAACCTTGGAGAGATCACCGTGAGCAAGCGCACCTTTCAGCCGAACAACCGCCGCCGGGCGAAGGTCCACGGCTTCCGTCTTCGCATGCGTACCCGTGCGGGTCGCGCGATCCTGTCGGCCCGTCGCCGCAAGGGCCGCGACGAGATCTCGGCCTGACACCCGGACGATCTCTCGCTGATCCGTCCCTGATGCTGCCAGGAGACTCACGTCTACGAACCGCGGCAGATTTTGCGGCGGTCGTGCGAGGCGGTCGGCGTGCCGGCACCCGGCGTCTGGTGATCCACCTCCTGCCCACCGGGCATGACGGACCACCACGCGCCGGTTTTGTCGTTTCCGGGAAGGTCGGGAATTCGGTTGTCCGCCACCAGGTCACCCGGCGGCTGCGGCCTCTGGTGCGAGAACAGCTTTCTGGTTTGGCTCCGGGATTCGCGATCGTCATCCGAGCGCTACCCTCGGCGGCTGGGGCCACCAGCGCTGAACTGGCGTTGGATCTCGGCGCCGGCATCTCGGCGGCGGTCCGGAAGGCGAGGTCCGAGGGCATCCGTGCCGACGCTGCTCGGTCCAGTGATGCTCGGTTCGCTGATGCTCGGTCCAAGACTGTCGGTACGAGGAATGGAGGGTCGGCATGAGTGCGTCGCTCCCGGCACGACTCCTGCTCGGACCGATTCGGTTCTACCAGCGACAGATCTCCCCCAGCCTTCCGGCCACCTGCCGGTACTACCCGACCTGCAGTAGCTATGCGGCCGAGGCGCTGATCGAGCATGGTGCGCTGCGCGGGACCTGGCTGGCTATCCGTCGGCTGGGGCGCTGCCACCCGTGGCACTCCGGCGGCATGGATCCAGTTCCACCCGCTCGGGAACGCAAGAGCCGCTCCGGAAGTTCAGTCATTGTGAATTCCGTGGCCGGCACGTGTGAAATCGGCCAAATACCAGCGGCGACCTGCGCCGAGTTCCACCCAGATGCGCGGCCGGCGACAGCCGCAGCGCCGAACCCCCGGAGCAATGCCGCGTGAAGAGTTTTGACTTCTTCTCCCTCGACTACATCTACTACCCGGTCTCCGGGATCATGTGGGTGTGGCACAAGGTTTTCGGCTCGGTGCTCGGCGCGAACAACGCGTGGGCCTGGGTGCTTTCTGTCGTCTTCCTCGTCTTCACCCTGCGGAGTCTGCTGTTCAAGCCGTTCATGAAGCAGATGAACTCGCAGATGAAGATGCAGGCCGTCGCTCCTGAGCTCAAGAAGATCCGCGAGAAGTACAAGGACGACAAGACGCGGCTCGCCGAGGAGATGCAGAAGTTCAACAAGGAGGCCGGGGTCAACCCGCTGGGCGGCTGTCTGCCCGCGTTGGTCCAGGCTCCGGTGTTCATCGGGCTGTTCCACGTCCTCAAGATGTTCAGACCCAACCAGGGCGAGAACTACTTCTTCGGCGCGTCGGATGTCGCCTCGTTCGTGGATTCCAAGCTGTTCGGCGGAGCTCCGTTGTCCGCCTTCATGACGATGCCATCGGTTTCTACTCCGAATCAGGTCGGTCTCATCGCTCTGGAGGGTGTGCGGTCGACCGTGATCGCCGTCGGCATCCCGCTGACCATCCTGGCCGGTATTGCCACGTTCCTGACCAGCCGTCGCTCGGTGGCGCGTCAGCAGCAGATGCAGGGTCCGGGCAATGACGCCATGCCGCAGGCCGCCCTGATGAACAAGCTGATGAAGTACGTGTTCCCGCTGTTCGTCATCATCGGTGGTCCGTTCTTCCCGCTCGCGATCCTGTTCTACTGGCTGTCCAACAACAGCTGGACCTTCGGCCAGCTGTACGTCGCCCACCGGATCCAGGACAAGAAGATCGCCGCGGAATCGATGGTCGTCGAAGAAGCCAAGGCCGCGGGAACGTATACCAAGCCGTTGCCCGGAGCGAGACCCGCGAGCCGACCTGCCCCAGGGGCCAAGCCCGCACCGGGTGCGAAGCCGACCGGCGCACGGACCGGTACTCCGTCGCGCCCGTTGACGCCGGGTGGCCGTCCGGCAACTAGTGGCGAGCCGTACAACGGTCAGCCGCGCGGCAGTGGATCCAAGCGTCGTGTGGTGCAGCCGTCACCGAAGGCTGGGCCGGTCGCGAATGGTGGGTCTGCGACTTCCGGCGCGAACCGCAACGGCTCGTCAAACGGGTCGTCCAACGGCAACGGTTCGCCCAACGGGTCCGGGCCATCGCTGAACAAGACTGCTGCGACCGCGACCGGCGCGACGTCGACTACTTCAGCCCCGGCTCCGACGAACGGGTCGAACGGAGCCAAGCCCAAGACCGGAACCAGGCAGACCACCGCCAAGAAGAAGAAGCCGGGTCAGCGCTGATCGGTCCACCCAGAGATGGACCAGTGCCGCGCGAAGGTGACGTCGCGGCGGCTTCCTCCTGAAATTTCGAACCTGCACGCGAACAGAAGAGGTAGATCCATGAGCGAGAACACGACCACCATCGCCGACGACGATCTGGACGTCGAGACCAACTCCGCTGCCGTCGATCAGTCCGAAACAGAGCTGAACGGCGATCAGGGTGAAGGTGAATTCAACGCACCCGAGTCGGATGGTGGTGAGTCGGATGGTGGTGAGTCGGACGGCACCGAGGCGAGTGGAACGTCGACGACCAGCCGACGGGTCGACAAGCACGCGCTGCTCGTCGCCGAAGGTGATGCGGCCGGCGACTACCTCGAGCGTCTTCTCGACATCCTCGACTTCGACGGCGACATCGACCTGGATGTCGAGGGTGAGCGCGCCGTGGTGTCCATCATCGGTGACGGTGATGTCGACAAGCTCGTCGGTGAGCGCGGTGAAGTCCTCGACGCTCTGCAGGAGCTGACCCGTCTGGCAGCCACAGCCGAGACCGGCCAGCGGTCCCGGCTGATGCTCGATGTCGCGGGCTACCGTGCCCGTCGCCGCACGGAACTGACGGAGCTCGGAGTCACGACTGCGGAGCAGGTGGCGGACAGCGGCGAGGCGTTCAAGCTCCCCGCGATGAATCCGTTCGAGCGCAAGATCGTGCATGACGCCGTCGCCACCGTCGACGGGGTCGAGTCTTCCAGCGAGGGCGAAGAGCCGCGCCGTCGTGTTGTGATCAGCCCCGCTGCCTGACGGACGCTTGCTCCCGTGGTGGTCGTCTTGATGGTTGCTGACCCCCGGCTCCCGGCTGCAGATTGATGACCGGCGACCAGGGTGATGCTGGTGGAGTCGAGATCGAGCCGGCAGTTGCCCTCGCCGTGTTCGGAGACCGTATCGGACTTGCGCGGCGATACGCGCTGGCGCTCGGCACCGATGGCGTTGTTCGAGGTTTGATCGGACCGCGTGAAGCCGGCCGATTGTGGACCCGGCACATCTTGAATTCGGCGGTCGTCGGTTCGCTGTTGTCGAATGGCCAGCGGGTGGTCGATATCGGGTCCGGGGCGGGTTTGCCTGGAATTCCCCTGGCCATTGCGCGGCCCGATTGCTCGATCGATCTGGTCGAGCCGCTGGAGCGTCGCTGCATATTCCTCCAGGAAATGGTGGATCAACTCGGACTCGTGAACTGCCGGGTGATCCGTGGTCGCGCCGAACAAGTTCTGGCTGAATGCGGTGGCGCGGATGTCGTCACCTCCCGTGCTGTGGCACCACTGGCCAAGCTCGCCGCCTGGTCGGCGCCGCTCCTACGAGTTGGTGGAAAGTTACTGGCGCTCAAGGGTTCCAGCGCGGCAGAGGAGATCGAGCGTGACCGTCTGGCCGTGCAGGCGACGGGACTGGTTGACCTCGCGGTCCTCACCGTGGGTGCCGGAGCCCTCGATCCGGAGACGGTTGTTATTTCCGGGCGACGAATTGCGACAGCCCCGGCCGGGCGACCGAAAAAGGCCAAACCGTCGCGCCGGGCATGATTGAATCTCTCGACTCTCCTGTCTCCCGAGTTCGGCTCGAGATGTTCGTCTTCCTGGATCACTCAGGTGGAAACTGCCGCACAGTAGCGGTCGGACGCACGCTATTGACCGGCTGCTGACATCGACGGCATTCTTGGGTCGTGCTTCGTTGCCTCGTGTTCGACGCTGCCGGAGTACCCGCACGGCGGGCCGACCCTTCGGCAATCTCGAGGAGAGCGCCACGCGGCCGGCCATGCAGCCAGCCAATCGCTTCGGCGAATCGCTTGGCCCGTCGATTGTCACGAGTCTGGATCCGGACGCATTCTTTCCGGCGGCTGCTTGCGCGACGCGGCTCCGTTCTGGACCCGAGACGATCGAGGTCCGGGCCGAAAGGCTGGACCCGAGGGACGCCTTCGGTCGCGGCAGGGGCTGAGCCCAACTGTCACCGTGACGTTTCTTCCCCGGTTGGCGTGATAGTCCGGAAAGGCGTCCTGGTCGGCACCAAAGGTTACTACGAGGGAGCGATATCGGGGTGAGGTACAGGAATGCGGACTCTCGTCGTCGACCGCGTCCGTCCCGCCCTTCGGGTGCGAATGATTTGTGCTTCTGAAGGCGTGGTCGCCATTGGCGACCTGCTCGCGGGTGCCGACAAGGCGTGGCGAACAGCCGGCAGGGGTTGCATCCCAGAGACCAAGTGTGGGGCTGTCGTCACGGTGGCCGCGACTCGCCGCGGGAGGGCCACGACCAAATCCCGGTGGTCATCGGCTGCAATCTGCACGCTGGTGGTTACCGCCGGAGTTGATGAACGAGCGGTCTCCTACAGGCCGTTCAACGATCGAACCGGTTTCGCTTCGGTTTCGTTTCCCATCGAATCACAACCGTCTGAGTCGCTTGCTTCGATGCATACGGGTTGTCTCGGTTGGGGGTGAGGGCTGCGGAAATGTGAATTCGAAAGCGCTGATGATGAATTGGAATCGCTTTTTCCTGGCCAGGCTAACGCCAGCATTCCGAATCGTGGTGCTGGCATCTATGGGAATCCATTCAGCTGCGCGGCAGGTAGGACCACCGAGGCGACTGCGCAATGTTTCACGTGAAACATTGCCATCCGCGCACCTCGACGGTGCCTTGTCAGTCCTCTATTGCGGTGGTGGGCCACAGGCCTACTGAGGAGTCCAAGCCCCACTGAAGTGTCCCTGTCCGATGGAGGCGATCTGGGCAAAGCTCGGCCGAAGTGCTGGTGGGGTTTCGGAACATGGGTGCCATTCATGGGGGAGTAGCAGGTCGTCGCAGTGCGGTGTGCCGGGGCAGCTGGGTGATAGAGGTTCGCCGGTGCAATGGACGCATGGCGTCGCGCCCGTCCAGCGAACCCAAGATCCTGGGCTCGGCCCGTCTCGCGAGGCAGAGGGCATAGTGCTGATCGCCTGGCCTGCGCGTGCTCAGGTGGGAGCCGAACCCAATCCCGACCCCGACGTCGAACTGGAGGGCAAGGGCCGAGATCGCGACCTGATGAAGACTCGTCCGATCCGCCAGTTCGGCCGTGGCGGCGGCCAACGGATAGGTATCGGACCGCTGCTGGCGGATCATTTCTTTACGATCGCGAGGAGTGCGGTGCCGCCTCGGAGACCATAGTCGGGTGATTCGACCCTCGGTCAGCAGATCAACCGATGGTGATCATTCGGCCGATGGGGGAGAGGTGTTCGGCAATGACGCGGCCGTCCCCCTACCGCCGCCGGCGATGACCTTTGCAGCCTCGTCCTGGCGTGCCAGGGTCTTGTCAGGAGTCTCGGTGTCCAGTTCTCGGTTCATCAGGCCCAGCCGGGACTGGGGTTGCCCTCAAGCCGGCGGTTGTCGCAGGCCACAGCCAACCCGATGCTGGGGGAAAACTCGTTGGGAACTGCGGCTGGCAGTCCAGTTCGCAGGTCTGCTCATATGCGCGACTGAGGGTAGCGCCATCGCACGCCCGTAGGCCAGGCGTCCTGTTCACAGTGGAGAGCATGCAGCGATCGCTTATCCCGGTGGAAGATCCCGGGACCCAGCTGAGCGATGTTTCACGTGAAACATCGCCAAATCCTTGGTTGCTCGACCGTGCGGCGGAGCCGCTCGGCCGCCACGGGTTGTTGGCGACACCTCTCTCGTGAACGGCTGCAACCGACAGCAGTGACATTCGGACCGCAGACGCGGGCTGGCGGAAGCACCTGCCCATACGATCACGACTGGACTGTCGTCCAGGTCCACACCGTCTACCCCAATGATTCAAGCGGTCTGACAGGTACTCCAAAATCGAACCGACTGTGGCCTGAATGTCGCGTCTGCTGCCATGGGGCCTGGGTACTGAAGTCACGCGGCTGAGGGCTGATTCATCCGTTCATGAGGTTCGGTCGGCCGGCGCAGGTTTGCGAGCGGACGAGGGAACGATGTCCACGCTCATCAACCTTGGCTAGGACTGCACGCTACGAAGGATCAACTGTCGGGTCGGTGGCGGCAATTGCGGCTTGCTTCGCCACGCTCTTGGCGGATGACGTCGCGTATCGATGGAGAAGCCCCAGCCGTCATCAGTATCGTTCGACGACCGTGCCCTTCTCGTGGCGGCCGTCTGATATGAAGACGCACCTCACCACCAGGAGGGGTCAAGGGGCCGGCGAGCAAGCCTTCTCAAACCCGACCTCCGAGGCAGCCGGGACGAGCGTCGACGACGAGGTTCAATCCGCTGTGACGTTCATGTTCGTCTAGAGATGTGGATGCCGCCGCAGGGCTGGAAGTGGTCGGAGGGATCGAAGTGGCGGAAGGGACCGCAACGCTCCTGACGGATCGAGACGATCGAGGGGATCGCCGCACCACCGCCGAGCAGGATGAGCATGCCCGCTGCGAGAGATGCGCAAGCGCGTTCGATGTCCCTGACACCGAGAGCTGGCAACGATCACGGGGACAAGGTAGCCGGCCAGATGTTTCACGTGAAACATCTGGGTCGGAGGCTGTTGTTGTTAGGCTTGCCAGGAGGCGTGATCCAGAGCCAGTTGAACGAGCCCGAAGGTTGGTCCTTGTGGTCCACTGACGCGCTGCTGCGGCGGAGGCCAAGTGGTACGACCGGCTGGGTTTGCGTTGGCGACGAGTGGGCAACAGCCAAGCATGGGCGGAGGGTGGGTTCCGGGGGGCGATCAAGAGAAGGTCCCATCACCCACCACATATCCCGTCACAATGCGGGGCTAGTCGTCGAGGCTGAGTTTGATGCGAGAGCCCCGGGCCGCGGTTCCGGAGCCAAAAGCCTTCGAGAGGAGGCGCCATCAGAGGAGTCGAGACGAGGCAGCTGCACAAACCTTGATCGATGAGCGTATGAGTTTCACGGTTCGGTACGAACGAAGGCGCCGAACGGTTTCGGCCTCCAGCGGACTACAGCCCGTTTTCCACGTCAGCAGAGAGAGGGCCCGTCGCCGATCGGTGGCCGCAATCAAACGCGTCGCCGACCGGCTCATCGTCGCGGATAGGCAAGAGCCGGCAGTAGGGAATCGCGCGCGCGAGTCGGTCCCGAGGTTGGCCCCCCAGTGATGTGCCTAGTCGGCCGTGTCCTGGTCGGCGAGTCCGGGCGGAGAGTGGCTCGCTTCTGTTCACATCATGCACTTCGGTGGTCACGCCGGCGCCCCAGGCCGGAGGCAGCTTGCTTCTGTTCGCATCGTGCACTTGGGTGCACCCTGGCGCGTCTGGCCAGGCGGTGGCCCGCTCCGATTCACACCCTGCGTTTGGGTGCATGCCCGCGCGTCGGGGTTGGGGGGGGTGGCTCGCATTGTTGGCATCGTGCATTTCGGTGATCACCGGCGCCAGGCTGGAGGGTGGATATCTTCTCGTCGACTTGTGCACTTGGGTGCACCCTGGCGCGTCCGGCCGGACGGTGGCTCGTTCCGATTCACATCGCGGGGGTTGGTTGCACGCCGACGCACCGTGTCAGGCAGAGGCTCGTTCCTGTTCGCATCGCGGGCTCAGACGCACGCGGCCACTGTGGACAACGCGCCGACCATCGTGCGGTCATGTGGACAGGTCCCTGGGATCGTCGGTCCGTCGTTCCATACTGACTCCCGTACCCTCATCACGGATCGGCTCGGCCTGAGTCGTCCTTCAGATCTGTTGCGAGCAACTCGCGAACGGACACGATCCCAGGAGGTCGAGTGGGCTTCGAGACCGATGTTTCACGTGAAACAGAGGACATCGACGACACCCCCATCGGGCGCGCCGCCAGGCAGGCGGTCGAGATGCGCAGCGGTGAACTGACCATGCCGCGGCCCCGTAAACGCCGTGTATTCAGCGTGGCGAACCAGAAAGGCGGCGTCGGGAAGACCACCACCACCGTCAACATCGCCGTCGCGCTGGCGCTGGCCGGCCTGCACGTGCTGGTCATCGATCTCGATCCTCAGGGCAACGCGAGTACAGCTCTCGCTGTTGATCGCACTGCGGGGACACCCTCCATCTACGAGGTACTGCTCGGTGAGTACACCGCCGCCGAGGCAATCCAGACGTGCCCGGACGCACCCCGCTTGGGTGTCATCCCGGCAACAATCGACCTGGCCGGCGCGGAGATCGAACTCGTCACGATGGCAGAACGCGAAACTCGACTGAAGAAGGCGATCGACGGAGTCGAGGCCGAGTTCGATTACGTCTTCATCGACTGCCCGCCGTCGCTCGGTTTGCTGACCGTCAACGCCATGGTCGCTACCCGCGAGGTACTGATCCCGATCCAGTGCGAGTACTACGCGCTGGAAGGGCTGGGTCAGTTGCTGCGCAACATCGATCTCGTCAAACAGCATCTGAATCCAACGCTGGACGTCTCGACGATTCTGCTGACGATGTACGACGGCCGCACCAAGCTGGCCGACCAGGTCGCCAACGAGGTGCGCAAGCACTTCGGCCCGAAGGTGCTCGCCTCCGTGATTCCCCGGTCGGTGAAGGTCTCTGAAGCACCCGGGTTCAGTCAGTCGGTGATGACGTACGACCCCGGCTCACGCGGAGCGATGAGCTACTTGGATGCCGCACGAGAAATCGCCGCACGCGGCGCGAAGGAGTCATCATGAGCAAACCCAAGGGTGGACTAGGTCGCGGGCTGGCTGCCTTGATCCCGACGGGACCGCAGACCAACGTGGTGTCCGACGTTTTCCTCGGGGGATCGGGCCGGGTGGATCACCCACCGCGACCGGGAGACGACGCGGAGCCGGAGCAGCCCGCTGCTGGTGCTGACAGCGCCGAATCTCCCAGCACCTCGACGGCGACCGACTCCACGATGGCCGGCACCGAGAAGGATCGGTCGTCCACCACCAGTGACGAGTTGTCGGTGGGCCCGGCTGCTCAGCAGGCACCGGTGCCCGCCGAGCCGACGACGGATCCCGATGGTCCGCGGTACGAGGAGGTACCGATCGACCGGATCCGGCCGAACCCGAGGAACCCGCGGACGGTCTTCGACGAGGACGCTCTTGCCGAGCTGGAGTACTCTATCCGCGAGTTCGGTCTGCTGCAGCCGATCGTCGTTCGTCAGGTAGCCGACGGGTACGAATTGGTGATGGGGGAGCGGCGGTGGCGCGCGGCGCAACGAGCCGGTCTCAGCACCATCCCGGCGATCATCCGTCGCACAGAGGATGCGGACCTGCTTCGCGACGCACTGTTGGAGAACATTCACCGGGCCAACCTCAACCCACTCGAAGAAGCCGCCGCGTACCAGCAGCTGCTCGAGGAATTCGACGTCACTCAGGAAGAACTGGCCAAGCGGATCGGGAGGAGCCGTCCCGTCATCTCCAACACGATCCGACTGCTGCGCCTGCCGGTTCCGGTACAGCGACGGGTCGCTGCCGGTGTGCTGTCAGCCGGCCACGCTCGTGCCCTCCTGTCTCTCGAACTTCCAGAGGAGCAGGAGGAGTTGGCGACGCGGGTCGTCGCCGCGGGCCTGTCCGTCCGCGGCACCGAGGAGGCGGTCGTCCTGATGGCCGGCCGCACCACCAAGCCGAAGCGAGCGACTCCCAAGAAGCTGGTGATGCCGAGCCTTACCGCACTGGCGTCGAGCCTGTCGGACACCTTCGACACGCGGGTCCGGGTGGAGTTGGGCCGTCAGAAGGGGCGAGTGATCGTCGAATTCGCCACCGTCGCAGATCTGGAAAGAATCATCGGAATCATGGCTCCAGCAGCCCTGGAAAAGCGCCGGAATGGCGGACACCCGAGAGATTCGGAAGACGGCTGACGAATGCCATTCGCCCGCGAAGGGGCCGGTCGTCAGTCCACCGCGGGTCCAGGAGCGAAGATCTTCGAAACCGATCTCCGAAAACGGTAGCGGGGTCCCCACCGGCGATCTGTCACGGTGACGTATCGGGTGACGACGGGGCCATCCGTGTTGAACAAGGCGACCGAAAACGCTGCAGCACAACGATTCTCGCCTTGAGGCTACAACTACCCGCTACGACGAATTGCCCTGGTCGGGCACAGGTCACCCACCCCGACTCACCGGCCACCCACACCACGAAGGCTGAACCGCTAGCTCGTGGCGCTGAGCAGGACGCGGTCCGAGGGAACAGCCAAGCCGGCCCGTGCACCGAACCAGGCCAGCATGTCGTCGCCGGCGAGCACACCGGGACGGGGAGCGATCTCCACCGTCGGGTGATGCCAGTTGACGGCAGCGAGCTCACCGTGCGGTGGCCGGATCCCGGCATCGGCGGCTGCGAGGAAACCGGCGTCGAGCGCTCCGTCGCCCGCAGCAAACACCCGCCCGGCTCCGGCACGACGGGCGACGGCCAGCATTGCCCGTTCCTTGGTGAGCGGAAGCGGGATGGAATAGATCTTGCGTCCCTGAACCGACACTCGCCACCCGCGGTCCTCGCACCACTGCGTCCAGGACTCGACGAAATCATCGGGAAGTTTCGACGGCTCGACGACGATGTAGCAGAACAGGTCGTCACCGACCCGGCGCTTGATCGCCCAGTCATCCTGGCTCCGGGCCTTCAACTCGTGCCGGACCTGGGCCAGCGTAGCGCCGCACTCGGCAATTGCCGACTCCGTGGCCCGGTGCCAGTTGGTGTCCGGCACCCCGTCGACCAGAATGTTCCCGCCGTTGCTGGTGATGGCGTAGCGTGGCGCGACCCCCGGAAAACGGACGCGCAGGTACTGCGCCATGGTTCGCGTGGTGGTCGGTACAAATATCACCTGGCGAGCCAGTTCAGCGAGCCGGCGACTCGCGGCCATGGTCATGAATGAGTGGGGGCGTCCCTCGAGCACCTCGACGGACACCAGGTTGGGCACCAACTCGTCTTCCATCGGCAACTGCAGGGCAGACGGCGAGTAGATCAGCGTCCGGTCCAGGTCACTGGCCACCATCGTCGCGCCGGAGACCGAACCTGACGTTCCCCCTGGTGCGGCGTTCTCGGTCGCTCCGTCTGTTCGAGCAGATGTCATTGGGCGGTCAGCCTTCTCCTGGTTCAGCTTCGGACATGCGCCGGATCAGTCCGACACATGAATAGGGCAGGTCCGGGCGCACATCGACCGGCACATCACGCTGCTCGGCGAGCAATCGCAGGTGTGCGTGGTCAGGATGATCGGCCTCTCTCACCAGGATCCGCCACGGAACCCGCCGGAGCAGCACCCGAGTGGTCTCACCCACACCTGGTTTCACGAAATTGACCGACTCGATGTTGTACTCGGCACGAATCGACTCGATGGCGGCCCAGCCGGCGAAGGTGGGCGCGCGATCGGAATGGGCCAACTCGTCGATTCCGGCCATCACCTCGTCGACCACCGCGGGGAACGCCGCGGCGACCGTGTCGAGCAGCACGTTCGAGACATCGCCGTTCGCCAGTTCCGAGTAGAACTTCGCGCCATGGAATTGTCCGGGTCCAAGATACGCGTCGTTCAGGACCGTCCTGGAAACCAATCCGGAAACGGTTGAATTAAGGCAGGCCGAGGCAATGAGAAAGTCATCTCGAGTGCCGAAAGTGCGCACGCAATAGCCTGGGTCGGCGAGGACCGCCAGGTCGTCGTTGAAATTCAGACCCTCGCTGATCCTGACGTCGTCGAGCGCTGCGGTCAGTTCCTTGGTGATGGCACCCTTTCCGGTCCATCCGTCGACGAAGACAACCTTGCGCGAGTCATGGTGTGCCGCAAGATATTGGAGGGCAATCGGATCGATCCCGTGCCCGCGGACGATGGAGAGAGCGTAGTGCGGGAGATCAATTCCGTAGTGCAATGCGGCCCACCGGCGCATTAATATCCCGATCGGTGTACCCGCCCGCGCGAGCGAGGCCAGGACGACATCGTGTCCCCGTTCTCGCAGCACCAACTCCGTCACCCGGCCGACAGCGGTGGCCAACCGTTCGGCAGAATGAGAAAGGACGTCATTGAATAATTCCTTGTACCGTTCGTCCGGTTGGAATTCGACCGGCAAGGATTCCGCGTAGTGCGCGGTACCGGCCTGGATGGCCGCCTCGCGGTCGGCGACCTCACCCTCGAGGTCGATGTCGGACAGGTCCGTCAGCAGCCAACGGACTTCCGCGGGTGCGTAGGAGCCGAAGCTCGGTCCGACCAAGGGCTCGGGCAGTGGCAGGTCCAGGTGAGGCAGGGCGGCGCGGGCCGCTGCCAACTGCACCGGATCGACCGGGCCGAGGATGACCAACTCGACTCTCAGGCCGGCGGCGCGAAGAGCCGCGATCGGGCCACCGGCGCCCCGCAACTCCGCGGTGTCGGCGGCGGCGTCGGACACCACCACTACCAGGTCCGGATCCGTCATCTCGCCGTCGACGTTCGCGCGGGCGTGCGTGTTGTAGAGGAACCGAGGCACATCCAGCTCGCCCTCGGCGTCGGAGAAGCTGATCTGGCGTCGGATCGGGTATCCGGCATCGTCAACCGATAGCACGGGTGACCGGGTCGTCGACTGGAAGCCGACCCGGAGTGAGGCGTCGTGGCTCAGGTGCTGGGCCAGACGCAGCGGCAGATACATCAGCTCCTCGGTACCGACCACCACCACCTGATGACCGCCGTCGGCCTCGGCGAGCCGGGTGCGCACCACCGCAGCCAGGGTCACCGATGCTGCGGTGAGGGCCGCTTCGAAAGCGTCCTGGTCGGCGGCGGTGAAACCATGACGCCCACCGTCGGGCACTTCGGCGGGCCATGGGACGATCACGCGCTCGACGGGCGCGAAGTGGCCGTTGCCATTGACGCCGTAAGAGGCGGATCCGGGCACAGTCGACACTCCGGACGGGCCTCCGGACGGCAGCCCGAGGGCAGGCCCCGAGCTGGCACCCAGCTCGGCAAGGCGGCGGGTCACCGCATCGATCAGGCCTTCCGGCAGATCGACGGACCCCCGGACCAGGGAAACCACGTCGATGCGGCAGCCGAGGTCGGTCGCCAGGGCCTGCATCAGCGCCTCGTCCTCGGAGCTGCGTAGATCGATCAGGCTGGCCAGCACGTACCGAGCCCGGGGCCGACGGCCGTGTGCCTCGGTGATGGTGCCCATGGCCGTCCGGCCGGTGGACAGCTCGTCGTCGACCAGGACCAGGGTTCCGTCCGAGTCAAGGAGCGAGCTCGGCACCGGCAGGAGCAGGTGACTGGTCGCGTGGGAATGGCCTTCCTCGAAGGTGCCGGCCACCTCGACGCCGGGCACGGGCCGGCGCGTGGAGTGCAGGTAGCAGTTGGCCCGCAGCTGGTCGGCGACCAGATGCCCGAGGCTGGTGGCGGTCTCGGCGAAGCCGAGCACGACCACCGGGGTGACCGCCCGGCCGATCAGCACACCGTCGAGGCCGGCGATCAGCGGCAGGCTGTCTCCCCCGTTGATCGCCTGCTGCGCCAGATCGGCCCAGTCCGGCTGCGGTGGCACGGTGACACGAGCGTCGGCGGGCCGTCCACCGCCGTCGAGCCCATCCAATTCGCCCCTGTCGACGTCGGTCAGCGTCCGGTCGACCAGCTCACCGAGGAGCCGGCCGGTGGCGATGACGAGGTTCGGATCGACCGGGACGTGCTTGCCAAGGACGGTGGACACCAGCAGGTGCGCGCGTCGCGGATTGCGTCGCAGCGCCAGTCCGACCAGCTCGCTGATCTGCAGACCGACGGGCGACGAGACCGTCTGCAGGGCGACGCCGAACTGCTCGGTGACCCAGGCACCCAGATCCCGCCGCGACGTCACACTCATCGGTCCAGCAACGCGGTGAGGATGTCGACGTGCGAGACCTCCGGGTTGGCCACGCCGAAGACCCGGGCGCGGTCCTGCACGCGCTCGGCCCAGCGGCGGTGGGGGCGCATCTCGTTCATCTTGTTCCGGTAGCCCGACGCTCTGACCCCCGCGTCGCCGGATATCCCCACTTCCAGGATGTCCGCAGCGTCGCTGAACTCCTCGTGCGGGACCACCGACAGGGCGTGCACCGCAGCCACGTGCGAGGGGTGGATGACGGTCTTTCCGGTCAGCCCGTTCGCGCGGTCGAGCACGATCTCCCTGATCAGACCGTCGAAGTCCTTGGAGACCAGCTCGTGACGGAACGATCGCGCGTCACGGTCCTCGAAGGGTGTCGACCGTAATTGGGGACGGAAAAGCCTTTCGTGGCCCGCGAAGTATTCCCACACCGGACCGGTAATCGTATATCCCGTTCCGTCGGCCCGGCCGAGATGATTGACGACTTCGGAAATCAATTCCGCGACGACGCCGACGTGATAGATCGTCAGGTCGCGATCACGTCGGATGCCGAAGAGCCCGCAGAGGTCGGTGGCACCGAATCGAACTGCCAGCACGATGTCTCGGTACTGACCGAGAAGATCGCGCACCGCGGACAGCGCGTCGTCGCGTGTTTCCCGATAGAGCACGTCGGGAGTCTCGATCACCGGCATGGCAAAAAGTCGCGTCCCTACCCTTTCGGATCCGCTCAGGATCTCACCGAGGAATCTGGCACCGGTCGAGGCGGTGAATTTCGGTAGTACGAATCCGTTGAGGGCGCAATTCACCTCACCGATCCCGTCGATGATCTGTCGGATGTGTTCGGGCGTACGGACTCTCACGAACAACATCGTCTGCTGGGGAACTCCGCTGAGATCGACGAGAGCCTTGACGACGTTCTCCAGGGCCTGGTCGACATAGCGGTCCGCGACCGCGTCCTCCAGGTCGATGACCACCGACCGGACACCTTCGGCCGCGCGGCGGGTGATGGCCCGCACCAAATCGTCGCGGACTCCCGGGACGTAGAGGGTGGCGCCAAGTGCGTTGGCGAGCACGGTGCGAGGACTCGACCTGTCGAACTCCCCGGGGCTCACGGCGAACAATTCGTCGCGCACGGTCTGGGTGAGGTGATCGAAGTGACGCACGTACGCACCCTTCCCGTCGTCGGCGCGAAGCCGGTCATGTTGCGGTTGCAAATCGATGAAAAACATTGCATCACAATAAGTTTCGTGCAACGGCGGGGCGAGCTCCGTGGGCTTCGGGCCACACATCAGCCTGCGACTCCGCGGCCGTACCAGCGTCGTGCCCGCCTCGCCGGAGGCGGTGTCCTGTGCAGACAGTGTGCCCTACCTCTGGGCAGATTTTTCGCGGTTCCGAAGACTGCGGAACGGCCCTGCAACAGTCCGCCGCGCTCGAACGGGTGAATTACGCCTGAGTCATGCCGCTGCAAAGAATGACGCCTCGGGGGGCGCCCGAACAGGGGTCTGGCGGAGAGTTCATCTACCGTTAAGCTAGGAGGAACCACACCCCCAACGCCAGCGCCAGGAGCATAGGTGGAATCAGTCCGGATCTGGCTCAACCGCAATTACGCGACGACTCTTCACGTGTTGAACATGTTGCGGCACAACCCCGATGGGATTCCGGTTGAGCTCTACGGCTCCCACGCCGACCTCTCGTCACCGATGCTCAGTGGTTGTGACCATCGTTTGCGTGAGCCGCTCGTCACCGATCCGGACTTCGTCGACCAGATGCTGCATCTTTGTGCCCTGCACGACATCGACGTGTTGCTGCCCGTGGCAGGGCAGTCGCAGATCGCTCACCGCGCCGACGAATTCAACGCCATCGGCACCTCGCTGATCTGTCCGCCGGCCTGGGCCATCGACACGCTCGCCGACAAGGCGGAGACCTACCTCTCGCTCGGCGGCAACGAACTCGTCCCACCGTGGCGCGTGGTGCATTCACTGACCGAATTCGACGCGGCCGTAGCCGACCTCGAGTACACGTGGACGAGTCATCGTCCGCTCATCCTGAAGCCGGCGTCGGGTGTCGGTGCGGACGGCGTCCGTTTCCTGACCCGCAGCGCACCGAGCCTGGAGTCACTGCTCGGCCCGGTCAACCCGATGACGGCGGTGTCGGTCGTCCGGCAGGCGTTGGCCAATGCCGCGAACATCCCGGCGCTGGTCGTCATGCCGTATCTGGACGGACCGGAAACCAGCGTCGACGTGCTGGCCTCGGCCGGCCGGACGCTGGTCGCGGTGCCGCGGAGCAAGTCCGGTCGCAAACGGGTCATTGGCGGCGACCCGGTGCTGCCGTCGCTGGCCGCCGAGTTGGTCGAACACTTCGAGCTCGACGGGCTGGTGAACGTCCAGTTCCGTTCGTACGAGGGCAGGCCGGCCCTGCTCGAGATCAATTCACGCCCGTCGGGTGGGCTCTACCAGACCGCTCTGGCCGATGTGAACCTGCCGTGGGCTGCGGTCCGGGTGGCCCTCGGGTACGACCCGGGGCCACTCCGTCCCCGTTTGGGCGCTGAGTACGTCGGCGTGTCCTCCGTGGTGCCGCTGCACGAGTCGGTGGTGCCGTTGCACGAGTCGGTGGTGCCGCTGCACGAATCGGGCACGGTCCCGTTCCCGGTTCGTGGAACCATGCAACCGCTGGTGGCAGCACTGTCAAGCACGATCGGGGATCGGCGTCCGGCAACCGGCCGGTTCGGGTTTCCGGATGCCGCCGAAGCTGCCACGGGTTAGCGGGCCTCGCCGCGCACCCGGTCGATGACGTTCTTGACGAACACGTCAACCGACTCCAGGGTTTGCAGGTACGACCAGTAGTCGGGGTGGGTGCCGGTGAGCTCGCCGGCGGCGCGCTCGATCCGTGCGGACTGGGCGTCCAGCACCGAGCCCCACTGCTTCACCAGCCCGCGGTCGACGACCAGGAGCTGCCCGTCGCGCAGCTTGAACCGGGTGCTCTTGGCAGCGGCGGCCGGATCGGCCTTGGTCTGCCGCAGCAGCCGGAGGCGGTCGCCCATCGAGTCGCCGTCATGCTCGGCGGCGGTGAGTCGGGCACGAGCGGTCGTGAGGTGGTGGGCGGCTGGTTCGGGTTGGCCGGCTTCGATGGCCTTGCGCGCTGCGGCCCATTCCTCCTGGGCCTGGGCCAACGCCCGCTGGGCTCGCTCGTCAGCCCCGCTGAGGTCCTTCGAGCAGTCGGACGAGAACTCCCGGAGCAACGCCGACCGGGTGGCGGGCAACGATCCGAGCCGGGTGGTGACGGCTTCGATTCTGGTCTTCACGCTGCTCAGGGACCCGCGGACGGTCGAGGAGAGCGAGCGGGCGGTGGCGATCTTCGAGTCGACCGTCTCGGCGGCGGCATGCACGGCGGCGGCCGCATGACGGACCTCGAGCGATGAACCCACCGTCTCGGCCGTCTTCAAGGAGGAAAGAGCGTCGATCAATTCACCGGCCGCATCCATCACGCTCGGGTAGGCGAAGCCGTCCTTCTCGGCGGCGGTGAGCCTGCCCTCGGCGGTCACCGCAGCAGCTTTCGCCTCGGCGGAGATCTTCGGTGTCGCGGCACGGAGCGACTTGGCCTGCTCCAGTTCGTTCGAGTGCTTGCGGTAGAACTTGTCGACGGCCACAGCGGCGTCGGCAAGCTTTCGGTGGGCGTCGGTGAAGGCAGCCGACGCAGCAGCCGGATCGACACCGGTCGGCCGGTCGGCGGCATCGAGGAGGGAATGGGACTCGGCGACCGCCAGATATTTCGCCGACGCGGCGAAGCTCTCCTGCTTCACCGGCTCCCACTCACGGGTCATGGAGGTGGCCACTGCGCTGGTCTCGACAAGGGCGTCGATGGCGTCCATCAAATACGACTGCCTACGGTCGAGATCGAGGAAGGCCGCCACCGCACCGTCCTGTGCGGCCTGCGCAGCTTGCGCGGCCTGATCCTGTGGTCGCCTCGAGAGGCGTCCCGACCAACTCCTGGACATGGCTCCGATCCTACGGCGAGACTCGTTCGTGACGCCGGGGTTGCCCGCGGGACGGTGCCGGCCGGCCAAGCCTCTGGGCTCGAGATCTGTGCCAGGGCAACGTCTTGTCGATGGTGTCGAGGCCGCCGATGAACTGGCGCCGAACAGCGGGTTCGCCAACGGCGAGAGTTTTGACTGGTCGACAGGTCGCGCTGATGGCGCGCGTGTAGCGTTCCGTGCTGGCGAGGCAGCGGATTGCCTGGCCATGTCGGGAACTTCGGACCGCCCATTGCGCGTTCGAGGGGCAGTAGTCATCACCGGCAGCGCCGATCGTGTGCTGCTGGGCGAACGTAGGAGGAGTCAGCAATGGGTGTGAGCCTGTCCAAGGGTGGAAACGTCTCTCTGACGAAAGCCGCCCCCAACCTCACCGCGGTCACAGTCGGTCTGGGCTGGGATGCCCGCGCCACCACGGGTGTCGATTTTGATCTTGACGCCAGTGCGTTGGGGCTCGGTGAAGATCACAAGATCAAGAACGATCAGTACTTCGTGTTCTTCAACAACCTGCGCTCGCCCGACGGTTCGATCGAGCACCTCGGTGACAACCTCACCGGTGGTGGGGATGGCGACGACGAGCAGGTCAAGGTCAACCTGGTGGCCGTTCCGCCGGAGATCGGCTCGGTGGTCTTCGCCGTGTCGATCTACGAGGGCGACGCCCGCCAGCAGTCATTCGGCCAGGTGCGCAACGCCTTCATCCGCGTGGTGAACCAGGCCGACAGCGTGGAACTCGCCCGGTACGACCTCACCGAGGACGCATCGACCGAGACCGCGATGGTGTTCGGCGAGCTCTACCGCAATGGTGCGGAGTGGAAGTTCCGTGCCATCGGACAGGGCTACGCCAGCGGACTCGCGGGCATCGCCCGCGACTTCGGCGTCAACATCTGACCCAAGATCCAATCCCCGACCCGGGGTGCTCCACCCTGCTGGATGACGAGTCCCCTCGGCTCGCGGCCAGCAGAACGGGGCGCTCCGGGCACCGGCCGCTGATCCATCCGTCCTGCCGGCCGTCAACTGACAGGAGCTGATCATGCCGATCGACTACACCCGACGCCGGCAGCCGGCCGCGGCATCGCCGCCCGCTGCTGCCACCAATCCGAGCTCTGGCGCGCCCTCCTGGTACACGCCGCCGGAGCAGGAAGAACAGGCTGCTCCGCCGGCCGCTGCTGTGCCGCCCACCCCTGCCGCGCCGGTCTACCAGCGTCCGCCGCGGGCGACTGCGCCTGTTGCCCCACTCGTTGCTCCCGGGCCACAGGTCTACCAGCCGCCCGCCGACCTCCAGCCGTCGTCGTACCCGCCGCCTCCGGCGCAGGTGTATCAACCGCCGGGCGATCTGCAGCCGCCTGCTGCGCCCAGTTATCCCCCGCCAGTCGGCGGCGGTTACCCGCCGCCGACTGCACCCGGTTACCCACCGGCTCCCGGATACCCGCCCCCCGCGGGTCAGTACCCGCCGCCGCCGGCCGCCCCATCGGCTCCCGGATACCCGCCCCCCGCGGGTCAGTACCCGCCGCCGGCGGCCGGGCAGTACCCGCCCCCGGATGCTCCGTCGTACCAGCCGACCGCGACGATCTCGCAGGGTCGTCAGCCGGGCGCGATCTCGCTGCAGAAGGTCACCCTGACGGCGGCCTCACCGCAGGTGTCGCTCACCAAGTCCGGGGGCGGGACCGGCACGATCCGCATCAACCTCAACTGGTCCCAGGGCGGCGCGGCCGCCGCGCCCTCCGGTCAGAAAGCCGGCGGATTCTTCAAGCGGATGGCGGCGCAGGTTGCCGCAGCCCGTGGGGTCGACCTGGATCTCGGCTGCCTGTACGAACTCTCGGACGGGTCGAAGGGTGTGGTCCAGGCGCTGGGTAACTCCTTCGGCTCGCTCGACCAGCCGCCCTGGATCAAGCTCGACGGTGACGACCGGACCGGCTCCGTCACCGGCGGCGAGAACATGTCGATCAACCTCGAGCAGCCGGGACGGTTCAAGCGGGTGCTGATCTTCGCGATGATCTACGAGGGTGCGCCGAACTGGGCCGCAGTCGACGGGGTGGTGACACTCAGCCCGATCAACGGACCGCAGATCGAGGTCCGGCTCGATGCCTCCGACCAGGCCGCCCGGATCTGCGCGGTTGCCCAATTGATCAACCACGGCAACGATCTCGTGGTCCAGCGCGAGGTGCAGTACATCAACGGCGGCCAGTCCGTCCTCGACAAGGCCTTCAACTGGGGCATGAACTGGACCCCCGGCCGCAAGTAGGCCCGTTCCGACGATGTATTCGGACCGTCCGGTCCGACCGGACGGTTCCGTCAGCGACCGATGCTGTCGCTGGAAATGAAGGGTGTCTGATGGCAATCAATCTCAGCAAGGGCCAGAGTGTTTCGCTGACCAAGTCGGACGGTGGAAGCCTGTCCAAGGTGCACATGACGCTGAGCTGGGCGGCCGCATCGAAGAAGGGCTTCTTCGGCGGCTCGAAGACGAAGGCCATCGACCTCGATGCGTCCTGCCTGATCTTCGGCTCGGGCAAGCACCTGCTGGACCAGGTGTGGTTCCAGCAGCTGGGTAGCCGCGACGGGTCGATCGTGCACACCGGAGACGACCGTACGGGCGGTGCGGGCGAGACCATCACCGTCGACCTCGGGCGGCTGCCCGCAGAGGTCACCGGCCTGGTGTTCGTGGTGAATTCCTATTCCGGGGAAAGCTTCTCGCAGATCGAGAACGCCACGGCTGTTTTGATCGACTCGATCACCAACCAGCCGTTGGCCAACTACACCCTGGCCGGTTCCGGGCCGCACACGGCGCTGGTGATGGCAAAGGTCGGTCGGGCCGGCAGCGGATGGGCGATGACGGCCATCGGTGCCCCGGCCGCCGGCACCACCTTCCACGACCTGATGCCCGCCGTCGACGCGTACCTCTAGAGCGGCGAAACATCATGAGTCCCCGTGATGGTCTGTTCTCGGGCGGTGATGGTCACGATCACACCCACCCGGCCCTCGACCTGCCCTACGGGTTGCCTGACTGGGCGTTCGAGGGCATGGTGCATCCGGCTGCCGGGTCATTGCAGCCCCCGGCCGCTGGGCCTGCCGAGACCGCCGACATCAACGACAATCTCGGACTGCCGACCTTCGGGAACCGGGACTGGGTCGGCACGGTCGCGGCGCTGGCTGCGCGTCGACCGGACGTGGTGGTCGTGGGCGCGCCGTTCGACATCAACACCACGTTCCGCGCCGGTGCCCGGTTCGGCCCGAAGTACCTGCGCTCCACCGCTTATGACCCCGGTACCTATCACCTGGACCTCGGCATCGAGCTCTACGACTGGCTCGACGTCGTCGATCACGGCGATGCCTGCTGTCCACACGGGCAGACCGGACCATCGCTGCGGAACATCGAGCGGAAGGTCGCCGGTGTGCTGGCCGCGGGCGCACTGCCGATCGTCATCGGGGGAGACCACTCGATCACGTGGCCGTCGGCGACGGCGGTCGCCCGCAGGCACGGCTGGGGGAAGCTCGGGTTGCTGCACTTCGACGCGCACGCCGACACCGCGGACATCATCGAGGGCAACCTCGCGTCGCACGGCACGCCGATGCGTCGGCTGATCGAGTCGGGTGCGGTGCGCGGCAGGAACTTCGTCCAGGTCGGGTTGCGGGGTTACTGGCCGCCGCCGGAGACGTTCGACTGGATGCAGGAGAACGAGATGACGTGGCATCTCATGCACGAACTCTGGGACCGGGGCGTGCGGCCGGTGATCGCGGACGCCATCGCCCGTGCGATCGACGGCTGCGACGCGCTCTACCTGTCCGTCGACATCGACGTGCTCGACCCGGGTTTCGCCCCCGGGACGGGAACGCCGGAACCCGGAGGGATGAATCCGGCCGACCTGCTCCGTGCCGTGCGCTCGATCGCGCTCGAGACACCCTTGGTGGGAATGGATGTCGTGGAGGTCTCGCCTCCGTACGACCACGCCGACACCACGGTGAACAACGCCCACCGCGTGGTGCTCGAGGCCCTCGCGGGGCTGGCACACAAGAAACGGGAGCGGGCTGGTGGGGACGTCACCCGCCCCGGCTACCGCCCGGACCCGGCCAGCCTGCGGTACCCGGCCGACGGCTGATGCAACGGTTCGCCCGGGGCTCAATTGCCGAGGCGCTGAGATCGACGCAGCGGCGCTGGACAGACCGCAGCGCACAGATGGTCCACGCCAACTCCCGGGGTGCCCGGCCGCCCCACCGAGCTACTGGCCAGTACGTGCGGATTTACCCACCGACTATGGAGGACAAATCCGCACGTTGTGGACGATCGCCGATCGCCGCATGGACCAACACGTCACTCTCGGCTCCCAGATGGCCGCCAGGAGGCACGCGCGGTGACTCAGACCTTGACGACGACCGCGTAGGACCCCACTCCCAGCAGGCTGCGCCCGTCGACCGGCTGGTCGTCGGTCAGGATGCCGAGGATGGTGCCATCGGCCGGATCGAAGTCGACGTCGCGGACGATGCCGATCTGCAGGCCGGCGGTGGTGAGGATCCTCTTCTTCAGGATGGTGTGGGCCTTGCCGTTGAGCTCGGCGAAGTGACCCTCCTCGGCGACGATCAGGTGCTCACCGGCCACCGTCACGGCGTCCACCCCGAAGGCCGTGATATCCGACCAGGGCAACAGAGTGCCGGTGACCGGAGTCTTCTTGAGCGATAGAGCGACCACCTTACCGACAGCGGGATCGATGACCAGCGAACCGATGTGGCCGACCGTGGACGCATTGCCAGTGCTGACTACCTTGCGACCGACTGCTTCGGAGAACAACATCAGGACGCCCCTCCCAGCTGCGAACGGAAGGCGTCGATGGCCGAGCCGAAACCGGCCAGGTTGTCCGAGAGGTAGTTGGCCGCGGCGGCGGGCACCATCAGATGCTCACCCGAGGCCGACAGGGTGTCGGGCAAAGGGATCAGGAGCGGCAGCTTGCCGCGACCGAGGGTCTCGGCCGGATCGATCTGGTAGCCGACGACATCCGCCTGGCCGCCCTGGGTGTCGCCGATGCCGATGATGACGTCAGAAACCCGGCCGAGCGCGGTGCCTGCGTCGGTGAGGACCTCGGACTTGAGGATGTCGGCCTTGCCGGAGCTGACAGGCCCGTCGGTGGCGTCGAACAACTCGGCCAGCGGGACCAGCACGTCTTCGGATTCGATGATGACGGCGTCCTGGCCGATTCCGACCACTGCGGCCCAGGGCAGTCCGACCTTGAGTGGCCCGGCGAACAGGCCGCGCCCGGCCAGCGTGAACGCACCGATCTGTCCGCCGTTGGCCGCGTAGACGACGTCCTTGATCTGGGCGACGTCCTCGCCGGCGTAGGTGACGACGATCCGCTGGGCCAGCTCGCTGGCCCTGACCAGGGTGCTCATTTCTTGCCTCTCTTGCGATCGCTGATGATGACTCCACCGCTGCGCCGCTTTGCCTGGATGGCGATGAAGGCCCCCAGGATCACCAGGATGATGACGATGATGATGATCAACCACACCCACCACTGCATGAGCTGCCTCTTTTTTCAACTGGGGCACGCTTGGCCCTGGGCGTTCGGGGGATCAACACTGATGCATGTACCCAGGATACGTGGTGACAAACAGGCCCGTCAGCCTCGGGCGATGGCCCGTTCCACCAGGTTGGCGTACACGCTGCCGAGGTCTTCGCCGGCCGCCTCGACGGACATCGGCAGCATCGAGGTCTCGGTCAGGCCGGGGGAGACGTTGACCTCGAGGAACTGCACGAAACCACCCCCGTCGACGATGGCGTCCGTGCGGGAGATATCCTGCAGCCCAAGGGCTCTGTGGGCACCGATGGCCAGCTCGGCCGCACGTTGGGCGACGTCGGGGGTGAGTCGGGCCGGGGTGTAGTACGTCGTCAGGCCCGCGGTGTAGCGGGACTCGTAATCGAAAACGCCGCTCTCCGGGACGATCTCGACGGCAGGCAGCGCCCGTGGGCCGTCACCACGGCCCCTGGCCCCGTCGCTGCGATCGCCCTGGACACTTCGCCCGTCGCTGCGCTCGCCCTGGTCCACCACAGTGATGGCCAGTTCGATGCCCTCGACGAACTGCTCGACCAGGACGACCTCGCCGTAGGCGAAAGCCTGGACCAGGGCCCCGGGGATCTCGGACGCGTCGCGGACGACGGTAGCGCCCAGCGCCGAGCCGCCCTGGTGCGGCTTGAGCATCAACGGCAGGCCGAGGTGCTCGACCAGTGCGCCGATCAATGCCGCGGCACCCAGATCACGGAAAGTGTTGTGCGCCAACGTGATCCAATTCGGAGTGAGGAAGCCGGCGCGCTGCACGAGGGTCTTGGCCGTCGGCTTGTCCCAGGAAAGGCGGCAGTCGTGCGAACGCGTGCCGAGGTACGGGACGCCGGCTAGTTCGAGAACCCCTTGCACGGCCCCGTTCTCGCCGCGTCCACCGTGGAGGGCGATGATCGCGGCATCGGGCTTGGCGCGGAGCAGCCAGGGCAGCAGCGCGGCATCGGCGTCCCGCACCGTCACCTCCAGACCCTGCCGGCGCAGGGCCTCGGTGAGCCGGGAACCTGAACGCAGCGACACCTCGCGCTCGTGGGTCAGTCCGCCGGCCAGCACCACCACATGGCGATCAGTCATCGGGGAAACACCGATCTCTCTCGTAGATGTCCGGGCGCTAGTAGATGTCCGGGGACGGCGACGACGGCCCGCGGTTCGTGCGGCGGGCGGGCAGCGCGGCGCTGGTGGCGCCGAAGGTGCGCATCACGTCCAGTTCGCTGTCCAGCACCGAGGCCAGCCGCCTGATGCCCTCGGTGATCCGCTCCGGGGTCGGGAAGCAGAAGGACAGACGCATCTGGCGGGATCCGAGACCGTCTGCGTAGAAGGCGGTTCCGGGTACGTACGCGACCCGGGCGGTGACGGCGCGCGGCAACATCGCCTGCGTGTCGAAACCCTCCGGAAGCGTGACCCAGACGTAGAAACCGCCCTCCGGCTGCGTCCAGGTGGTGCCCTGCGGCATGTGCGTCTCGAGCGCCGAGATCATTGCGTCGCGTCGCTCGGCGTAGGTCTGCCGGTAGGTCTTGACCTGGCTCTGCCAGTCGAAGTTGGAAAGGTACCGGGAGACCAGCATCTGGTTGAAGACCGGCGGGTTGAGCGTGGCACTCTCGTTGGCCAGCACCAACTTCTCCCGTACGGCATGCGGCGCCAGCACCCAGCCGACCCGCAGACCCGGCGCGAAGGTCTTGGAGAACGAGCCGAGGTAGATGACGTTGTCCGGGTCGTCGGCGCGGATCGCCCGGCGGATCTTGTCGTCGAAACCCAGGAGCCCGTAGGGGTTGTCCTCCAGGATCGGGATCCCGGCGTCGCGACAGATGGCCGCCAGTTCGAGCCGTCGCTCGGCGGACATCGTCACGCCGGCGGGGTTGTGGAAGTTGGGGATCGTATAGAGCAGCTTGATCCGGCGTCCCTGCGCCCGCACCGATTCGATGGCGGCCGACACGGCGGACGGGATGAGACCGTCGCTGTCCATCTCGATGTGCACGACGCTTGCCTGGTAGGAGGCGAAGGTGCTCAGCGCGCCGACGTAGGACGGTGCCTCGGCCAGGATGACGTCACCGGGATCGCAGAAGATGCGGGTGACGAGGTCGAGCGCCATCTGGGACCCGACGGTCACGGTGACGTCGTCCGGGTGGGCGCTGATGCCCTCGAGCGCCATCACCTGGCAGATCTGCTCGCGCAGTTCGAGGATGCCCTGGCCGGATCCGTACTGGAGCGCGACCAGCCCGTCGCCGGCGATCAGCTGCAACGCCTCGGCGGCCACGCTCTCCAGCGGGAGCGACTGCAGGTACGGCATCCCGCCGGCCAGCGAGACGACCTCGGGGCGGTTTGCCACGGCGAACAGCGACCGGACTGCCGAAGCTCGCATGCCAGCGGTGCGCTGCGCATACAAGGGCATGTGTCGGTCCAGGCTGTTCCCGGTCATGTGGCTTTCCTCGCCGTTGGGCCGCCGCCGGGCTGGGTCGGGGCGTGCTGATGGGAAGGTCAGTGCCGGGGCGGGTTGGGTGGATCCTACCGTTGACGTCGCGGGCGGTGGGCGGGTTGCCTCGCGGTTGCCGCGGTGCCCGGGGGCGGACATGCTGAGGGCATGACGAAGCACATCGAGGCGCCGTTCACGATGGACAAGTGGGACGGCGTCTCCGATGAGCCGGTCGAGGGCGGCCCGGATGCCGGCCACGTGCTGCTGGCCAAGACCTACACTGGCCCTGACCTGGTCGGAAGCGCCACCGGCCACGCGTTGACCACCCGCGGGGAGCGCGGCGCCTCCTACGTCGCGCAGGAGCGGATCGTCGGGACGATGAATGGGCTGGAGGGCTCCTTCGTGCTGGAGCATCGAGCCTCGATGGGTGACAGTTTCCCCACGCTGATGGACGCCGTGGTGGTGCACGGTTCGGGCACCGGCGCTCTGGTCGACCTGGCCGGGCAAGGCCTCGTCGAGCACGGGATGCTGATCCTGGACTACGAGGTCTGATCGGCGCTGGAGCGCTGGCGTTGGGTCAGTTGATCAGCGCCGACGGCGTGATGGTGAGCGGGAACGGCAGCGTCACTGTGACTGGAGCCGATCCGGACGCCACCTCGGCGCGACCGTCGACGAGGTCGAGGCAGATGATCGCCATCACCGTCCGACCTGCCATGGTCCCGCCTGTCGCCGGCGATGGCATCTTTCTACGTCGGCTCGAAGCAGCGGGGTCGATGCGGGCCGCCGGTGGATAGGGTCGGCGGGTGCTCAGCGAGGTCGGACAGGCCGCGGTTCTGGTTGGCGCGGGAACCCTGGCCGGAACGGCCTGGGCGGCGGGTGCAATCGCTCCTCTGATCTCCTATCCGGCCCTGCTCGCCGTAGGAATACCCGCGATTCCGGCGAACATCGCCAACTCGGTGGCCGCCGTGGCCATCGGAGTGGGCTCGGCTCCGGCCTCCCGGCCGGAACTTCAGGGGCGGGTCAACGTCTCCTGCGGTGGTCGGTCGTCGTGGCGATCGGCGCGGCGGCCGGGGCAGCACTACTGCTGGTCACGCCGACAAGGGCCTTCGAATGGGTGGTGCCCTTCCTCGTCGCTCTTGGCTCTGCCGTCCTCCTCCTGCGGTCCAGAAACTCAGCTCGGCGTCGGACCCGGCGGGAGGAGCAGCCTCGAAGGGCGCTTCCCGTCGGACTGTTCGCGGTCGCCGCCCACAACGGCTATTTCGGCGCGGGTTCGGGGATCATGATGCTCGCTCTGCTGATGCTGACCGTCGAGGAGAACCTGCCTCGTGCCAACGCCTTCAAGAACGTTCTGCTCCTTGCGGGCGAGGTGGTGGTCGCTGCTGGCTTCATCGTGTTCGGATCCGTACAGTGGGCAGCGGTGGTGCCGCTCGCGATCGGGTTCCTGATCGGTGGGGCGGTCGGACCATCGGTGGCACGCCGGGTACCTGCCGACAAGCTGCAGATCTGGATCGCACTTGCCGGGCTCGCTCTGGCGACGTGGTTGCTGGTGGTAGCGATCCGCGGCTGACGGCCATTCCGGATGCGGTTGCGCTGCCCAGCCAGGGGCAGCAGGGTGAGCCCATGACGGTGTGGATCTGCTCGGCCTGCGGGATCGAGCATTCGAACATGGCGCGACCGCCGGCACGGTGTGCGATCTGTTCCGACGAACGGCACTACGTGCCGCCCGGTGGTCAGCAGTGGACGTCCCTGAAGGAGATGGCCGGCAGGTTCACCGGGTCGTTCACCGAACTCGAACCCGACCTGTTCGCGGTGCGGGTGTCGCCGTCATTCGGCATCGGCCAGCGCGGCCTGCTGGTCCGCACCCCCGCCGGCAACGTCCTCTGGGAGCCTCCGGGCTACCTGGATCAGCAGATGATCGACGAGGCCACCGCACTCGGCGGCGTGGCGGCGGTCACCGCCAGTCACCCGCACCTGGTGGGCAGCTCGATCACCTGGAGCAAGGCCTTCGACGGGGTGCCGGTGTACGTCAACCGCGCCGATCATCGCTGGATCCGCCGCCCGGACGACGTCATCCGGCTCTGGGACGACCGTCAGGAGATCGTCGACGGTGTCGAGTTGATCAGATGCGGCGGACACTTCCCCGGCAGTGCGGTGCTGAACTGGCCGGCCGGAGCGGCCGCGGCCGGGGTGCTGTTGGTCGGCGACACGTTGATGGTCGCGGCCGACCGGGCCAGCGTCTCCTTCATGCGCAGCTACCCGAACCTGATCCCGCTGCCTGAACGTCTGGTCACCCAGATCGCTTCCACCATTGGCCTTCTCACGTTCGACCGGATCTACGGCGCATTCCACGGCAGCATGATCGCGATGGGCTCGGCCGAGGCGGTGAGGGCGTCGGCGGCGCGCTACATCGGCTGGATCCGTGACGAGATCCGCGACCCGGACGAGCCTGGCAATGCCCGTGACCACTAGACGACAGGCCCTGAACGCTCGGATGACTGGGCCCTTGGACGACAGGCCCGGGACGCGGACAAGCCCTGAAAACGGAGAATCCCGCCGCCGGACGGTGGACCACCCGGCGGCGGGATGTGTTCGATATTAGACCTTCTCGACCGGGATCTGAAGCTCGGTGATCCCCTCCGCAGTGCGATTCGGGTCATAGTCCAGGTACACCTCGCGGGCAAAGCCGTTGCTGCGGTATCCGTTTGCGTCGATCCACTGCGCCAGGACCTGGTAGCTGACCTCGCAGGTATCCATGGAGCCGTGGTGGATGGTCGTCGCAGCAGCATCGGCACCGACGAGATCACCGATGCGGTAGGCCCTGTCGTCGACGGGCTCGGCCTTCACCACCACACCGGCGTGGACGATGACGGTGTCGTCCGGCGATTCCTCGTAGTAGGCGACTCCGTATCCGGCGGGTGCGACGTGATCGGCCGCGAGGTGTTGCATCAGCTGCGGATACAGGCCCTGGATCACCGGCCCGATGTCGCTCGTCCGGAAACTGTCGGCGGTGGCTGCGATCTCGGCGAGTCTGACCGGCTCGACCTTCTTGAGGACCACTTCCTGTGTGCTCATGGTGCCTTCCCTCTCGATGATGTGGAGTCTCGCCTGGATTCCGGTCAGTCGGGCCTGGTCGGCCTCGAGTTGCGACTGCACCTGCGCCTGGCGCATCCGCAGCATGCCGCGCAACTCGATCGGGCCGAGGTCGTCCGCGAGGATCGAGTGCACCTGCGCGAGGGTGAACCCGAGGTCCTTGAGGGCGACGACACGATTGAGACGGGACAGCTGGTCGGCGTGGTAGAGCCGGTAGCCGTTGACCGGATCGACAGCGGCCGGACTGAGAACCCCGATGCTGTCGTAGTGACGCAGCATCCGGATCGACACCCTGCCGAGGCCGGCGAAATCTCCGATGGTGAACATGACGCCTCCTACGGTGGGGCCTCACACGGTGTGAGGGTCAAGTCCCGATTTTCGCGACGTGCTCTCGGTGATCAAGACACCCAGGTGGTAGTGAGGCCGGTGATCCGGCTGCCGTCCAGATCGGCAAGTTTGTTTGCGACGAGGGCCCGTGCGCCCTCGGAGGTCTGCAGCCGGAAGGGTGGGTTCGTGTCTGTCAGGACGGAGATCACCACCGCAGCCGCGCTCGCCGGGCTCTGAGCCGAGGCGAAGGCGCCGGCCGTCCGCTCGAGATATCGGCCAAGGGCCGGGCCGTAGGGACCGGCCGCCTCCGTCATCGCAGCCTGATCCATGGCGACGTTGCTGACGAATTCGCTGGCCACGGCACCGGGCTCGACGACGACCACTGCCACCCCGAGCATCGCAGCCACCGGGGCGAGCGATTCCATGAAGCCCTCGACCGCGAACTTCGCCGCGCAGTACGCCTCGTTGAACGGCTGCCCGATGACCCCGCCGACACTGGTGACGGTGATGACCCGGCCGCCGCTGGCGCGCAGGTGTGGTAACGCTTCACGGGTCACATGGAGAGTGCCGAAGAAATTCACCTCCATGACGGCCCTGACCTCCGCGATCGTCTCCTGTTCCAGAGTGCCGACGTGGCCGGATCCGGCGTTGTTGATCACCGCGTCCAGGCTGGGGTGGTCGGCCACGATCCCGGCAACACACGCGGCCACCGAGGCGGGGTCGGTGATGTCCATCGCCCTGATCTCGACCCGGTCGGTGACGCCGGCGGATTCGGCTGCCGCGGCCAGCGCGCCGGAGCGTGTGGTGTCGCGCATGGTGGCGACCACGTGCCACCCGGCCGCGGCCGCGGCCGCGGCCACTGCGGTCTGGGCGCCGATCCCGGTCGACGTCCCCGAGATCAGCACCGTCTTGTATGACGACATCCTTTGCGCTCCTTTGGCTTCAGGCTGTGGGCTGGGACTCCTGGGCATCGGACAGTGACCAGGTGACGGCTGCCTCGACGTGCAGGGCGGTGGTCGGGAACACCGGCACGGTGGTGTCGCCGTCTTGGACCAGCAGTTCGATCTCCGTGCAGCCCAGGATGATTCCGTCCGCGCCCTGCGTGACCAACCTTGCCATCACCTCGCGGTACACCTGCCGGGACTCCGCGGACACGACGCCCAGGCACAATTCGTCGTAGATGATGCGGTGGACCTCGGCGCGATCCTCCGGCGGCGGGATCAGCACCTCGAGTCCGTGACCTGCCAGCCGGTCCCGGTAGAAATCCTGCTCCATGGTGAAGGCGGTGCCGAGAAGACCGACGATCCGGACTCCTTCCTGCTGCACCGCTTTTGCGGTGGCGTCCGCGAGATGCAGGAGCGGGATGCCGATCTCGGCCTGGATCTGATCGGCCACCTTGTGCATGGTGTTGGTGCACAGGACCAGCACCTCCGCGCCGCCCACCTCGAGGCTCTTGGCCGCGGTAGCCAGCGTCCGTCCGGCCTCGTCCCAGTTTCCGGCCACCTGCAGCTGCTCGATCTCCGCGAAATCCACCGAAGCCAGCAGACATCTGGCGGAGTGCAGCCCGCCCAGACGTTCTCGGACCAGCTCGTTGGCCAGCCGGTAGTACTCCGCGCTGCTCTCCCAGCTCATGCCGCCGAGCAGCCCGATCACCCGCTGTCGCTGGATTTCCACGAATCGACGCTAGCAGTATCGCCGCCCGGCGATACTGGCCCGATGACCGATCACCCGCACGGACCTGTCCCCCCGAGGCCCTACGGCCCACCGGCCACTGCGCCGGGTTGGCGTCCGCAGGGTGGGTATGGGCAGGGCGTCTATCCGCAACGGCCGGCCGGTCCGCCGCAGCCGGCCGGTGTGCCGGGGTGGGCGCCGCAGCAGGCCGGTGTGCCGGGGTGGGCGCCGCAGCCGGCCAGCTGGCAGCAGCCGCCCATGTCCCGGGCCGGCTATGCGCCTCCGATGATGCCGCAGCCGGGCCCGCAGCCGGGCCCGCAGCCGTCGTCAGGCCAGGTTGCCTTCACGGTGATCTGGAAGCTGGCCGTCTCGGCGATCGCCTTCACCGGTCTGTTCCTGGCGCACGATGCCTTCGGTTCCTGGCATCTCGAGGAGTTGTCGCAGCTCGGGAGCTTGATCGCCGGCGTCTACTTCCTGCTGGCGGCGATCATCCCGTTGGCGCGACGTCGGCACCTGGACGAGCCGGATCCGTTCGTCAGGATGTCGGTGCTGTTGTTGGTCCTGGTCACTCTCGGCGTCTACAACCTGGTGATGGCCGGTCAGCTCGACAAGTCCTGGTCGAAGTTCGAGCACATCTTCACCCCGCTCGCACTGCTCGTCGACTGGTTCGCTGTCGGCCGGAACCAGGAGACGGTGAAGTGGTGGCACGTGATCGCGGCCCCGGCCGCGCCGCTGGCGTACCTGGTCTTCGCGGTGATGAAGGGCAATGCCGACGGATCGCCGATCTACTCGATCTTGGACACCTCGGATTCGGGCTTCTTCCCGTTCGTCATCGGAGCGCTGATCGGGATCTGGGTGGTGGCTCTGCTTCTGATGGGGATCGGCCGCCTCCACCGCTCGATGCGGTTGGCTCCGCCGCCGGTCGCCGGAGGGTCGCGCTGACCGATGCGGCCGAAATACAGGTTCTGGGCGCCAACGACGAGGACCAGCAGCAGCACGGACGCGATGCTGTCGAACCACCAGTGGTTGCCGGTCGCGGTGACGACGTACAGCGTGACGAGCGGGTGCAGCAGGATGAGCCAGCGCCACCGGCTGGGGCTCGCGTAGATCACGGCGCCGGCGACGACCACCGCCCAACCGATGTGCACCGACGGCATGGCCAGCAACTCCTGGGCGCCGAAACCGCCGGTCCCGTACACGGATTGCCCGTAGCGCATTCCGATGTCGATGAAGCCGAGTTCCGGCATCAGGCGCGGCGGCGCGACGGCGATCAGCTGGACCAGCAGCGCCAGCGCGGTGAACAGGGCCAGAGCGGTGCGCACCCGCGGGTACTTGTCGCGATGCCGCCAGAACAGCCAGAACAGCATGACGCCGGTGGTGCTGAGGTGCATCACCGCGTAGTAGAGGTTGGCCCATTGGCCGAGCATCGGATGATCGACGAGTTCGACCTGCAGCGATCGTTCTGACGGTAGGTTCAGGAATCGCTCGGCCTCGTCGATCCAGCGGCCGCGGTCGAAGGCCTGGGTCGTACTGGTCTGCGACAGCTGACCGGCCCGCTGCCAGAGCGCGAACAGCAGCGCGACGATGCCGGCTTCCTTCAGGAACGGCGTCACCTTTCGCACCCATGCGACGTCGAACCGGTTGAGTGCGAAGGTCAGGAGGAACAGCGCCACGGCGAGCAGTCCGGCCTGCCACCAGTTCAGCTCGGCGGTCGGCGGATGTGGCACGACCCGAACTGTAACTTCTTCGCCGTCAGGTGTTGGTTCGTTCGTCACCCAGTAGACCGGTGAACGAGTAGACAGGTGAACGAGCCGACAGGCAGATATCCGAGCGGTGGCGACCATCGTCGACCCGAGTGGGACGGACGCTGTGGGCACGATGCACTTTCAGGTCTATTCATGACAGGTATACATCGCGTGTAGACACCTGATACTGTCTGCCGCATGTCGGTGTCTCGCACGTTGCTGGGCCTCCTCGAGACGGGCTCCACGCACGGTTATGACCTCAAGCGCGCGCATGACGAGCTCTTCCGGTCCGAACGGCCACTGGCCTACGGCCAGGTCTATGCCACGCTCGCCCGGCTGCTCAAGAACGGCCTGGTCTCCGTCGAGGGGTCGGAGGCCGGGGACGGCCCGGATCGCAAGCGCTACAACATCACCGACGCCGGAGTCACGGATCTCGACGATTGGCTCCGGACGCCAGAGCGTCCCGCCGAGTACCTCCAGAACACGCTGTACACGAAAGTGTTGGTGGCCTTGATGTCTCATCGATCCGCAGGAGAAATCCTGGATGCCCAGCGCGCCGAGCACCTGGGTGCCATGCGCGAGTACACCCGGCGGAAGCAGACCGGCGATCTCGCCGATCAGCTCATCTGCGATCACGCACTCTTCCACCTGGAGGCAGACTTGAAGTGGTTGGACATCACGGCTTCCCGCCTGGCCGAGCTGGCCGAACAGCCCGGGTTGGCGGACCGATGACCGCGGCGCGTGGAAACGTCAGCGCCGTCGCGACCAGCCGAACGGGTGCGCTGTTGAGCGCGACCGGGTTGGTCAAGTCGTTCGGTCCGACGCCGGCCCTGCGTGGAGCCGACTTCAGCATCCGCGCGGGCGAGATCGTCGCGGTGATGGGCCCTTCCGGGTCAGGCAAGTCCACGCTACTGCACTGCGTGGCCGGAATCCTGCACGCTGATTCGGGTTCGGTCACCTACGCCGGGCGGGAACTGGGCGCCATGTCCGATCGGGAGCGATCTGAACTGCGCCGTAAAGAGTTTGGGTTCGTCTTCCAGTTCGGGCAGTTGATCCCGGAACTGACGTGCCGGCAAAACGTTTCGATGCCTCTGCGGCTGGATGGGTTGAGCCGCAAGGCAGCTGAGCTGGTGGCCGACCAGTGGCTGGAGCGACTCGACGTGGCGGCGGTCGGTCGCCAGTTGCCGGGTCAGGTGTCGGGCGGGCAGGCGCAACGCGTGGCCGTGGCGCGGGCCCTGATCGGCGGTCCGTCGGTGATCTTCGCCGACGAACCGACCGGGGCGCTTGACTCCCTCCAGGGCGAGAAGGTGATGGGGCTGCTGACCAGGGCGGTACGCGAGACGGGGGCGTCGTTGGTGCTGGTCACGCACGAGTCCCGGGTTGCGGCCTATTCCGACCGCGAGGTGATCGTTCGGGACGGTCTGACCAGCGAGTCGGTACGGGACCGGTGATGCCGACCCGACAACCGTTGGAGCAGGTGCCGGCCACCTCGGTGAGAGCCGCGGGCGATCACCCCGGGGTGGCGCTTGGATGGGCGTTGTCGATGGCGGTCGCCGACCGACGCAACGTGTTCCGCATGCTGGCGATGGCCCTTGGCGTCGCCCTGTGTGCGTTCGTCCTGCTGGCCCTGGCCAGCATCGAACCGTCGTTGCATGCGAGGAACGTCCGGGTGGCCCCTTCGCTTCCGCTGTACAGCCAGACGGGACCGATCCAGCTCCTCGACACCACGCTGACCATCGACGGCCAAGTAGTCACGGGTGAACTGGTTCACATCGCCGGTGCGACAACGGCTGTGCCGCCTGGTATCTCGCGCCTGCCGTCGCCGGGTGAACTGCTGCTCTCACCAGCACTGCAGGCGCGGATGAGTGATCCCACCTTCCGGGCGGTACTGACTGGAACGGTGGTCGGCACCATCGATCCGGGCGTCCTCCCCGGACGCGACGATCTGTACTTCTACCAGGGCAGCGGTCCACTGACCGAGTCCCAGACGATCAGCGGCTGGGGAGGGACGGCAGGCGATGCCACCCTTCTGCCGTCGGTCTGGTCGTTGTTGATCACCGGGGCCGCCGTCCTCATGGTGCCGCTGTTGTTGTTCGTCGCGATGGCCGGTCGGATCGGGGCCGCCCGACGGGATCGCCGATCCGCCACGCTTCGGTTGCTCGGCGCGTCCATCAGCAGATTGCGCCTGTTGGTGGCGGGTGAGGCGCTGATTGCGGCCGTCGTCGGGGTGACGCTGGCCGTCGGTGCCTACGGGGCATCCCGGTTGCTGGTTGACGTCGTGCGGATCGGCGGCCGCGGAATGCAGGTCGCCGACGTCCGGCCGACTGCGGTGTGGGGAATCGTGATCTTGATCGGGGTCCCGGTGCTGGCGGTCGCCGCGGCCCTGTTCGGATTTCGGCAGAGCGCGGTGGGTCCGCTCGGCGTGCTGGGGCGGGAACGGCGCGGACCGCGGCTCGGCTGGCGGCTGGCACTCTTTGGTCTGACCGCCGTCGTCACGGGGTGGGCCGGTTGGCGGGAAGGTGGCACCCCCGACTACGGCTACACCGTCGACCGCACCGTCGAGATGTGCGTCGTGGTGGCGCTGACACTGTTCAGCGTGGCCGCGCTGGTCGGACTGCTGACCGACAGGCTGGCCCGCTGGTGGCCGCGCGGGAGCATTTCCGGCCTGCTGGCGCGGCAGCGAATTGTGCAGGACGGGGCTTCCACGACGAGAGCGGCAGCCGCCATCGCGACGGTGCTCGCCGGTTTTGTCACGCTGATGACGATGCTGTCGGCCTCCAACTTCGACACTGTCCAGGCCCGCCAGAATGCCGCATCCGTGCAGAGCGGGTGGCTGCTGTCGCTGACTCCGGCCGAGTGGAGCCGGGTCGACACCTCCTTGCACAGTGTCCCGGGCGTTCGTTCGGCGACCCTGGTGACGGGCCTGGGTGGCAGCGCCACCGGGGAACGGCCGAATCTCACAGTGGCCAACTGCGACGCGATTCGGCTGATGACGGTCGCCAGCGGCTGCCGCGACGGCGACGTCTTCCGGGTCGACGATGCCGCCGCCGGTCCGCTGCCGGCTGCGCCGTATCTCATCCAGTTCAACCTCGGCGCGCAGCAGTCCTGGACTCCGCCGGCCGGGCTGCAGGTGACGACGGCCCCTCGGAGCATGACGACGGCCACTGGGGGCGTACTGGAAAGCAACTTTCCGTTCTTCTCGACTGCGGACTTCTTCCTGACCCCGGAGGCCGCCGCTCGGGAGTTCCCGGCCGAGATGGCGTCGTCCCAGTCGGTGCAGGTGTCGGTCGACCTTCCCGGGTCGTCGGTGAGCAGGGCGCAGGAAGCGTTGTCCTGGCTCGGTTCTCGGGCTTACACCTTGTTCAGCTTGTCCACCCTGAGCCAGGCGTCGAACTCCGCGGTTCCCTGGGTGCGGGCCGGGCTACTCGGTGCCGGCGCGCTGACGCTGCTGATCTGTGCGCTCGGGCAATGGCTGATGGCGTCGGAGCAGATCCGCGAGCGGCGGCGGGCCTTCGCGATAGCCCGGGCGTCCGGCGTCCCGCTGGGCGTGCTGGTTCGCTCGGTGCTGCATGCCGTGCTGATGCCGGTGGTGGTCGGCGTGGTGGTCGCGGTGGTGGTGGGCACCGTGCTGGCCGAGGTCGTCCAGTATCTGCGACACGACGGTTTCGTGGCTCCGATCGGTGGGTGGATCGCGGTTGGCACGGCGTCGGCGCTTGTGATTGCGTTGCTGATCGCTCTCGGGTCGGCCGCCCGCCTCCGCTCCACCACCGGCCCCGCCGCCCTCCGCACCGAGTGACATTGCCGCGGTGTCCTCTGCCCGCGCCGGCTGGGCTGGTGCGCGGCCGGACCCCGCCTGGTGTGGCCGCGCCTGGTGTGCGCATATAGGACTGCCCGGCGCATATGGATATGACTGATTCCAGCCGCTACGGGCCGAAGATGGGTGGTCCTGTATGCGCGGCCCGTCCTCGGCCTGGCCCGTCCCCGTGGTTGGGCCATTCCGAGCCGGGCCGGCCGGCGATGAAGCGAAGTACTCGGCGCCGTCACCACCGCGCATACAGGAGCGACCGAATTCCGCGATTTCGGGCCCCAAATGGCAGATTCATATGCGCAGGGCAGTTCTGTATGCGCACCACACGGATCCGTATGCGCACCACACGGATCCGTGTGCGCACCACACGGATCCGTGTGCGCACCACACGGATCCGCGGGCTACTGGGGGCCGGAGGCGAGTTTGCTGGGCCACCAGATCTTGCGGCCGATGTCGTGGGCAAGGGCGGGGACGAGGACGGTGCGGACGATCAGGGTGTCCAGCAGCACGCCGAACGCGACGGCGAAACCGAGTTCGGCCAGGAACACCAGCGGCAGGACGCCGAGCACCGTAAAGGTCGCGGCGAGCACCACCCCGGCGCTGGTGATCACCCCGCCGGTCACCGCCAACCCCCGCAATACCCCTTGCCGCGCACCGAACTCGAGGGTCTCCTCGCGCACCCTCGTCATCAGGAAGATGTTGTAGTCGATCCCGAGTGCGACGAGGAAGACGAAGGCGAACAACGGGAACGACTGGTCGGCGCCGGCGAAACCGAACACGTGGTTGAACGCCCACCCGCAGACGCCGAGGGTCGCGAAGAACGAGAACACCACGGTCGCGATCAGCAGGACCGGAGCCAGCAAAGCGCGGAGCAGCAGCGCGAGTACGAGGAAGATCACCACCAGGACGATCGGGATGATCAGGTTCCGGTCGTGCACCGAGGCGTCACGCACGTCCAGGGTGGCTGCGGACTGTCCGCCGACCAGCGCGTTCGCGTCGGGTACCGCGTGCACGACGTCCCGGATCCGCGCGATCGTCGCGTAGGCGGCCGGGGAGTCGTAGGAATCGGCCAACGTGGCATCGACGATCGTCCGCCCGTTGATGGGCGAGATCTGCAACTGCGCCGGCGGGCATCCCGTGGCAGCCGCGGCCCCCGGACGGCCCTGTCCGCCGCCCAACGCGGCGATCTTGGCGTAGTCGATCTGCACGCAGACGGATCCGCGAGTGGTGGCGACCCCGGGTACCGTTGCCACCGCGGCGATCACCTTGTCCGCGGCAGCGGCGTTCACCGCGATGACCGCGGGCGCACCCGTTCCCGCCGGGAACTTGGAGTCGTAGAGCTCCTGACCGACGACGGCGTCGGGCTTGTTCGTGAAGCCCTGCGCGGTGGTCAGTCCGTCGGTCTTCAACCCGCTCAACCCGAGCAGGCAGAGCAGTAGCAGGACCGCCGCCCCGATCCACGCCCGTCGATGGTGCGACCCGATGAAACGAGCGACCCGACCCCAGATCCCGGTCGTGCCCGGCTCCGCGGCGGGGGTGGCGGTGGTGGGCCGACGGGGCCAGAACACCCAGCGTCCGGCCAGGGCCAGGAACACCGGGAGGAACGTCATCATCACCAGCAGGGTGCAGCCGATGCCGATCGCCGAGACCGGCCCGAGGCTCTTGTTGGAGTTGAGTTCGGAGAAGCTCAGGCACAGGAGTCCGATGATCACGGTGGCGCCCGAGGCGAAGATCGCCGGCGCAGATTCTTTCCAGGCCTTGATCATCGCGTCGAATCGATGCTCGTAGTTGTGCAGTTCCTCGCGATAGCGGGAGATGAGCAGCAGGGCGTAGTCGGTACCTGCTCCCAGCACGAGGACGGACAGAATTCCCTGGCTCTGGCCGGTGAGCGTGAGGACGCCGTTCTTGGCGAGGTAGTAGATGATGAGCGACGACAGCCCGAGCGCCAGCACGGCCGAGAACAGCGGGAAGAACCAGAGCACCGGCGAGCGGTAGACCAGCAGCAGGATCAGGATGACGATGCCGCCGGCGGCGAGCAGCAGGGTCCCGTCCAGTCCGGCGAAGGCCCCGATGAAGGCCACCAGCAGTCCGCCGGCGCCGGCCGGATGGACGGCCAGCCCGGCGGGAAGACCGGCGGAAGCCGCTGCGATGACTGCGTTCTCGCTGTCGGACAGGGTGCTGCCGTTCACGGCGACGCCGTTCTGATTCGCAATGAGCGGGGCGTAGATCGACGCGGTGGTGTTGTCCTTCGAGTACGTCGGCTCGGCAACTGCCTGCTGGTCAACACCTTTGAGCTTCGAGACGTTGCCGAAGGCGGTGGTGATGGCCGTCTTGTCCACGGCGGTGAGCCCGGAGTCGCGGTGGAACACGACGAATCCGGGGATCGACTGGGACTTGTTGAACTGACCGGACTCCGCGCTGACCTTCGTCGACTCCGCCGACGCCGGCAGGTAGGACGAGTTGTCGTTCTTCTGCACCTCGGACAATTTGCCCTGGTAGGAACCACCGGCCCCGCCCGCGAGCAACGCCAGCACGGCGACGGCGATGATCGCGAAGAACGGAAAGCCACGCGGCAGTCTTCGGCGCGGATTCGGCGCATCGGCCGGCTCGGCGGGCTTGGTGTGGTCGACCTGCGTCATGGTGACTCCCTGGGAGACCAGCGATGTGAATTCTGTGCGTGGTCAGTGTGCACGCACACCAGTACCCGCGGAACCCGAAATGTCACCTACGGGACATCCCCGGTCTTGGAGGAGGGCGTCGCGTAGCGTCCTGGCAGATGGTGGAGAAGCAAACCGGAGGGCCGATGTGACGAGCGTGTTGTTCACAGGTGGAGTGCTGTGGAGCCCGGCCGATTGGGAGGCACCACGTACCGGGCAGATGCTGGTCGTCGATGGCCGGATCGCCGCCGTGGACGACGATCTCGAGGCACCGGCCGACGTCGAGAGGGTCGACCTGCAGGGCGGATCCCTGCTCCCGGCCTTCGGTGACGGGCACGCCCACCCCCTGCAGGCCGGCCTCGAGGGTCGCTTCGCACCGGTGCGCGGCGACTCCGTCGCGGCGATCCTGGATGGGGTGATGAGCTGGGCCGCCGACCATCCGGACGCGGAGTGGGTCTACGGCGGCGGCTTCGATCTGGCGCTGATCGAGGACGGCGTCTTCCAGGCGTCGTGGCTGGACGACATCCTGCCGGATCGACCGGTGGTGCTGCGCGGCACCGACTATCACACGCTGTGGTGCAACACCGAGGCCCTGAAGCGGTCGGGCATCACCGCGCAGACTCCGGATCCGGTGGACGGTGACATCGTCCGCACCCCCGACGGGACGCCCGTGGGCACCCTGCGCGAGTGGGGCGCCACCGATCCCGTCTTCGCCGCCATGCCACGTCCGTCGCTGACGATGCAGCTCGCCGCCATCGATGACGCTACCACCGCCTGTGCTGCAACGGGTCTCACCTGGGTCCAGGACGCGTGGGTGGAGCCGGCCGAGGTCGAGGCCTATCTGGCGGCCGCCGATGGCGGAGTCCTGCGCGTGGCCGTCAACATGGCGCTGCGCGCCGATCAGGCGGGTTGGCGCGAGCAGATCGCCGAGTTCACCCGGATCAGGGCGCGGGTGCAGGCCGCCGGGTACCCGACGCTGACCGCCCACACCATCAAGTTCTTCGTCGACGGTGTCATCGAGTCCGGGACTGCATCGATGCTCGAACCGTATGACGATTGCCCGCACAGCCACGGCCTGCCGAACTGGACGCGTCGAGAGTTGGTGGAGGCGGTAGCGGGGTTCTCCGCCGCCGGCTTCCAGGTGCACCTGCACGCCATCGGGGATGCCGCGATCCGGGACTCGCTGGACGCCATCGAGCACTCCGTCGACACGATCCGGGCGCAGGACCTGCGTCCGGTGATCGCGCACCTGCAGGTGATCGACCCCGCTGATCTCGGCCGTCTCACCGCACTCGGCGTCATCTCGTGCTTCCAACCGTTGTGGGCCCAGCCCGACCCGCTGCAGGAGGTGCTCACCATCCCGCGGATCGGGCCGACGCGGGCGGCGCTGCAGTACCCGATCAGGTCCGTGGTCGCCGATGGCGGCCTGGTCAGTTTCGGCAGCGACTGGCCGGTGACGGATCTATCACCGCGGGAGGGCATCGCCACCGCGGTCACCCGCCAGACCCCGGACGGAGAGCCGGCCGCTGGCTGGTATCCGGCCGAGCGGATCGACCTGCGGACGGCCGTCACTGCCTACACCAGAGGTGTTGCGGTGCAAGCTTTCCGCGACGATGCTGGAACCTTCGCGGTCGGTTCCGTCGCTGATCTGGTCTGGTTGGGGACGGACCTGCGGACCGCGGACACGGCCGATTTCCGGGCCGCAGTGGTGTCCGGCACGTGGCTTGCCGGTCGGCGTGTCCACTGACCCAGCAAGCCGCACCTCGGTCGCCGGGCACGGTGTCGACATCCGGCCGCCCTATTCTGTGAAGGTTGCGCTGCTTCTGTGAAGGTTGCGCTGCGCGACCACGGCGAGGATTTGAAGATGGCCGGCAAGGCGACCCGGCCACAGGCAACGCAACAGAAGGGACCACGACACGCGATGGGGCCGCAGACGAGCAGAGCGCTGGTCCCGCTGTCGATGTCGAGCATCGGCGAGATCCCCGAACAGTGCCGCTCCTGCGTGAACTGGGAACTGCCGTCCTCGGCGGCCATCGGTCTCGATGCCGACCATGCCGGATTCGAGAAGGAGGTCTGGCTGTCCGGAGTCATGCTGACCTGGGGCTCTGCCGGCCAGATCGTCACCGTCGACGACCAGCCCGCCGGCTTCGCGCTCTACGCCCCGCCGACCGCCGTCCCCGGTGCGGCGGCCTTCCCGACCGCCCCGGTCTCCCCTGACGCGGTCCTGCTGACCACCGCCCGGATCCTGCCGGAGTTCCAGGGGCAGGGCCTGGCCCGCTTCCTGATGAACGGCGTGGTCAAGACACTCACCAGCCGCGGAGTGCGGGCGATCGAACTCTTCGGGCTGGAGGACGGCGTTGACAGCGATGTGCCCGGCCGCATGACCAGGGCCAAGCAGCGTGGTCCGGACGAGGAGATTCCGCGCTGCCTGCTGCCCGCCGGGTTCGCCAGGGCCGTTGGCTTCGCCGACATCGCGCCGCACCGTCGCTACCCCCGGCTGCGTTTCGAGCTCGCTGCCGGCATCGGGTGGAAGGCCGAGGTCGAGTCGGCCCTCGAGAAACTCTTCACCGTGATCACCATCCCGGCACCCAAGGTCGCGCAGCCTGCCCTCGTCTGACACGGACCGGCGTCACGAGTATTGGCCGGGTGGAAGTCGATTGGGCATGTTGACCACCTCGGGCGCGGATCGCAGCCCGGCAAGGTCTCTCCCGTTTCTGGTCAGCAACATCAAGCCGTGGCCGACTGCAGTCGCGGCGATCTGCAGGTCCGTGCGGCGTGGCCGCGGGTTGCGCCCCGGCTGGCGAACCAGGGCGGCCGATGTCCCGTTGTACTCAGCGAAGGGCGGGGCGGCGCTGACGGCGAGCCTCCCTGGCGGCAGCGCGGGGAGTGGTGCGGGAGGGCCCTATTTCGCCGGCACCGCGACCGTCACGGTCACCGCGCGCAGCCGAGCGGGCAGCGTGGAGGTACCGATCTGCAGAGGCACGGCGGTGATGGTGTGATTCCCCGGCTTGACGCGCAGCGTGACGTCGAACCCGTGGGCGCCCGTCGCGCTCCGGGCCCGGTTGACGTCTGCCCGGACCAGTGACGTATTGACGTCCGACGCAGCCCTGCCGTCGACGAAGATCCGCACCCACGCACGCCTCGCCGGGTACAGGGGATCCAGCGCCCAGCCGACGATCCGGACGGCGCCCACCTGACCGGTCAGGCGATCCACCTTGCCGTCGAAGGTGAACGGCCAGACGGTCACCACGTGGCAGGTGCCCAGCAGGGCGGTGGCCGAGGTACTGCCGGCCGAACGGGCGTATACGCAGATCCGCCGGTTGCCAGGGGTGGCTCTCACCGAGAACGAGAAGCCGTGACTACCGGTCACACCTTTGGACCTGTTCACATCGGGCCGCGACACATTGCTGCTGACAATGCCTTTCGAGACACCGTCGACCGTCACCGAAGCGGACCCGGGCGTCGACGTCCGCTGTGGGTCGAGCACCCAGCCGATCACCGTGACGGCGCCCGGCGTGGCCCGGATGGTGTCCAAATGCCCCGACATCACCGGCAGTGGGGGCAGTTTCACCCCGATGGCCAGAGCGGCCAGGATAGCCCGCGGAACCTGTCCGGTGAGGTAGGACGACGACTCGTCCTGGCGGAACTCCACGGTGATCGCGGCGCCGGTCTGGGCGGCGGTGAGCCACCGGGTCATCGTGCCGCGGCAGGTCGAGAGACAGGTGAAGGCCTTGAGGGGCAGGCCGAGTCCGCTCGACAGCGCGTTGCGGAAACTGATGTCGCGGGCACCACCGTCGGTGGTGTCCACGCCGTCGAGCGGTTGATGCATCGAGACCATCCGATTTGGCTTGATCGTCCCGAGAAAGCTGTAGATGGCGCGGGTCTCGGGCTCGGAGAGCGCCGCGGGGCCGGAGTAGTGCGAGCCGAACTTGTCGCTGCTGGGCGGGACGTACGTCCATCCGACCGGAAAATTCCGGTTGAGGTCGACGCCGCTGGCATTACCGCGTTGGTGGAGGGCATCGCCGTCAGGGTTCATCGTCGGTATCACCCAGAGGTGGATCGACGAGGGGATGGGCAGTTTCAGCATGGCGGCCGTGACCTGTTCGCCGGCCCGCTCGTAGTAGCCATGCATCGACCCCATCACGACGGTCCGGAACGGCGCCGCCGGGTTGCCCATCTCGTAGGCCACGATCGGACGATGCTGACGGCTGTAGCCGATGACCTTCGTGCTGCGTACACCGTTGATCGCGGCGGGCGCTGCCACCGTCGAGGCCGAGATCTGCTGCGGCGCTGTGGAAGCTGCCTCGGAGAACGACGGCAACACGATGGACATCAATGCTGCCACCAGCACGACGGCGACCGCGCCTCTGACCCCCGCTGGACAGATTGCACGACGGTGCCTTCCGGCACGCTGACGGAAATCGGCAGCGGGGGTGTGACTCGCGTACGGAGCAGTCATGACCGAAGATTGCCAGACGTCCCCCGTTGGTGCCACCGGGGTATCAGTCGCGTTCGGTCGATCTTTGCCCGATCTGGCGCAGGGCCAGCGTGACGTTGTGTGACCTCGAGTCCATCGAGTCCACGATCAACCGCGGGTCGGTCCACTGCTCCAGGCCGGCGCGGCGGGCCTGCACCGAGGCCCAATCGGGCTCGGGAATGCCCGTCAGGTCGCGCTGCCGGCCCGCCAGTCTGGCCCGGTGGACGGCGGGATCGGAGCAACGGACCTCGACGAAGATCATTGAGACGGAGGACTTCTCGGCCAGTCCCACCCACTGCTGCCGGGCCAGTGGGGAATCGTTGACCGCGTCGATGACGACGGACAGCCCGATCGCGAGTTGCTCGGCCGCGAGCGTCTCGGCCACCACGTAGGCCGCGATGCCGGTGGTCTCGCTTCGTGGCAGCCCGACCTGCACCATCGCCGATTCGATCGGGTCGACCGAGAGAATCGGTGCACCCAAATTTCTCGCGAGATCTTCGGCCAGGGCACTCTTCCCGGACCCGGGTAGTCCGCAGAGTGCGACGATCACCTGTGGTGGGTGCATCTTCCTACGCTACTGCGATCCGGTCGCTCAGGCCGCGACCGGCCGAGCGTTCCGGGGCATCTCGGGAATCCCGAGCGTCCCGGGCGACAAGGCGGGCGTAGGGGCCGTCGGCGTCGAGGAGCTCGTCATGGGTGCCCCGTTCGACGATCAGACCGTGGTCCATCACGACGATCTCGTCCGCGTCACGCACGGTGGAGAGCCGGTGGGCGATGGTCAGGGTGGTGCGACCTTCGGCGAGCTCCGCGAGCGCTGCCGTGACAGAGGCCTCGGTGCGGGTGTCGAGCGCGCTGGTGGCCTCGTCCAGGATCAGCACCTGCGGATTGCGCAGGATGATCCGCGCGATGGCCAGCCGCTGCTTCTCGCCACCGGAGAAGCGGTATCCGCGTTCACCGACGACGGTCTGGTAGCCGGCCGGCAGACCGGCGATCAGCTCGTGGATCTGGGCCGCCTTGGCCGCCTCCTCCAGGTCGTCCTGGGTGGCGTCCGGAGCGGCGAAACGGAGGTTGTCGGCGATCGAGGCGTGCAGCAGGTAGGTCTCCTGCGAGACGATGCCGATTGCACCGGCGAGGTCGACCTGGGTCAGCTCGCCGAGCGGGACACCGTCGAGGGTGACCGAGCCGCTGTCCGGTTCGTAGAGCCTGGCTCCGAGGTAGCCGAGGGTGGTCTTGCCCGACCCGGTGGCGCCGACGACGGCGACATGGGTGCCGGGGGCAACCGTCAGGTCGATGTGGTGCAGGGTTTTGGTGTCGGTGCCCGGGTAGGCGAAGGTCACGTCGTTGAAACGCAGTTCCCCGCTGACGTTCTCGAGCCTGGCCGGTTGCTCCGGCTCCTTGATGTCGATGGGTAGGTCGAGGTAGTCGAAGACCCGTCGGAACATGGCGAGCGAGGTCTGCAGGTCGACGCCGGTGGACAGCAGTTGCATCATCGGGCGGAACAGCTGGCCCTGCAGCGTGGTGAACGCGACGAGCGTGCCGACAGAGACCACCCCGGTGGTTCCGGAGACGGTGAAGGCGGCGGCCAGGTAGATGGCGGCCGGCAGCACCGAGATGATGATGCCGATGCTGGACTGACGCCAGCGGCCCGTCATCGCCGAGCGGACCTCGAGATCGGCCAGATCGGCTGACGTATCGGAGAAGCGTTGGGAGAGTTCGGCACTGCGGCCCATGGTCTTGGTCAGCAGGATGCCGGAAACCGACAGCGACTCGGCCACCATGGACGACATGTCGGCCATCCGCTCCTGGCGGGTGGTGGCGATCTGACGGCGCATGCCGCCGACGCGGCGGGAGATCCAGACGAAGAGTGGGACCAGGACCAGCGAGACCAGGGTCAGCTTCCAGTCCAGCGCTAGCATGGCGACGAAGGTCGCGATGACGGTGGTGCCGGAGGAGACGATGCTGGTCGCGGTGCTGGTGACGGTGGCCTGCATGGCCCCGATATCGCCCGCGATGCGGGACTGCACCTCGCCGGTGCGGGTGCGGGTGTAGAAGCTCAGCGAGAGTTTCTGCAGGTGGGAGTAGACGGACGTGCGAAGGCCGTGCATCACGCCCTGCCCGACGAGGGTGGACTGCCGGGACTGGACGACGCCGAGCACGGTGGTGCTGATGGCGACGGCGATCATGCCGGCAGCCAGCAGGACGGTGCCACGGGTGTCGCGGTTCGGCAGCGTGACGTCGAGGATGTCGCGCAGCAGGAAGGGCGAGGCCAGCGAGATCAACGACGACGCGACGATGAGGAGGGCGACCAGCCCGAGCTGGGCCCGGAAGCGGGCGAAAAGGCTGAAAATTCGACGGATGTCGCCGGGTTGGGCGGGCGGTGCCGGGCGGTCGTCACGCGGTCCGCGGCCGGGCCTGTGGGAGATGGTCTGGTTTGTAGGGCTTTTCGAGAGGGATGGGGTGTGCTGAGTGGCCGGGTTCACGGGCACTCCTTTCTGTTCTGATGCCTATGGGTTCACTGCATGTGGTGAGTGTAGCTCATACTGAGGTAGACTCACAATAAGTGAATCACAGGGTCAACGGGGTGGGTCGCGCGGATGTTCCCGCGGTTCGACTTGGATGTCATCCAGGAATCACGAAAGAGGAAGGACAGGCAGTGGCAGAGGAGGCAGCGACGGGTGTCAGCAACGCCGAACTGGTGGAACGGCTGATGAGGTCGGCCCACCGCCTCCGGCGCTCGTCGATGAAAACACTTGCGCCCCTGGGGCTCACGCCGGCGCAGGAGCGGATGCTCAGGCTGGTGTCCCGGGGTGATGCGCCGTGGCGGATGGGCGAGTTGGCCGCGCGGATGGGCATCGTGCCGCGCTCGGCCACGAGTCTGGTCGACGCGCTCGAGCAGACCGGCCTGGTCCTGCGAGCGATCGATCCGGACAACCGGCGATCCATCCTGGTCACGCTGACCGACCGGGGCAAGGACGTCCAGCGCGAGATGAGTCAGGCCAGGGCCGAGGCCGGCGAGCAGCTGTTCGCCCAGTTGGACGACAGTGAACGCGCCCTTCTCGCCGAACTCCTCGACAAGGTCGCCCCGCCCGAGACTTCCTGAACGGGTTTCGGTCGTCCCAGAAGGCCGTTGATGGGTACTCAGCAACTCTGGCTGCTTGGCAAATAATCAAACATTATCTGCTATGCAAGCGTGGAGCGTCAGACACGTGATCCGGGGCCATCGGAGGCCTCAGCAGCCCGAACGTCACGTGACGGAGGGGCCGGGGGGTCACCGGAGCGCCGACGTTGCCTTCTCCGAGGTCGTGGTGGCTCCCAGCGTCGGTCGTCCGGTGCTCGGTCCTGGTGGTGACCCCGCCGGATCTGCCCTCCCAGAGTTGCGTCAGCCGCTGGCGGGGGAGCGCGCCGCTCGTGCTGCACCTCCGGCCGACCATTTCGCCCGCGTTGGGCGCACTGACGGTATCGGCGGGCAGAGCGCCGGTTGTCGCGGTACGGCGAATGCTGATCGGACCTGGCGTGTGGTCATCGACATGGTGTCATCGACATCCAGTCACCGTTCGGCTGTTGGGGCGCCTGCCGATGCGTTGTCCGAAAACAGTTGCCTTCATCAGGCGGCGTTCGTAGCCTGCGGGCATGGATGAGGACTCGTACCGCGATGAGCAGCTGGTCGAGCTGTACGACAGCGACAATGCGACCCGCGACGACCACGAGTACTACCTCACCCTCGCCAACACGGTCCGGGCCACCAAGATCCTCGACTTCGGGTGCGGCACCGGGCTCCTGACTCGAGCCCTGGCAACACCCGGGCGGGTGGTCATCGGCGTCGATCCCAGCGCGACCATGTTGGGCTACGCGCGACGTCAACCCGGGGCAGAAGCCATTACCTGGATCGACGGTGACGCCACCGCGATCGAAGGTGCCGGTGATGTGGACCTGGTGGTCAGTAGCGGAAACACCATGATGCACCTGAGCCCGGAGTCCTATCCGTCGGTGCTGAGGTCACTGGCCGGAGCCTTGAGACCCGGCGGAGGCATCAGCTTCGAAAGTCGCAACCCCGCAGCCCGGGCTTGGGCGCATTGGAACCGGTCCGAAACCTACACAGAGCGCGAAATCCCATCCGGCCACCTCCGCGAGTGGCTTGAGGTTACCGAGGCTGACGGCGGGCGCGTGGTGTTCGATGCGCACAATGTGTTCCAGGATGGACGCGAATCCATCTACACCAGCGTCCTGTTCTTCCGCACCGCCGAGGCGATCACCGCAGACCTCGAACGAGCCGGTTTCGGCGACATCCAGGTGCGCGGGGGATGGCGTGGCGAACCCGTTTCAGACCAGTCGCCGGCGCTCGTCTTTCAGGCCAGAAAACCGTGGACACTGACATGACGACCTACCTGTGGCGTGGTGCATTCCCCAACGACGAGATCAACGCACTGCATGCACAGGCGTTTGGGACCAGGATCTTCACCAATGACGAATGGGATTGGAACGCACTGGTGGTAAGCCACAGCCTTGGCTGGGTCGTGGCCAGAGACGGTGACGAGCTCGTCGGGTTTGTCAACGTCGTGTGGGACGGCCTCGTGCACGCGTGGCTCCAGGACACGATGGTGTCAGCGACCGCAGGCCGGCGCGGGATCGGAACGCAGCTGGTGGCTTCAGCTCGGGACGCGGCCCGCGAAGCCGGGTGCGAATACCTGCATGTCGACTTCGAACCGCACTTGACATCGTTCACATCGAGTCTTGCGGCTTCACGTCCGCGCCCGCAGGGGTCAGGCAGCTCTACCCGAAGTCTGACCCATCCGCATCTGCCCGTCGAAGCCAGGATCCGACGCCGGTCCCGGCTGGCGCGTTATCACCGCAGCGGGATCGTCCATCAGGCGCACGGAAGCGGTTGATCTCGATCCCTCTCGGGGGATTCTTACCAGCGTGGAACGCGTCGTCGTCTTGGGTCGCGGTGGTGCGGGCAGGTCGACCGCCGCAGTGGAGCTGGGAAAGATTACCGGGCTTCCGGTGGTCGAGCTCGACAAGCATTTCTGGGAGTCGGATCTCGTACCCCTTTCCGTGGACGTTTGGGTGCGCAGACAGCAGGTGCTGGCGGCGGCACCTCTCTGGATCATGGATGGGGACCTTGGGCCCTACGACGCACCGGCTACTCGGCTCGCCCGAGCTGACACCGTCCTGATCCTTGACTTCTCGTTGGTGCGCTGCGCCTGGCGTGCAGTGCGGCGCTCACGGGAGAGATGGGACTTCTGGTGGTGGCTGCTCGGTTGGCGCTATCGTTCGCGTCCCGCCGTCCTGCGCGCGGTCTACGAGCACGCCGTCGGTGCGGACGTACACATCGTTCGCTCACCGCAAGCGCTTCGAACTCTTCTGCTCGGCGCGAGAACTGGTCCCAACCAAGCCGACTGATCCAGCTTTTGACTGGGCTGGTGCAGGGCAGGACCGCGCGCTGAGTTCGGTGAGCATCGCTGGTTCCGGGTCGGTGCCGATCACTGCGGCGCAGTACGGCTGGAGCGGTACGGCCAGTTGACCGGTGCCGCAGCCGAGATCGATGACGATATCGTCGGGCCGGAGTCCGATCTCCTGCGCCAGTGCTGCCGCTTGGAGGGCGGGAAGGTCGCGCCGGTATTTGGCGTAGAGCTGCGCTGTTGTTCCACCGAAGTCGGGTTGCACCCCGCCAGCGTGGCGCGCCACGACTCTGGAGCAAAGGGTTGTTCGCGGTAAGACGAACCGCGGCTCGCTGGACCCTCCGAACCGGCCGAACCGAGCCATCACGTCAAGGCCCCGATTGCGGCATCATCGTGGGATGCCCGACTGCCTGTTGTGCCGACCGGCCTAGGCCGACCAGGTCCTGGGGCGGATCGAGGTGTGGCGAGACCAACTGTGGAGATTGGCTGTGATGTCCGATCGCCGGGTTCGCGCACCTGGAACCGCTGCGCCACATTCCTGACATCACCCAGCTCGACGGGAAGGAGGCCGCCACCCTGGGTCAGGTTCTTGCCACCGTCACCGGCGCCTTGAAGGTGTCCACCGGGGCAGAGCTGATCTACGTCAACGTGTTCTGCGAACGAATCGCGCACCTGCATTTCAACCTGGCTCCACATCGGGCCGGCGGCCCCTTGACCGGCGGCCCCGGCATGCTCGTTCCCGACACTGAGGACCTGCCTGCCGCCGAGCATGACGACGCGGTGAACGCTATCCGCGCGCACCTTCACCCGGCGCCCTGGTCGATGCGTCTGCTGGTGGGCGGCCGGATGGCTCCGGCCGCGGGTGAGTTTCGGGCGGGCCTAAGTAGACCGATGTTGGCCGAAACCGCAGTCCTCGTTCCTGCGTTTCTTCGAGGTAGTGGGCGATCCAGCCGGCCGTTCGGGCCACGGCGTGCAGCACTTGCGGCGTGTTGTCCGGTAGGTCCAGCAGGCGGGTCAGCGCAGCCAGGGCCAGGTCGACATTCGGAGCGGGCAAACCGGCCAGAGCCGCCGACTCGAGCAGCGCCGCAACGACTTCGGAGGTGCCGTCCTCCGGGGTGCCCCAGTCCCGCAGGTCGGTGAGCAGGAAATGGGCTCGGGGGTCACGGTCGTACAGGAAGTGACCGAACCCGGGCACCGCGGAGCCCGCTGCGATTCGGCCGTGGATGGCTGTATCGGCTCCGATGGTGCGGGCATCATCCAGCAGCGCCAGGGCGGCACGTCCGGCGCTGCCGTGCAGCGGACCGTCGAACACCGCCAGCCCGGCCATCACCGCGGACCCGACGGGCGCCATCGTCGAGGCCGCGATCCGCACGCCCAGGGTGGCCGCGGCCAGGTCGTGGTCGGCCAACAGGGTCAGCGCGCTGTCGATGATCCGGCATCCGTCCGGGCCCACCGGCGATCCTGCCCGGGTGCGACCCAGTATCTGCGCCAACGGCATTTCTCCGACGCCGTCCACGGCGGGCAGGCTGGACGTCGCTGATGCGGCGAGGGCCACGGCCCGCACGATCGTCGGGGCAAGTGTGAGTACCTCCTCCGCGCTCCGGGCATCGACACCACCCGGATGCATCGAGGAGGCGATGGACACCCCGACTGCGGCCCGCTGATGCGGCGACGTTGCCGGCGGCAATAGGCGGGTTAATCGCTGGACGGCCACCAGGGATTCCGTGTCGCCGCGAAGATGCTCATCGCGGTCCAGCGCTGCCTCCCACAGCCACGTCGCGGTGCACTCGAACGTTTCCTGCCGGGCCAGGGCCGTCGCGCTGACACCCCGGTAGGACAGGTCATCGTGGCCGATGCGGGTGATGCGGGTGTGCACCACGTCGGTGGAGGTCTGCGGTCGGCGGCTTTTGACACCGCGGGTCATCAGGCCGGCCACCTGCGCCGGGTCGAAGATGCTGTGTCGCCCCTGCCGATGCGGGGTGAGTAGTCCACGCGAGACGTAGGCGTAGACGGTTTTGCGGTCCACGCCCAGCCGTGCGGCGACAGCGTCGGTGGTCAGCCGACCGGTGGGCGAGGACATCGACTGATTGTCCCCTGGCCCGATGCGTTGATCGGGTCAACGTTGCAGCGGGAAGGGCGGCCACCGCACGCTGCACGACAACATCACGCGGATTTCCAGGAGAGACCATGGCCGACGAGCAGTCCATCACCGACATCGCAGCGCGCCACCAGCTTTTCAGCGCCGAGGCGGCCGGCCTGTCGGTGAACTATGAGATCTTCGCCCGGTCGATCGCCGACGACCCGGCCGTCCTGCAACTGTTGGCCACCCTGCCCCCCGCCAAGGCGCAACCCAATCTGCTGCTGGCCGCGGTGCAATACCGGCATGGCGCAGCGGACACCTACCTCCAGCTGCGCAGCTGGATCATCGACGACTGGGATCAGGTCGCGGCCACGATGATGGCCCGGGCGACGCAGACCAACGAACCGGCGAGGTGCGCAGCGATTCTGCCGCTGCTGGCCCTCATTCCGGGTCCGATTACCCTGATCGAGGTGGGCGCCTCGGCTGGGCTCTGCCTGTACCCAGACCGATACAGCTACAGCTACGACGGCAGGCGGTTCGGTCCGCGGAGCTCGGTCCTGCTGCAGAGCACGACCACCGGCCCGTTCCCGATGCCCACCGAGATGCCGCAGATCGTCAAGCGGGTCGGCATCGACCTGAATCCCCTTGATCCCAGCGATGCGGACGATCGCGCCTGGCTCCAGGCGCTGATCTGGCCGGGGGAGGACCCGCGCCGCAGCCGGTTGACTGCCGCACTTGACCTGGCCGCCGGGTCGCCGGCCGAGATGATGACCGGTGACCTCATCGCCGAGCTGCCCGGAGCGGTGAGCCGGGCCACACCGGGTAGTACCGTCGTCGCCTTCCACACCGCGGTATTGGCCTATCTCGACGCCCCGCGGCGAGCCGTATTCGCCGACCTGGTGCGACAGTTGCCGATCCGATGGATATCGCAGGAAGGACTCGGCGTCTTCCCCGCGATCCGTGACCAGCTTCCACACCAGGGCGCAGACTCCGGGCAACTGGTGCTCGCTCTGGACGGGAAGCCGTTGGCCCGCACCGCACCCCACGGAGGCCGCATCGACTGGCTGCAGCAACGCTGAATGTCAGTGCAGCGGTGAGCGAGGCCGCAGACAAGACAAGGCACGAGGAGGACAGTCGCGCCGGCCGTGAGGTGTGTCCGCCGGTCATACCCTATGTGCCGCCCAGCTTTTCGTTCCAGTCGGTGCGTAGCAGCGACATCGGGATCGCGTCGAGGTGGGTGTCGTCGAACCGCAGTGCTCCTCGCAGAGTTCCTTCCGCTCGGAATCCCGCCCGCTCGTACACCCGCCGGGCTCTGGGGTTGAACGAGTAGACCTGCAGGCCGATGCGCCAGAGGCCGGTGGTGCCGAAGGCGTGATCGGTGATCAGTTGCACCGTTTCGGTGCCGAGCCCGCGGTCGCGGCCCTGCGGTCCGATGAGGATCCGCAAGTTGCAGGAGCCGTTGGCGGCGTCCAGTTCGTTGAGGACCACCTCGCCGACGCAGCGGCCAGAGGCGCGGTCGATGATCGCGAGATCCAGCCGGTCGGGGCGTGCGGCCAGACCGCGATACCAGGCGAGCGTGGACTCGTCGAGCTCTGAGGGTGCGTTCAGGGCTTCGGCGCTGGTGTGCACCGAGCCGGTGAGACGTAGAACGTCAGGGTCGGCCAGGATGGGACCCATTGCTGCGATGTCGTTTTCGGTGAACAGGTGAAGGATGACGGCGTCGCCGTGGAGTTCGGGCTTGTGCCGGAACGGTTCGGTGTCGACACCCAGGTCCGCGTCCGCTGAATCGCTCATCGACCGATCGTCGCCGAACACCGTCCCGCTCCGCCAGTGCATTTGCCGACGTGCCCTGCTCGGTCAGGACTTCTGGAAGGTCAGGCAGTAGTCGCCGCTGAACGTCGGCGGCGGCCGGTCCCAGGCCAGGTACGTCTCACCTCGAAAAGCCAGATGTGGCGTCAGGGCGTGAGTGATGTCCCAGGCCAGTGGGGTGACCACCTCACCGGTGCGTATGTTGGCGGCGTTGATCACCAGGAACCCGCCTACCCGTAGGTGGTACGCCGCGGCCAGGAACACGCCGGTCAGTTCGGCGAGGTAGGTGTCGTAGTCGCCGTCCATCGTCGAATAGGCGGTGAGAGGGTTCTGCGGGTGGTCGGTGGCGGTCATGTACGGCGGTGAGGTGAAACAGAGATCGATCTGGCCGAGGCGGAGGGTGTCCAGGTCCCGGGCGTCGGCCTGGTGGATGACTGCGGCTGCACTGACCCGCCGGTTGATGGCGGCGACCCGTTCCGGGACCAGTTCGATGCCGACGGCGCGGCGGCCGAGCTTTTCGGCGACGACCAGGGACGTTCCCCAGCCGGCGAACGGGTCCAGCACCGTCTCGCCCGGTAGTGAGTAGCTGTCGATGACCGCCCGGGCGAGCGCCTGCGGGAAGTGCACATCTTCAGCGCTCCCGGCGGGCCGTTCGATGACGAGGTCGGCGGCGGCCAGGTGCAGGATCGGTTCCACCCGCTCAGCATCTCGTAACACACCAGGGCCAGGCAGATTTCGCTGCGCACCCGACGTGTCCAGCGGGTGGGGTTCGTGCAGCCCTTGTCGAGGCCTGCGCACAAGGAGAGGCAGGACCCGGGTCGGTGAATCCGGGCTTAGGGGCGTTCGACTTTGAAATGCACGATGTCGACGGTGTCGGCGTCACTGATGTGCGGGTAGTGCATTCTCAGGTCGGTTTTGAGATCCTCAGCGACCTGACCGCCTTCAAGTCGCGCGTCCTCATCGGTGAGCTCCTCGAACCGCTTGGTGTGGATGACCTCCACGACGCCGGGGAGCCTTCGGTACTGGTCGTCGAACTCGAATACGAGCCAGGCCGGACCGATCCGGCACGGGTCGTCCAGGCGGGTGGTCGCGGTCTTTCGGCCGTGTCGGATGCTGTCGTAGTAGCGGGGGTTGAACCGGATGAAACGGCCAGGGTTCGAATCAGGGCTCTCATAGGCGTAGGGCAGCAGGTGACGAACGTTGACCAGTTCCAGCGAGTCGGGTGTCGGGACGATGACATGGCATCCCGGATGCTGCTCCAGCAGCACCTGTCGGCAGCGCCCGCAGGGGGCAAGCACGCCTCGCCCGCCGTCGCCGACCGCGACCATGGTGGTAAGGGGCCCGGCGTTCGCCGCCGCCGCGACTCCCAGGACCACCAGTTCGGCGCAGGGTCCGCCGGTGAAGTGGTAGTTGTTCACCGCGGTGTGGATGCGGCCCGTGGTGTCCATCGCCGCTGCCGCGACTGTGTGGTCGGGGTCGCCGGCCAACGCCTGCGCCTGCCGGATCGCAGCGTCGAGCACTCGAAGCTCTGGTGGGAAAAGCACCTGACAAGTGTGACATCGGCGGGCCGCAACGAACCTTGCCCATCGGACGGGCCCCAGCGCGCCCGTGGGGATCGATGCTCGGTCATCAACATCTGACGCTCGGCTCAGCGATAGGCTGAACAGCGCGACTGGCGAGGGTGGGGTGACCACCGGGGAGCGCTGTTCTTGGAGTGTCGTCCGCCTGGGTGCTCCTCAGTGTCTTCGCTGAGGAGTGATCTCGTGGATTTGCGTTATGGCATCAATCCGCACCAGCCGGCCCGCATTATCGACGGTCAGGGCCCACAACCATTTCAGGTGGTATCGGGCGACCCGTCGTACATCAAGGTGTTGGATGCGCTGACTTCCTGGCAGCTCGTCCGCGAGGCGGCGGCGGCGACCGGCGAGGTCGTGGCCGCCTCGTTCAAACACGTCTCCCCGGCCGGGGCGGCGACCGCCGGCATCCTCGATGCTGCTGCGGCCGCGATCTGGGGTGTCGATGTGGTGGCGGGCGCTGCGACGTCGGCGTAGGTCCGGGCACGGGATGCCGACCCGAAGTCCAGCTTCGGCGACATGATCGCGCTGTCGCATCCGGTGGACCGGGAGTTGGCCGACGTGCTGGCCAGGGTCATTTCCGATGGGGTGATCGCACCGGGGTACGAGCCGGGTGTCGCCGCAACTCTGGCCGGCAAGAAGGCGGGCGCTTTCCTGGTGCTGGAAGCGGACCCCGGTTTTGTGGCGCCGCCGTGGGAGCGCCGTGACTGCCACGGTCTGGTGTTGGAGCAGCGCCGTGATGACGTCCCGATTACCGCGGACCTGTTGGGCGGCAGCGATTTGGCGGCCGATGCGGTCCGGGACGCGTTGCTGGGTCTGGTCACCGCGCGGCACACCCAGTCCAACTCTGTGGTCCTGGTCAAGGACGGGGCGGCGATCGGTATCGGTGCGGGCCAGCAGAACCGGGTGGACTGTGTGCGGCTGGCCGCGGGGAAGGCCCGGACGTGGTGGCTTCGGCGTCAGCCGCACATCCGGGATCTGCCTCAACCGGCTGGGATGCGCCGGCAGGAGCACCTGAACTGGCAGATCAGGATGGCCGAGGGCGAGTTGACCAGGACTCAGCGGGACGAGTTCGCTGTGCTGTTCCCCGGTGTCGACCCCGACCTGGATGGGCAGGTCCGCGCGGAGTGGATTGATCGGCTCGATCAGGTCACGCTGGTCTCCGATGGGTTCCTCCCGTTCCGGGACAGCATCGGCCACGCGGCCGCGGTCGGCGTCCGTCACATCGTCGAGCCCGGCGGATCCACCCGATCCGGCGACGTCTCTGCGGCCTGCCGCGAGCATCGCATCGAGCTGACCCGGACCGGACTGAGACTTTTCAACCATTGACCGAGGCTCGGTGGGAGCGTCATTCCCGGAGCCACCGAACGCTGCGCCGGTAGCCGATCGTCTTGCGGACTACCCGTTAAATACTCCGGTTCGACCTCGGGTGCGGTGAGGATCCGTCAGCGTGCGGTATCAGATCGTGCGGTTTCGATGACTCGCGGCTGGTTGAAGTCCGCGTTGTCCACGACGAGGGACGCACGTTCCCTCGGCCTGGCCTCCCGGAAGTAGAGCTGCTGTGCGCCGATGTAGCGGGGTAGGGATTCCGCGGAATGGGTGCCGTTGAGTTCGTCGCGGTCGGCGATCCGTTGGGCCGCGACGTCAAACGGCACATCCAGGAACACCGAGTAGTCCCAGAATCGCCACAGCTCATCACGGTGCAGGAATGTTCCTTCGACCAGGACAACGGCCCGTTCAGGCGCTTCGCACTGCGGAGGTCGGACGGTCCGGTCACGAGCGTGATCCAGCGATCCTCCGCAGTAGGCACCCGTCTCTTGCACGGGCCTCAGAGCCCAGTGGGTCAGTGCGTCGTAGTTGTAGGCGTCGAGCCAAAACCCGTCGGGGGATTGTCGGCCGCGGGCATGCCGGATTGCTGATGGGTTGAAGAAGTTGTCTACGTGGAGCACGACGACTGGCCGTTCTTGAATGCGCGCGGCGATCTGGGCTGCGAACAAACTTTTGCCGCTCGCGCCGATTCCGTCGATAGCGACCAGCGGGCGGCCGCGAGTTCCCTCAACGGCCGCGATACGCGCGACGATCGAGTCCAGATCTCCGCCCACCAAGAAATTATCCCAGAAGTCGGGGCGAACGACCGCTGACTGGTGTCGGGGGCTCACACATCGCCGGCTACTGCCGCGCCACGTGAGTCACCTTCGGTGGTGTTCAGGGAGCGGATGGCGGGCAGGTTGAAGACAAATGCGGCCAGGAAACCGCAGCCGGCGATGATCCAGACCGCGGGGTAGCCAAGCCACGTCGCGATGAACCCTCCAGCGGCCAGGCCCAGGGGTGTGATGGCACTGTAGGCGAGCCGATTCACCGCCCCGACCCGGCCGAGGAGGTCGTTGGGAATCATCTGCTGCTGGAGTGAACGGACCGTCGCGTTGCAGGCGATCAAAGGTAGCCCTTGGACGAAGAACAGCACACCCAGAACGACCGGGTTGCGCACCACCCCGACCGGGATCAGCAGCAGGCCGTACAGGATGTAGGTGACACACAACGTCCGGACGGTGCCCACCTTTTTCGCCAGAGGGCCGGTGAGTAGCCCACCCACGACGGCGCCGATGGTGGTGGCGCCCAAGAGCACCCCGAATCCCGCGGCGTCGATGCCGAGATGGTCGCGGACGAACAGGACGAAGGTGGCTTCGGGCATCCAGCCGAAGAAGCCGGCAACGGCGGGCAGTACAACCAGGGCTCGGATCGGGCGGTGACTTTTGAGGTAGGTGAGGCCTGCGAGCAGTTCGCGTCGACCGGTTCGGCGCAGTCCGATCGGCGGCTGGGCGCGGGTGTCGGAGCCGGCGACGAACGTCGCGATGGTGGCTGCTGAGCCCAGGTAGGTTGCCGTATTCACGGCGAACGGCAAATATTTGGCCAGCCCGAAGCTGATTGCGCCCAACGCCGGCCCCACAATGCCGGCTCCGGTTTGACCCACCACGGAGAGCAGGCTGTTCGCGCGGGGTAACTCATCGGGGGTGACCAGGTTCGGTAGCAGGGCGTAGGTGCTGACGCCGAAAACGAACTCGGCGCAGCCGAGCAGGACGGCGGCGCTGATCAGCATCCACAGGTGGATGTGTCTGGTGAGCACCAGGACGGTCAGCGCCAGCAGCACCGCAGCGCAGCTCAGGTCGCTGCCGACCATCAGTCGGCCGCGGTGCGCCCGGTCGACCCAGGCCCCGACGGGTAGGGCCAGCACGATGCCCGGGACCACCGAGGCCAGTGCCGTGGTCGCCACCACCAGGGGATCGGTGGTCAACGTGCTCACCAACAGTGGGAACGCGGCCAGGTGGAATCCGACACCCAGCTGGGAAAGCCCTTGGGCGCCGAGCAAGCGGGTGAAGGTGGGGGAAATTGGACGGGGAATACGGAAGGGCATGAGGTCGTCTCCAGGACAGCGGGGAGCTGCCGGGGGCATCACGCACTCACCGGCCGCGCTGACAAAGACGAACGTTTTCGAAGTGACACGACATTAGCAGCGCTGGTCGTTCAGCCGGGGCCCCGAGCTGTCGCGACGTCTCCAGTCAGCCATCGGTGACCGGGCAGGGTTCGTCTTGCGGTGATTCGGTGACCCGCCGCCGCACCTGGGCGCGGAGTCCTGTGGTTCTACCTGGGGTGGTTGGTGATGGGTCCGACCTGACC
>NZ_JBEPNO010000027.1:0-82983 GCF_040546275.1 Nakamurella sp. UYEF19 | reverse complement strand
GCGCCACCACCGCACACCGGCCTGCTCACAGTCCGAGCCCGACACGCCGCCGGCGACGTCACCCCCAAACCCGGGTTGTTCAGGAGTCTCCTAGGTCAATCGGCGACCCGCTTCGCCCATCCTGACGACCATGCCGCGATCGCCGCAGCCGAGCAGGGCCAGCTCGAGAGCGCCGACGGGATCGTGCGGACCGAGGTGCGCCTGGTCCGGCCGGACGGCGAGATCCGTTGGGCCTGGGCCAGTATCACGCCGACCCCCGGGCCGAACGGAGAGGCCTGGACGCTGGCGATCGTCCAGGACGTCACCGCGCGCAAGGCGGCGGAGAATGCGCTGCGCGAGTCCCAGTCCGACCTGGCCGCGATTGCCGCGGTGGCCCGGTGCGTCCAGGCCGGGGAGGATCCGCGGCCGACGGTGGTGCGTTCCGTTCGCAACCTGTCCGGCGCTTCGACCGTCTCCATGGTGGAGCTGAACGATCCCGATCACCTGGTGGTGACGGCCGGCGCCGGCGAGGCAACGGTCGGTATTCTCGTTCCGCTGCAGGACGTGTCGATGACTGCCCGGGTCTGGGCGACCGGCGAGGCCGTCTTCCTGGCCGATGCCGCCGACCACCCACTGATCAATTCGGCCATGCTGGCGGTCAACGGCACCGTCAGCGCACTCTGGCAGCCGGTGGTCGTCACCGGCAGCGTGCAGGCGTTGCTCATCGTCACCTGGAGCCATCGGGTGGCCGACCCCGGCGACCGGGCGGTCCGTGCCGTCCGGGTGATCGCCGACGAGGCCGCGGTCTCGCTCCAGGCCAAGCGTCTGCGCGCGGAACTGGAGAACTCGGCCAGTACCGACCCTCTCACCGGATCACTCAACCGTCGGGCCTGGGATTCCCGGCTCGACGAACTGGTGGCGTCGACCTCCATCGCCGACGGCGCTCTGACCATCGCGTTGGTCGACCTCGATCACTTCAAGGACTACAACGACAACTATGGGCACGGCGCGGGAGATCTCTTCCTCCGTGATTTCGCGACCGCCGCCCGCCGGGCGCTCCGACTTTCCGACGTCTTCGCCCGCTGGGGCGGTGAGGAGTTCGTCATCGCCCTGCCCGGCACCACCCCCGAGCAGAACATCAGCATCCTGGAGCGCATCCGTGCCTGTGTCCCGGGCGGCTTCACCTGCTCGGTGGGCTACACGACCTGGGCGGCGGGTGAGTCGATCGCCGTCACGATCAGCCGCGCCGACGCCGCTCTCTACGACGCCAAGCAGGCCGGCCGCGACCGGCTGGCATTGCGCTGATGTCGGCGGTCCCTGGCCGGCCGCGACAACGGCGCCGAGATGACCGCTGACGGCCGCGGCGGGATAGCGGTCCGGCCGATGGCGCCGGCAGACTGGCCGGCCGTCGAGGCCATCTATGCGGCCGGCATCGCCGCCGGGAACGCCACCTTCGAGACGAGCACCCCGACCTGGGCACGTTTCGACGAGTCCCGCCTCAGGCCCCACCGATTCGTTTCGGTGCGAGATGAGTCGGTTCTCGGATGGGTTGCGGTGTCTGCAGTATCGGTGCGTCCGGCGTACGCCGGCGTGGTCGAGCACTCGGTCTACGTCGACCCGGTCGAGGCCGGACGTGGGGTGGGGCGAATGCTGCTCGACGCCCTGATCGCCTCGACGGAGGCGGCCGGTGTCTGGACGATCCAGTCGGCCGTGTTCCCCGAGAACCTGGCCAGCCTGGCGCTGCACCGCCGGGCCGGGTTCCGGACCATCGGAACCCGTAGCCGCATCGCCCGCCACCACGGTCGTTGGCGGGACACCGTTCTCATCGAGCGACGGAGCGAGAAGGTCGAGTGATGCGCGGCTGACGGACTCCCGGTCAGCGGGTGGCGAACGTCCGGGATTCGTTTCGCTCGAGGACTTCTGCCGACTCCCGTTGGTGGCGTGTGGGTCTCGGGGTGATCGGCCACCAGGTGAACCGGCCGAGATCGTAGGACAGGGCCGGGACGAGCAGGGTCCGGACGATCACGGTGTCCAGCAGCACGCCGAACGCGACGATGAACGCGATCTGGGCGAGGAACATGATCGGGATGACGGCCAGCGCTGCGAACGTCGTCGCCAGCACGATCCCGGCGCTGGTGATCACGCCACCGGTCACCCGGACCGCCCGCAGCACACCCTCTTTCGGTCCGTGCAGGGTCACCTCCTCCCGGGCTCTGGTCATCAGGAAGATCGAGTAGTCGATGCCGAGGGCCACCAGGAAGACGAAGGCGAACAGCGGCACCGCCGGGTCCGCGCCGGGAAAGTCGAAGACGTCGTTGCGGGTCTCCTGGTGAATGATGATCTGACGGCGTGTCTCTCGAACTGATCCAAGATTTGCTCAGCAGGCTTAGCAATACCGAGAGTGTGCCAGACTCGAACCCTCGATGCACCTCCGAAGGTGCGGCAGGAGTGTGGGAGGGCGCTGATGGTCGGCGGCACAGACGGTGTGTCGGAGGATCGCTCGCAGTGGGCGACCGGTCGGCTGCTGTCGACGGCTGCGAGATTGACCGAGCAGACCTGGAACGCTCGGCTCAGGGCCAGCGACGTCAGCCACGCCGGGCTCATCGTACTGCACATGCTGTCGCAAAGCCCTGCCTCGCAACGGGAACTGGCCGGGTCGCAGTATCTAACCGAGCAGACCATCGGACGGACGCTGGCCCATCTGGAGTCCACCGGTCACATCGCCAGGGCCACCGACCCGACGGACCGCCGTCGTCGGGTCGTCGAGATCGCTCCAGCCGGCCGGGTGCTGCTGATCGAGATGTCCGGCGCCGGCGATCAGCTGACCGACCGGATCCTCGCCGAGGCCGGCGTCGAACCGGGCAGCTTCCGCGCCGGGCTGCAGGCTCTTATCGATGCCGCTGACGCGCCCGAAGCGTCCGATTCTTTCGAGAACGCGCCCGAGGCCGGGCGAGGCGACGTGTGACGCGCCGGCGGGTGGTCCTGTCCGCCTTGGAGCCGGCCGACTCCGACGTGGATCTGGACGATCCGGCCCAGCGGCGCGAGTTGTGGCGCAAGCACGGGCTCGTCCTGCTGGTCATCGCCGCGGGCGGTGTCATCGGCTCGTTGCTCCGCTACCAACTCGGCCGGTCCTGGCCGACCCACGCGCCGGGATTTCCCTGGACCACCTCCGCCATCAATCTCACCGGCTCGTTCGTCATCGGGGTGCTGCTCGTGGTGATCACGGAGCGCCGGGCGGGCCACCCGTTGGTCCGGCCGTTCTTCGGCACCGGCGTCCTGGGTGGGTACACCACCTTCTCCACCTACGCGGTCGACGCAGTGCTGCTGGTGCGTTCCGGGCACCCGGGTACCGCGGCGCTCTACGTCTTCGGCACCCTGGCCGGGGCGTTGGCCGCCGTCACGGCCGGCATGTGGTTGGCGCGGCGGATCGGCAGCGGTGGCTCCGGTGGCTCCGATGGCGGTCCCTCCGGCGGCGCGGCCGGCCGGCGGTGATCGACTACCTGCTGGTGGCGGCGGGCGCCGCAGTCGGTGCGCCCCTTCGCTATCTGACCGATCGGCTCGTCCAGTCAAGGCGGCGGGGGACCTTCCCGTTCGGCACGCTCACGGTGAACGTCATCGGCAGCGCGATCCTCGGCGGGGTGACCGCGGCGACGCTGTCGGGGGCGCCCGGCACCCTCCAGGTGCTGGTCGGCACCGGCTTCTGCGGCGCTCTCACCACCTACTCGACGTTCTCCTACGAGACGGCGCGACTGTGGCAGGACGATGCGACCCGCCAGTCAATCGTGAACGTCGTGGTCACGCTGGTGGCCGGGATCGGTGCCGCTGTCGCGGGTTTTGCGATCGTCAACGGTCTGTCCTAGCCGCGGTCGAGCACGTCGATGAGCATCCTTCGCCGTAGCAACGGGAGGTCGGCGTCCTGTGGCTCGAGCAGTTCCTGGAGGAACATCCCGTCCTGGACGGCCACCACCGATCGGGCCAGATCATCCAGGCTCCCGGCGGTGACGTGCATCCCGGCAGCTGCCAGTCCGACGCGCAGGATCGGCACGAGAGCCTCGCGCAGGGCCTGCCGGTGAGCCGCCAGTACGAGGGCGATATCATTGTGCCGCAACGCATGTGCAGCGAATTCGAGGTTCAGCAGGTGCGACTCGCGACTGATCGGCAAGGCCGCGACCACCTGGTCGACGACCTGGGCGAGCGAGGGATCGTCCTGGGTCCGTCCGACCACCTGCTGCAGGGTGTCGACGAGTCCGGCCGAGCGCGCGGCGTAGAGAGTGAAGAAGAGCCCGTCCAGGCTGTCGAAGTTCGAGTAGAACGCCCCGCGCGAGAAGCCGGCCCGCTCGCAGACGTCCTCGACGGTGGCCCGTCCGAAACCACGCTCGGCAAAGACCTCGGCCGCGGCGGCCAGCAGCCGGGCCCGGGTCTCGGCGCGTCGTTTCGTCACGCGCGGGGCGGCAGCTCCAGGATCGGCCCGGGACATCGATCACTCCGTCACATTTGGATACATTGATGTATCGGATACGTTACCGTATCGAATAGACAGGACGCAGAACGGTTCGACGGACAACAGGTGGCAACACCGGGGGGAACGAGCGATGAGCACATCGGCAGGGCACGGACGGCACGAAGTGTCTGAGGGGGACCACAGATTGCGTGCGGACGACCACAACCTACTTGCGGAAGGCCACGAACCGCTTGGAGAAGGCACGGTTGTAGCTCCGCCGCAGGGGGTCTGGGCAGAATTCAAGGATGCCGTCTCGGTGCGGACGGTCGGGCTGATCGTCGCTGTCCTGCTCCTGCAACTCGGATTCATCCTGTCCTACGTCGGCGCGTTCCATGCGCCGACGCCGCAGCACATCCCGCTGGCCGTGGTGTCGTCCTCGGCCCAGCTCTCGGACCAGACCGTCGCGAAGCTGAACGCCCTCACCGGAACGCCGCTGCAGGCGGTGACCGTCGCCGATCGCGCCACCGCCGAACAGCAGATTCGCGATGGCGAGCTGTCGGCCGCGCTCGTCATCAACTCCCAGGGGACGGCGGACGCGCTCCTGACGTCCAGTGGCGGCGGCGTCTCGGTGGCGAGCGCAGTGACCTCCGTCGTCACCCAGGTCGAGGCGAGCCAGAACCGCACGCTGACGACGACGGACCTCGTGCCGTTGCAGAACGGCGACGGACGCGGCCTGACCGGCTTCTACCTGGTGATCGGCTGGATCGTGGGCGGGTACCTGATGGCCGCGCTGCTCGGGGTGTCGGCGGGTGCCCGCCCGGCCACTCCGCGCCGGGCCTACTTCCGCCTCGCCGCGATCGTGCCCTATGCCATCGTGTCCGGATTCGCCGGAGCGTTGATCGTCGACCAGGTGCTGGGCGCCCTCACCGGGCACTTCATGGCGCTGTGGTGGGTCGGCGCGCTCCTGGTGGCATCCGCCGCGACCGTCACCCTTGGCTTCCAGGTGCTCTTCGGCGTCATCGGGATCGGGGTGACGGTGCTGGTCTTCGTCATTCTCGGCAACCCGTCGGCCGGTGGCGCCTACCAGACCACGCTGCTGCCGCCGTTCTGGCGGAAGATCAGCAACGGACTGCCCAATGGGGCCGGGACCGATGCGGTCCGTCGGATCGTCTACCTCGGCAGCCAGGGCGTCACCGGCCACCTGGTGGTCATCGCGATCTATGTCATCGCCGGCACGCTCGTCGCCGCTGGTGGCTCGCACCTGGCGGCACGTCGCCGGGTGGGAGCCACCGCATGAGTGCAGGTCAGCGGCTGGTGTAACCGCCGTCGATCGGGAGCGAGACGCCGCTGATCATCTCGGAGGCGTCGCTCAGCAGGAAGACGATCGGCCCGGCGACGTCGTCCTCGGTGGCCCAGCGGCCCAGCGGCATCTGCTCCAGGAACGGCTTGCCGATGTCGTCGCGGCCCCAGTAGAAGTTCGACATGTCGGTCATCACGACGGTCGGGTTGACGCTGTTCACGCGGATGCCGTACTTGCCCAGCTCCAGTGCCGACACCCGGGTGATGTTGTCCAGGGCGGCTTTCGACGACCCGTAGGACACGTGGCTGGTCAGCGCGACGAGGCTCGCCTGGCTGGAGACGTTGACGATCGATCCGCCTTTGCCGAGCCGGATCAGGGTGCGAGCCGCGTACTTGATGACCAGCAGGGACCCGCGCGCGTTGATGCTGATGACCTTGTCGAACACGTCGATGTCGGTGTCCTGCGGGCTGGCGATCTCGCCGCCGAAACCGGCGCAGTTGACGACGCCCCAGAGGTCCAGACCGTCGACGGCGCCCTTGACGCTCTCCTCGGACTCGAGGTCGAAGACCAGGGGGCGGGCTCCGGTCTGGGCGACGATCGCCTCCAGGGACTCCGCGGTGCGGCCGGCCGCGATGACGTCGGCGCCCTGCGCGACGAGCTGGCGGACCGTGGCACCGCCGATGCCGCCGCCGGCACCGGTGACCAGGATGGTGCGGCCTTCGAACGTGCTCATGTCTTCTCCTTCGGTGGATGTTGATCTGGTGGATGTTGATCTGGTGCGTGGTGATCCGATGGGTGGTGCGGGTGGGTGGGTCCGCCGCTGGACTCGCGGATGACCAGGGGGACGGGAAGGATCAGGTCGGGCGCGACCTGGCTTCGCGCTCCGTCCGGTGGTCCATCGATGCGTTCGAACAGCCGCCGTGCCGCCGCGGTGCCGACCTTCGCCGGGTTCTGGTCGAGCACGGTCACCGACGGGCGCAGGGCCGCGGCCATCGGGAAGTCGCCGAAACTGATGAAGGCCAGGTCCGAGTGACCGGAGGCGTGGAGCTCGGGGACGATGGCGACGGAACTCTGCGAGTTGGACGAGAAGATCGCGGTCGCCGGGTCGTGGTGCTGCAGCAGCGAACGGACCAGCTCGACGGCCGCGGCCGCCCCGCCCTGGTACTGCAGTTCCAGTTCGGGATCGTGAGGAAGACCGGCGGCGCTCAGCGCCGAGCGGTAGCCGTCCAGCCGCCGTCCGGTGGTCACCACAGCCGCAGCGTTGCCGATGAACGCGATCCGCCGGTGCCCTCTGTCGATGAGGTGTTCTACCGCCGTTGCCGCACCGCCGAAGTCGTCCTCGATCACCGTGTCCGCGGTGATCCGGTGGGCGGGCCGATCGATGAAGACCAGCTCGGTGCGCGCCTGCCAGCCGGTCAGGTACGACTGGTCGGTGGAGATCGGGGCGATGATCAGACCGGCCACCTGACGGCTGAGCAGCGCCTGCACGGCGGGGCGTTCGCCGTCCGGATCGTCGCCGAGGCTGGTGACGATGACGGCCGTACCCCGCGTCCGAGCGCACTGCTCGACGGACTGGATGACGGCGCCGAAGAACCCGTCCGCGATGTCCGGGACCGCCACCCCGATCGCACTGTCGCGGCCGGACCGGAAGGTCTGGGAGAGCATGTTCGGGACGTACTCGAGCTGGGCGATGGCTTGCTCGACCCTGGCTCTGACCTGGTCGGAGACGTAGCGGTCGCCGTTGATCACCCGGGACACCGTCTTCCCACTCACCCTCGCAAGCGCCGCCACTTCGCGCATCGTGCTCATGGAGGTCCCTCACGCTCCTCGCGGGCGTCGATGGCTGGTGGTCGGAGCCGGCATGTCACCGGTGACAGTAGCGCACGAACGACAATTCTGTCACCGGTGACAGATGCACGGGCGACTACGAGTCGAACAGGCAGAACGGATGGCCGGCGGGGTCCAGGTAGACCTGGCAGTCCTGCTGCGGCTGGAACCCCGCCAGGGTGGCGCCGAGGCTCAGGGCGTAGGCGCCTGCCGCTGGCATGTCCTCGACCAGGATGTCGAGGTGGAACTGCATCTGGCCCTGCCCGTCGGCGGCCGGCCAGACCGGCGGCTCGTGCCGATCCTCGAGCTGGAACGCCAGACCGGGGCGGGTGTCGCCGGGAGGTGCCGACGTCACCCACGTCTCGTCGCCCCCGGCCCGGCGGGTCCAGCCGAGGAGCGCCTCGTAGAACGTGGCCAACGCGGCCGGGTCCCGCGAGTCGAGCACTGCGCTCCAGAGCGTCATCTTCGGCCGGCCGGTCATCGCGCGCGGCCGGTCAAGGCGAGCAGCTCGGTGAGGTCGTCGGTGCAGCCGGGTACGGCGATCGGGGGCGCGAACAGACCGGAGCCGGCGAAGGCGTCCACCGTCTTCTTCGTCTCGTCCAGGACGGCGAGCACGATGTCGTTCGGCATCTCCTCGCCGGCCCTGATGCCTTTGGCGAGATCCCACGCGTGGACGACCAGATCAACCGTCATCTGCCAGACGTAGACCGGTGCAGGGACGTCGCCGAACGAGAGGTGGACGGTTCGGTCCATCGCGCCTGGCTCTTCGAGGGCTGCGCGGGCGGCCGCGGAGGCCGTGGCCCAGGCGGCCTTCGGGTCGCTGCCCAGCACGTCGCCCTCGAAGGCGTCGCCGATCTGCTCGATGGTCTCGCCCTGGAACAGTCTCGGCACCCAGAGCTGCTCGTAGACAAGGTGTTGCACCAGATCGGTCACGTCCCAGTCGGCGTCGGGTGTCGGGTTGTGCCACTGATCTTCCCGGATGACCTGCACCCGGTTGTCGAACTGACGGAGCCCGGAGCGATGCGCGGTGAGAACGTCCATGCCGTCCACTGTAGAGAGCGCATGTCGGCTGTGACCGGCACCACCCCGGCCTTGAGGTATTGCCCTCCGGGGGTGACGGTTGAAGGGAGGGGAAGACCCCGAACAGCATCGAAGGAGCATCTGATGACGCAGACCAAGGGCACGATCAATCGCACGATCCCCGGTACCGACCTCGAGGTGTTCCCGCTGTCGCTCGGCGGCAACGTCTTCGACTGGACCGCAGACGAGGCGACATCGTTCGACATCCTGGACGCCTACGCGGCCGGCGGCGGCAACTTCATCGACACCGCGGATGCCTACTCCGCCTGGGTGCCCGGACACACCGGCGGCGAGTCCGAGGTCGTCATCGGCAAGTGGATGGCTGCCCGCGGCAACCGCGACCAGATGGTCATCGCCACCAAGGTCGGTGCGCTCACCGATCTGCAAGGAGCCAGCATCCGCAGCGGTGTCGAGGCCTCCCTCCGCCGGCTGGGCACCGACCACATCGATCTGTACTACGCCCACCGGGACGATTTGAAGAACCCGCTCGACGAGACCGTGGCGGCCTTCGCGGAAGCGGTGTCGCAGGGCAAGGTGCGGGCGGTCGCCGCGTCGAACTACTCGGCGGCCCGACTCGCCGAGGCACTGAAGATCGCCGACGACATGGCCGCGCCGCGTTTCGTCGCGCTGCAGCCGCACTACAACCTGGTGCACCGTCACGAATTCGAGGGCGACGTCCAGGATCTCGTGTCACGCGAGGGCCTGGTGACGGCTCCGTACTCGTCGCTGGCGAGCGGCTTTCTGACCGGCAAGTACCGCACCAGCGCGGCCGACGGGCAGTCGCCGCGGGCCGAGGGCGCGTCCCGATACCTGAACGAGTCCGGGCTGCGGGTGCTGGCCGCCCTCGACCAGGTGGCGGCCGAGCACTCGACCAGTGTCGGCACGGTCGCCCTCGCCTGGCTGGCGGCGCAGCCCACCGTCATCGCGCCGATCGCCAGTGCCAGCAAGGTTTCCCAGGTCGAGGGCCTGCTGGCCGCAGCGCACCTGGTGCTGACCAACGCCCAGCTCGCCACCCTGACGGCCGCCTCCGACTGAAGCTCAGCAAACGCCGCAACGTCCTGCACAGCGCTCGCTATAGCGAGCGCTGTGCAGGACGTTGCGGGTTCAGGCCAGCGGCCGGACGAAGGGGAAGGTCAGCACCGAGCGGATCGACGTGCCGGTGAGCATCATGACGACCCGGTCGACGCCGAGCCCGAGCCCACCGGTCGGCGGCATGCCCAGTTCCATCGCGCCGAGGAAGTCCTCGTCGATCTCCATCGCCTCCTCATCACCGGCAGCAGCGCGCAGCGACTGCTCGGTGAGCCGGGCCCGCTGGTCGACGGGATCGACGAGTTCGGAGTAGGCGGTGCCGATCTCCATCCCGAATGCAACCAGATCCCACCGTTCGGACAGGCGCGGATCGACGCGATGGGTCCTGGTCAGCGGCGAGGTCTCCACCGGGAAATCCATGTAGAAGGTGGGCTCGAACGTGTTCGGTTCGACGAGATGGTCGTAGAGGTCCATCACCAACTCGCCGGCGGTCATGCCGTCGTTGGCCTGCAGCTGGTGGCCGGTGGCGATTCTCTGCAACACTTCTGCGCGTGTGCCGGGATCGATCTGCTGTCCGCACGCCTGACTGACCGCGTCGTGCACCGTCATCACCTTCCACGGCGCCGAGAGGTCAACCGCCTGCAGGACTCCGGCCGCATCGGGACGCATGGCGACGGGTGATCCGTGCACGGCCACCGCGACCTGACGGATGACGTCGGCGGTGATCTCGCGCATCCGGTGGTAGTCGGCGAACGGCAGGTAGGCCTCCAGCGAGGTGAACTCGGGATTGTGGGTGGCGTCGGCCCCTTCGTTGCGGAAATTCCGGCCCAGTTCGAAGATCGGGCCGGTCCCGCCGACGATCAGTCGCTTGAGGAACAACTCGGGGGCGATGCGCAGCGACAGGTTCCGGTCGTAGGCGTTGATGTAGGTGGTGAACGGCCGCGCCGTCGCTCCACCGTGCACGTTCTGCAGGATCGGCGTCTCCACCTCGGTGAAACCTCCTGTCCAGAAGGCTTTCCGGAGGGCAGCCACCGCCACGCTGCGTTCGGCCAGGATCGCTGCGGTCTCCGGGTTGACGATCAGGTCGACGGAGCGGTTGCGTACCCGGGCCTCGGGGTCGGTGAGGCCGGCCCGACCAGGCAGAGGACGTAGTGACTTGGAGGCCATCTGCCAGCCGGTCACGATCAGCGAGCGTTCCCCGGAGCGACTGTGGCCCAGATGCCCGGTGGCGCTGATGATGTCGCCACGATCAACGGCCGAACGCCAAAGTCCCAGAGCGGTCGGCCCCAGCTCGGCGAGATCCAGGACCAGCTGCAGCGCAGTCGATTCCCCGGAGATGGTCGCGAAGCACACACTCCCGAAGTCACGCATCGACTGCACCCGCCCGGTCGCGCTGACCACGTCGCCGTCGGGATGGGCGAGCACCTCCGGTAGCGTGCCGGTGCGCGGGACCTCGACCGGATAGGCCTCCATGCCGGCGGCCTCCAGGACGGCCAACCTGTTGCGGCGAATACGTTCCTGCTCGCGGGGGCGCCGCAACGGCGTCGGCCGGCGATTCGTGGCCTGTTCCTCCGCTTCGGCGATCGCGGCCACGAGCCACGGCTCGGCCGGCGGTGCGGTGAGCCGTTCGCGCCGACGGAACTGCGGCAGGAAACCTTCGGCGATACCGGCCGCGATGGACACCCGGACGAGGGAGAGCGGCGAGTCGATGCAGAGGTACCGGGGCACCCAGGCCGGACGGTATTTCGCGTTCGACCGGTACAGACTCTCCAGCTGGAAGAACCGCGAGAAGACCCCCAGGACAGCGTTGTTCAGCTTGGTCACCGGGCCGGCACCGAATTCCTCGGCCTCGGCGAACACCGCCCGGAACATGGCGAAGTTCAGCGAGATCCGTCGAAGTCCGAAGTCCGACTTCCGTTCGATCAGCGTCGTCACCATCATCTCGACGAGACCGTTGATGGACTCACGATCTCGGCGCATCAGGTCGAGCGACGCTCCCCGCCGGCCCCACGGCACCAGGGACAGCATACCGGCCGGTTTGCCGTCAGGACGGTGTGCGATGACCATCAGGCAGGCACCGTCGGCCGGGTCGCCCAGACGTGAGAGTGCCATCGAGAAGCCACGTTCGGGCGCATCGCCGCGCCACGCCTCCGCGCAGTCTGCGAGTTCGGCCATCTCCGACGGGTCGATGTCGCGGTGCCTGCGGATCGAGACGGTGTAGCCCGCCCGCTCCACCCGGACCACGGCCTGACGGACAGCCTTCATCGCCGGGCCGGCCAGGGTGAAGGTGGACGCATCGATGATCGCCTCGTCGCCGAGCGGAATGGCCCGCAGACCCGCATCCACGTAGGCCTGGGCGGCCTCCCGGCCGGGGGAGAGGGCCGCGGGGACCCAGCCGTAGGTCCGGGCTTCGTGCAGCCAGGCGTCGATGGCCCCCGGCCATGCGTCCTGCGGTCCGAGCGGATCCGCGGAGGCCAGCGCCACCGAGGCGATCACCCGGTAACTGATCGCTGCCCGTCCGTCCGGGCTCATCATCACCGTCTTGTCACGACGCGTTGCGAAGTAGCCGAGCGAATCGTCGTGACCGCCGGAGAGCAGCAGCGTCCGGATCGCGAGTTCGGTGTTCCCGTCGATGGTGCGACCGGCCGCGCTCGAGCGCAGGAAGACTGCAATGGCCACCAGCAGCACCAGCGCGGAGACGGTGCTGGTCAGCGAGAAGATCCACCCGGGGAGATGGCGCATGCCGGCGATCTGGGAGACGCCGGTATCGAGTCCCAGAGCGGCTCGCACTCCCTGGGCGACGGTCATCCAGGGATGGCGCAGCGAGCCGTTGAACACCTCGGTCAGGACGATCGCGAGGGTGATCGAGGCACCCATGCCGATCAGCAGGGTCAGGAGTGTCGCCCATCGCGAGCCCGGTGATCGGCGGGCGGGAAAGGCCGGCCTGGCCCAGAACAGTCCGACGATGGCCAGGACGCCGAAGGCGGCCGCCAGGTAGACCGACACCTTGCCGGCCGGATCCTCGGGTAGGACGCGCACGGAGATCGGCTGTCGTCCGGTGAACTCGCGGACGACCAGGGCGGCCGCAGCGATGATCCCCAGCGACTGGTAGCCGATGACGATCCAGACGGCGAATCGCTTGCGCCTGACCAGGGCTCCGGTCAGCAGGAAGAGCAGGACCGCTCCGAAGAAGCTGTGCGAGAGCGGGAGGTTGAGCACGTCGGCGGCGACGTCGATCCATCCGCGTTCCACGGCGATCCGCCGGACCGGCCAGGAGGCAAGGGAAATGATCGAGACGATGGAGAAGGCCAGAATCGTCCAGCGGGCGAGACGCTCCTGGCCGGGCTTCGCGGTCGGAAACGGGTGGGCGGAGGCACCACGGGCACGACGGCTGCGGGGCCTGGCAACCGGGGCTGCTGTGGGCGGAGTCGCTGTGGGCGGAGTCGGGACGACCAGGGTCGCAACGGGCGGGAATTCTGAGGACACCTGCGGAACGTACTCAATGACGGGTCGGTTTGAGCCGTCCTGTGCTCAACCGTTGTGCAATTCTCGCCTGACTCACCTGCCCTTCTCGTCGATCCTTTGGGTAATCCTGGGTTTCGCCTGAGCTGGACCCGCCGTACGGAGGTCGCGCGGCGCGCAGGATCAACCGAGGATGCGCTGCGTCCAGCTGCTCGGGTCGCGCACGATCTCGCCGAGCACGGTCATCGCGCCGCCGGTCAGGGCCGCGTAGTCGGTGGCTTGCGCGGCCTGGACGGTGACCGGTGACCACGGGTGGAACAGCACCCTGGCGCTGATCTCCTGCTGGATCTCGGGCAGCAGATACGGCGCCAGCGGGGCGTAGATGCCGCCGAGCACGACCGTATCCACGTCGATCAGATTGATCGTGTTGGACAGGGCGGTGCCGAGGGCTCGGCCGCCGGCAGCGAGGGCCAGCACGGTACGACCGCGGTCCGACGTGGTGAGCAGGGCATCGACCGGTAGCGCCAGATCGAGTCCGGCGGCGCGCATCAAGGCGTCCTTGCCCGCGTACTGCTCGAGGCAGCCGAGCGCCCCGCAGCCGCACAGCGGGCCGAGCGGATCGATCAGCGTGTGGCCGATCTCCCCGCTCCAGCCGTGACGCCCGGGCATCACCGCACCGTCGTTGACGATCGCCCCGCCGATCCCGATCTCGCCGGAGACGTAGAAGAACGAGTGCACTCCGAGGGGCCGCAGCATCTCGGCTTCGGCCCGCGCGGCCAGCGTGGCTTCGTTCGCCATCCAGACCGGCGTGTCCGTCAGGCCGGTGGCCTCGGTCAGCAGGGCGACCACGTCGACCGGTCCCCATCCGAGGTTGGGTGCCAGTCTCAGCGGGCCGGTCTTGCGGTCGACCAGACCGGGTAGCGCCAGGTAGCAACCGGCGAGGGGGATGCCTTCGGCCGTCAACGGCGCGACCGTGTCGGCGAACACCGCGGCCAGGGTGGCCATCACGGGTTCGGGACGGGTGGCTCGGAAGTTGCCCGTGACGACCTGCTCGGCCAATACCGCTCCGGTGAGGTCGATGATCCGGACCCCGAGGTAGTCGACGTTGACCTCGAGGCCGATCGCCATCAGGCTGCGCGGCGCCGGTACCAGCGGCACCGCGGGGCGACCGGCGCGCTGGGACGAAACGGGTGCGAGCTCGGTGATCAGCCCGCCGGCGATGAGTCGATCGGCGAGGGCGGACACCGTTGCCCTGGTCAGCCCGGTGGACGCCGCGATATCGGCCCGCGACGGCGGATTGACGACGTTGACGATCTGGTCCAGCACCATGCCCAGGTTGTGTTCCCGCAGGCTGGCCTGCCGCGCAGGGGTGATCGGCGACCGTCCGGCAGGGGCCGATGGATGTTCCGTCATAGGCTTGACCTCCCTCGTTTCCAGCGATAAGTTCATTGAACCAACAAATCAGAGTGTCTCATCGACAAGGGAGTCGCGTCATGCCCGTCAACACCACCGCCGTCCCCACCGTGGACGATCATTTCTCCTTCGGCCTCTGGACGGTGGCCTGGCAGGGCAAGGATCAGTTCGGCGATGCAACCCGCGCCCCCTTGGATCCTATCGAGGCGGTGGAGAAGCTCAGCGAGCTCGGCGCCTGGGGCATCACCTTCCACGATGACGACCTGATCCCGTTCGGTTCGGACGTCCCCACCCGCGACAAGATCCTCACGGATTTCAAGGCCGCGCTGGCGCGCACCGGGATGGTCGTCCCGATGATCACCACGAACCTGTTCTCCCATCCCGTCTTCAAAGATGGCGGGCTGACCTCCAATGACCGTTCCGTGCGCCGCTTCTCGCTCCGGAAGGTGCTGCGCAACGTCGATCTTGCCGCCGAGCTCGGCGCGGAGACGTTCGTCATGTGGGGTGGCCGCGAAGGGAGCGAGTACGACGGGTCCAAGGACCTGCACGCCGTCTTCGATCGCTACCGCGAGGGCGTCGACACCGTTGCCGCCTACATCAAGGAATCGGGCTACGGAATCCGAATTGCGTTGGAGCCCAAGCCGAACGAGCCTCGTGGCGACATCCTGCTGCCGACCGTCGGGCATGCGCTGGCCTTCATCAACTCGCTCGAGCACGGCGACATCGTCGGCGTGAACCCGGAGACCGGTCACGAGCAGATGGCCGGCCTCAACTACACCCACGGCATCGCGCAGGCGCTCTGGGCCGACAAGCTCTTCCACATCGACCTCAACGGCCAGAAGTCGATCAAGTTCGACCAGGATCTGGTGTTCGGACACGGCGAGCTGCTGTCCGCATTCTTCACCGTCGATCTGGTCGAGAACGGCTTCCCCGGGGGCGGTCCCAAGTACAGCGGCCCGCGCCACTTCGACTACAAGCCGTCCCGAACCGAAGGCTACGACGGTGTCTGGGCCTCGGCCGCGGCGAACATGCGGATGTACCTGCTGCTGAAAGAGCGCGCCCTGGCGTTCCGTGCCGACCCCGAGGTCCAGGAGGCGCTCGCCGCGTCCGGCATCAACGAGCTGGCCGAGTCCACCCTCGCCGCCGGCGAGAGCATCAAGGATCTGCTCGGCGACCCCTCGGCCTTCGAGGCGTTCGACGCCGACAAGGTCGGCGAGCGTTCCTACGCATTCGTGCACCTGAACCAGCTGGCTGTCGAGCACGTCCTCGGCGCGCGCTGAGCCAGCAGGCTCCACGCCGAGCACGGCTTCTGCGTCATGGCCTAGCGTCATCGGCATGGCGTCTTCGTTCGATGGAAAAAGCGTGACACGCAGCGTGACAGCGGTGCGGCCCCTCGGTGACTCGTGGGCCGCAGGGCCCGGCCCCTCCGTTCTCGGTGAGGGGCCGGTCTGGTCTGTCCGGGACCAGTCGCTGTACTGGGTGGACATCGAGGGTCTGCTCGTCCACCGCTGGGCCTGGGGCACCGAGGTTGTCGAGAGTTGGCCCGTCCCTTCGCTGATCGGCGCGCTGGCGATCCGCGAACGGGGCGGTCTGATCGTCGCGCTGCGGTCCGGCATCCACACGTTCGACCCGGCCACCGGAGCACTGGAGTTCCTGGTCGATCCGGAAGGCCACAACGCCGGGACCCGTTACAACGACGGCACTGTCGATGCAGCCGGACGGTTCTGGATCGGCGGCATGGTGATGGAGGGCGTCCCACGCTCCGCCGGTCTGTACCGGATCGAGGCAGACGCAAACTCCACCACGCTGCCCACTGTCACCACCGTGCTCACCGGGTTGGGCTGCGCCAACGGCGCCGGGTATGCACCTGACGGAAAGACCATGTACCACACCGACTCCGACACGAGGACGATCACCGCCTTCGACTTCGACATCACCTCTGGTGATCTGTCCAACCCGCGCGACTTCGCCGTCGAAGACGACTGCAATCCCGACGGGCTGACTGTCGACACCGAGGGATTCGTCTGGAGCGCCAAGTGGGACGGCGCCCGCGTCGTGCGCCACGCGCCCGACGGTTCGATCGACCGGGTGCTGCCGATGCCGGTGCCCCGGCCGACCAGCGTCGCCTTTGGCGGACCCGACCTGCGCACGTTGTTCGTCACGTCTGCGCGCACCGGGCTTTCCGCCGAGCAACTCGCCGCTGCGCCGCTTTCCGGTCACCTCCTGGTCGTCGGAGATGTGGGGGTGGCCGGCACGGCGGAGTCGACGACCGCGCTCTGAACTGACGAGTCCGCCGTCCGGCCGGATCTCTGACGACAATCTGGATTGTCGTTGACAATCTGTGTTGTCGTGTTGCATGCTCTGTCCCATGGATCTCCCGGAGATGTACGACTACATCGCTACTCTCCTGGCCAGGGCGGCCACCCAAACCGCTCCCGACGACGATCCGATCGGCGAAGAGCTTGCCGAGATCGCACTGATCTCGCAGGCCAGAGTGGTTTTGGACATCATCGAAGCGCAGGCCGTGCACAGCCTGCGTACCTCGCTTCCACAGGCGAGCTACGGCGACATCGGTGATGCGCAGGGAATCAGCAAGCAGGCCAGCCGCATCCGCCACACCAAACTCGAGCAGGTCCTGAAGGTTCACCAGTTCGACGGACGACGTCACTCGATGTCCAAGGCAGTCGTTCCGCCTCGCCACCGGCGGGCCGCCAAGCCCGCGCGCGTCACCCGCCGGGCCGGCCGGGCCGAGTAACGCGCAGGCGTCATCCGCCGGACTGGGCCGGCGGAGCAACTCCGCAGAGAATCCCGGTGCTGCAGGTATTTTCGGGTCACGGTCCTGATATCTGATTCAGCTGCTCTCGCGGGCCAGCCGGCCGGCGAGCCAGGTTCTGCAACCCCGTTCATCAATCCGGTTCGCCAACCCCATTCGCCAATCGTCATCTGCCAACCCCTCCTGCCTACTGAACTGAAAGGTCGACTTCCCATGTCCACTCCCAAGATCGTCCCCAAGAACACTTCCGCATTCTTCGGCTCAGCCGTCGTCTTCCTGGCCATCACCGCCGCCTGGAACGTCGGAAACCTGATGTTGCTCGACATCTCGGTCCAACAGCGCTGGACCGTCGGCATGGGCCTTGTCTCCGCGATGTTCGCTGTGGTCGTCGTCTCCAAGGTGGTGCGCGACAAGGAGGACGCCAACGAGCTGGTCAACGGAATCCGCAACGCGCGGTACGAGGAAGTACTCGCGAACGCGCCGGCCCCTGGGCTCGGACACCTCTGACTCGCCCGCACGTCTGACTCGCTCGCACGTCTGATGTGCAGCAGTCATCGATGGTCCTGATCCTGCGTCGTCCACGGCTTCTGAGGGACGTTGGTCCAGCATAGGTCCACGGGGCGGCTCCGAGCGGTAGTTCTACGCCCCCATGGGTCGGTGCATGTCGTTGCGGAGGGGTTTTTGCTCCGAGTCGATCCATTTCGGTGGTATCAATTCCGGTATTCCGTCCTCGCCCATCTGCACCACCCATTCAACCTTGGTGAATTTCGGTGTGATGACACGGACAGAACAGCACACCGCCTTGGTAGCTGGGTTGCCGCCGTCTCGGTGCCACCAATCAATGTGGTGGCAGTCGCACCAGCCGGGTGGTTTGTCACATGCAGGCCAGATGCAGGTGTCCGGCTGCTGAAATAGCGGTTCGCTACGCTTATCAACTTCGACGGCGCGTATGAACTCGTCTACTTCTGTCCCACCGTTCCCAAAATCGACGAGTTCATCTATTTCGTCGAAGTTGATCAGCGCGGCGGCGGGCGAACTTGATCAGCGCAGGCGAAGTGGATGAACGCGGCAAGGGGCGAAGTTGATGACCGCGAGGCCTCCGGCCGGCTTGATCAGCGCGGACGAATTTTCACTTCGCGGACGCCCAGGATCTGCACGAGACCTAGCTCGGTTGGTCGACGCCGAAGTGGCTGATCCGCGCAGAGCAGGCAAACGTGGGTCAGGCGAGCGAGCGAACAGCCGCCCATGGTTGCCCTGCTCGTACACTGCTCCGGTGGACCCGGACAATTCGGCCAGCCCGAGCCAGCCGCCCGATGTGGGGATCACGGCGGGCCAGCGGGCCATCGCGCTCGGAGCGCAGGTGGACGCGCTGTTGGCGGCCGGCGAGGACCGGGCGTTGTGCCAACTGGTTGCCGTCGCGTTCGCCGAACGGTCCGACGCAGGCGACCTACCCGAGGTCGCCGCCCTGATCTCGGCTCTGTCCGACGAGGTGCTCGCCGCCTACCCGAAGGTACTGCTGGAACTGGCCAGGGCCTGTGATGCCGAGGCTCGAGTCCGGCTTCGCTACCGGCTGCTCGACCGCGCGGAGGCATTGGCCGTCGTTGGCCCCGAGGGTGAGGCCTTCGCCCTGGCCCTGGAGGCCGAACGCATCGCCGATCTCGCGCGGGACTTCCTGGCTGACCAGGTGGAGGCCCGGTTCGCCGTGCTCGACAGGACGCTGGAGACGGAGCGGGCACACAGCCGGCCCACCTTCGCCACCACGCTGATGACGGAGGCGAAATCTCGTGCTTCCCACGCTCTCGGCCGCGTACTGAGCTGGCGCGGCGACCCGCTTTCGCTGACCAGGGCCGAGGACGCGCTGCAGGTGGCGGCCGGCGCGGCCCGGGCGCTCGGCCGTAGCGAGTGGCGGGCCCAATCGCTGCTGACACTCGGGTACAGCGTCTACTTCGAGCGCGGCGAGGAGATCCGCGGCGTTGCCAGGCTGCAGGAGGGCATGGATCTGCTGCCCGTCGGGCACCCTCGTCGCGCCGGCATCGGGACGTTCCTGGCCGAGGTGCTGGTCCGGTCCCACACCGGCACCGGTGCTCTGCCGCTGCTCGAGCAGATCCGCTTCGAAGCGGCCGAGACCGGCGATCAGCGCTCACTCGGGTACGCCGCCTGGATCATGGCGCTGCTCTCGGCCGAGCTCGGTGACGCCGCCGCGACGTTGGAGTGGCTGGCCGAGGCCGAGCGTCATCCCGGCGACTGGTTCGAGCACTCCACCGGCGGCGAGTTCATGGCGGAGGCGGCGATGAGCGCCGAACGCATCGGCGAGCCGGGTGTGGCCGACCGCTATCTGGCCAGGGCCGTCGAACGAGCGGACGCAGATGGTTTCGCGGAAGTGGCGTGGTTTGCCAGCGGCATGATCAACGCCCGCCGTGGTGATCCGGTCAGGGCCATCGCGGACTTGACGCGACTGCTCGACGAGCCGTGGTTCCCGCCACGCGACCTGTGGTTGGTCTGGCTGCATCTGGCGCTGGCCCGGCTCCGGTCCGACGACGAGCAGGGCGCCGGCCAGGACGCGGCCCGAGGGTTCGAGGCGGCCTCCGCCCTGGTCGGACCGGGGCGGGCGGCGCCGACCGCCGCCGATCTCCCGGCGTTGCTCAGTCGGTTGGAGGCCGACCTGGTACGACGACTCGGCCCGATTGCCGCGGCTGCCGGGTCGGTGGTGGCCGCTGCCCTGCAGCCGGCGAATCCCCGGGTGCGGTTGTTCGGCGGACTTGCCGTGAGCGTCGGTGGTACTGCCGTGGCGGTGCCGCAGGGTCGGCCGGCTCAGCTCCTGATCCTGCTGGCCACCGCCCGGATGTCGATCCCGATCGACGTCGCCATCGACGAGTTGTGGCCCGAGGTCACGGGTGACGTCGGGCGACGGCGTATGCGCAACGTCCTGACGCGGATCCGCGCCAGCTGCGGAGAGCTGGTGGCGCGCAACGGCGAATCACTCCTGCTGGCGCCCGGCACCGAGGTCGACGTCACCGAATTCGAGCGGGCCTGCGATCGTGCCGACCGCGCGCGCCCGGGCGAGAAGGCTTCGCTGGCGGCGGCCGCCGCCGCCCTGTACCGGGAAGATCTGCTGCCCGAGGCGGCGTATGCCCCGCGGGTGCTGCGACTCAAGGACCAACTCGAATACCGCGCGATCGGATTGTTGGAGGTGGTGGCCACCGCGGCCGAGCGGTCGGGGCGATATGACGACGCAGCCCGGGCGCTGGGGCGGATCGCCGAACTGGACCCGTACGACGAGGACGTCGTCCTCCGCGGAGCCGACATGCTGCGCAAGGCCGGGCGTCCCGACCAGGCCGCCCTGTGGCTCGAGCGCGCGGAGCGATTGCTGCAGGAATAGCGTGGATCTCTTTCGGTCGGTCGCAAGCGGGAGTATCGTCGCGGCTGGCGAGCAGGGCGCCACCGGTCCGCGGGCAGGGCAGAGTCCACCTGAGCGGTAGATGGTCAGCACTTCGGCCACCTCCTTTCGCCCCGAGCATGCGGACACCGGGAGCCCCTGAAAGGAGGTCGGCATGCCGACCCGTCCCCTCCCGCCCGACCCATCCCTGGTCCAGCTGCGCAAGCAGGCCCGAGAACTACAGGGCCACTTGCGTTCCGGTGATCCGGAGGCGCTCGCCCTCGCCGCCGAGCACCTTCCGCCTGACAGAACGCCCAGCGTGAAACCCGCGGTGGGCGCAGAATCCGCAGACGGCGCGGAATCCCTGGACAGCAACGAATCCGCGAACGCCAAGATCTCAGAGGGGAGCACCACCAGCGGGTATCCGCTGCACCTGGCCCAGCTGATCTTGGCGCGCAGCTACGGATTCCGCAGCTGGCCGCGGATGACGGATCACCTGCAGTGGGTGCAGAAGCTCTCCCGTGCACCGGATGTGAATCCGCCGGACCCCGATCCGATCGACCGGTTCCTGCTGCATGCGGTCCTTCGGTACAGCGTCGATGACGGTCCCGAGCGCCGTGCGCTCGCCGGCCGGATGCTCGCCGCCGACCCGTCGATCGGCCGGGCCGACCTCTACACCGCCTGCGTCGCAGCCGATCCGGTGGCCGTCAGGGCTTTCCTGGCTGCCGACCCGTCCTCGGCCGGGAGGGTCGGCGGCGTCCTGCGCTGGGAACCGTTGCTCTACGTCACCTATGCCCGGCTCGACCCCCCGCCGCCGCGGGAGAACGTGCTGGCCACGGCTCAACTGCTGCTGGCGGCCGGGGCTGATCCGAACGCCGGCTACCTGTGGCACGGCGAGACCTGCCCGTTCACCGCGCTGACCGGTGTGTTCGGGTCGGGCGAGGGGGGTTCGGCCAATCAACCGCATCATCCCTACGCTCTCGATCTTGCTCGGCTGCTGTTGGAGGCCGGGGCCGACCCGAACGACGGGCAGACCCTCTACAACCGGATGTTCGAACGCGATAACAGCCACCTCGTCATGCTTTTCGAGTACGGTCTCGGGACCGGTGACGGTGGGCCGTGGCGCCGGCGGTTTCTCGACCGCAACGCCACCCCCGCCGAGATGGTCCGGGGTGATCTGTCGTGGGCCGTCAGCCACGGGATGGCCGACCGGGTCCGCCTGCTCGCCTCGCACGGGGTGGATCTGGCTGCGCCGCTGCGAGAGTGGAGCACCCGTCGCCCGACGTCACCGATGGCACTGGCTCTTCAGTCGGGCCGTCCCGAGATCGCCCGCCTGCTGGTCGATCTCGGGGCGCCGGAGGAGGTTCTCGAGCCGGAGACGCGGATGGTCGGCGCACTGCTGAGCGGCGATGCCGCGCTGGTTGCCGAGCTGACATCGCCCAGGTTGCTGGCCCGGGTGCGCCGACGCCATCCGTCACTCGTGCTCCGGGCCGCGGTCGCCGGCTCCCGGTCCGGGGTAGAACTGTTGCTGACCAATGGTTTCGACGTAAACGCGCTCGGTCGTCAGGACATCCCGGTCGAGCAGGAGTGGGAGACCGCTCTGCATTTCGCCGCGGGTCAGGGGGAACTGGAGATGACACGGTTGCTGCTGGAAGCCGGAGCGGATCCGACGATCACCGACCGCCGGTTCGGCGGTACCCCCCTCGGGTGGGCCGAACACTTCGGCCGGGTCGAGACCGCCGAACTGCTGCGGACGCTCTCCACCTGACGCGGCCAGTTCGCCGGACGGGCCGCAGGAGGCCCGTCCGGCGAGCCTCAACCGCACGCCGGTCCCGTCCAGTTGACCTCAACCGCGCGCCGGTCCCGTCCAGTTGACCTCAACCGCGCGCCGGCCCCGTCCGGCTGACCTCAACCGCGCGCCGGCCCGTCCGGCTGACTTGAACCAGGGAGCCGGATCTCGCTCTCCAGGAACCGGGGCCGGGCGACCGCGAATCCGGAGGCGGCCATCGGGAGCAGGAGCACCATCATCAGGACGAGCGACGGGGTCCAGCTCCCGCCGGGGTGGTGCAACAGCCCGAATACGAAGGGTCCCAACGCTCCCATCAGGTATCCGACGCACTGCGTGAACGCCGACAGCGCGATGACCCCGTCGGGGGTGCGGGCGCGCAGCGCGACCAGGGTCAGTGCGGTCGGGAAGGTGCCGCCGCCCAGACCGACCAGCACCAGCCAGGCCCACGACCCGCCGACCGGGTTGAACACCAGTCCGAGGTATCCGGCGAGATAGCAACCGCTGAAGAACAGGATCAGCGGAAGCGCCCACCGCTGCCGTCGCAGCAGCACCGGCACGGTCAACGACAGGCCGATGCCGATGGCCGGTGCCACCGACAGCAGCGCTCCCATCTTGACCTCGCTGATTCCCGCATCCAGCAGTACCTGTCCGAACCAGCCGACGACCACGTACACGTGGCCGGACTGCACTCCGAACAGCACCACCATCGCCCAGGCCAGCGGAGAGCGGGTCAGAGCGCGGAGCGGAACGGCAGATCGCCGCCCGCGCGACGGTTCCGCCCTGGACCCGACGGCGATGACAAGCCATGGCAGCAGTGCGATCACGCTCACTGCGGCCCACAGGGTGAACACCGTCCGCCAGGACCCGCCCAGGGCGTTCTCGATCGGGATGCTCAGGCCGGAGGCCACCGCGGCGCCGAGCGACAGCATGGTGACGTAACCGGAGGTGACGGTGGTGATGTGGGCCGCGAAGTGCTGGCGGATGAGTCCCGGCATCAGGACGTTGCCGATGGCCAGACCGGCCAGCGACACCAGCGTTCCGGCGAACAGGGCCGCGCTGCCACCGATCCAGGCCCTGATCAACTGGCCGGCGGTCGCTGTCACCAGCGCCAGGACGACGAGCCGATGATTGCCGATCCTGGCTGCGGCGGCCGGTGTCAGGATGCCGGCGAAGGCGAAGACCAACGGCGGGAACGACAGCAGCAGACCTGCGCCGGCCGACCCCAGCCCGAGATCCGTGCGGATCTCCGGAAGAACCGTGCCCAGCGCATTGACGGAGAGACGGAGGTTCAATGCCAACAACAGAACGGCCGTCAGCAGCAGTGCGGTGGGTGCGCCGCGTGTCGGTCTCACCTCTGGAGCATGCCAAATGCCGAATCACCGCCTACGCCGTGCCCGTCGACCTCTGGGGAGACTCATCAACCCGATGGACATGCCTGCCGAGAGCCGGACTGTGACCCCGGTCGCAGATCGTGACCTTTTCGTGACCTGCAGGGCTTGACGGATGGGTTTAGTTCACTCAATACTCAAACTTGTCGAAGCGCATCGATAACCAATGGTGGTTGATCTGCGCCAAGCCACCAACGGACACGAGGAGGTGACCGGGAATGCCGACCAGTGAAGATGTGGCACGTGCTGCCGGCGTCTCGCAGAGCACCGTGTCCTACGTGATGAGCGGGAAGCGCTCCATCTCCCCGGCCACGCGCAAGCGCGTCGAGCAGGTCATCGAGGACCTCGGTTACCACCCGAATTCCGGGGCACAGGCGCTGGCCGGGAGCCGCACCAACATCATCGGGCTCGTCGTCCCGTTCCGGCCGAACATCGACATGACCGTCATTGCCGAGTTCATGGCCGAGATCGCCACCCTGGCCCGGGCCCACGACTACGACATCCTGCTGGTGACGGCGGACGAGGGTCCCGCCGGTCTGCGAAGGCTCGTCGGTCGATCACTCTGCGATGCCCTCATCCTGATGGAGGTGGGCTCGCACGACGACCGCATCCCGGTCGCCAAGTCACTCGGAGTGCCCGTCGTCCTGATCGGTGTGCCGGAGGACAGTGCCGACCTGCACTGCGTCGACTTCGACTTCGAGGGTGCCGGCCAGACCTGCGTGGATGAGATGGCTGACCTCGGACACCGTGAGATCGCGCTGCTGGCCATCGATCCCGACAGTCTGAAAGGCCAGGCCAACTTCTCGGTGCGATTCCGGCGTGGGGTGGCACAGGCGGCGGAACGCCGAGGGGTCGACATCCGCACGCTCGCCATGGAACCCAATCACTCGGATGCCTCGCGGGCCGTCGACAGCATGCTGTCGATGGAGCCGCCCGTCACCGGGGTCATCCTGCAGCACTCCGACGCGCCCGACCCAGTGACCGCGGTACTGCTCGAGCACGGGTTGACGCCCGGCTCCGACATCGCCGTGATCGGTCTCTGCCCCGATGCCCTGGCCGAGCGGCTGCGCGTCCCGATGACCACCATCCAGCAGCAGGCGTCGGAAGTCTCCCGCCGGGCCATGGCCACGCTCTTCCGCATGCTCGACCATTCGGTCACCACCACCGGAGAGGTGGATCTCGTCCCAGTCAGCCTGGCCCGCCGTTCCAGCATGAATCCACCACCATCGCTCGCCGGGGTGGTCCGCGCTATCCGCTGAACCGCTCTCCGTGTCTGCCCTGCCTTGCACTCCTGGGAATTCACTCGAAACGCCGGAATTGCTCGATTCATCCGCACCGAACGTAGAAACGTTGTCGATGTCCGTTGTCGATGCGCATCGAAAGTAGCTCAGTAGCCCAGCGTCATTCCCGTCACGGTATCCATCCCGGACACCGCCCAGAGAAAAGGATCCGCCTCGATGAAGAGACTCCGTCCCCCCAGTGCCGCAGGCGTCAAGAGAAGCAACCGGAAGGTGTCGGCGCTGGGCGCCGCACTGGTCGTCTCGCTCCCGCTGGTGCTGGCTGCCTGTGGCAGCAGCAGCACGGCTGCCACGGCGGCCGGGCCGGCCACGGTCCACGTGTTGGACTACTACAACGAGGGCAACGACAACAAGGTCATCGGCGACACGTTGACCGCGTGCGGCAAGGCCAACAACCTCACCGTGGTGCGGGACGCGATCCCCGGCAGCGGCCTGATCCAGAAGGTCCTCCAGGAGAGCTCCTCCAAGACGCTCCCGGACGTGCTGATGCTCGACAATCCGGACATGCAGCAGATCGCGAAGTCCGGTGCACTGACACCGCTCTCGGACTACAGCATCAGTACCGCCGACTACGCGCCCGGCATCCTGCAGGCCGGCACGTACAACGGCAAGATCTACGGACTGGCACCGACGGTCAACTCGATCGCGCTCTTCTACAACAAGGACGTGCTGTCCAAGGCCGGCGTCACGCCGCCGACCACCTGGGCCGAACTGCAGGCCGCTGCGAAGAAGCTCACCGTCGGCAGCCAGTACGGCATCGCCCTCGACGCCAATGCCACCTACGAGGGCAGCTGGACCTTCCTGCCGTTCATGTGGTCCAACGGCGGTTCGGAGAAGGACCTCAATACCCCTGAGGTAGCCGCGGCCCTGCAGTTCTGGGTCGACCTGATGAAGGACGGCTCGCTGTCCAAGGGTGCGCTGAACTGGACCCAGGCCGATGCCGAGAACCAGTTCGCCGTCGGCAAAGCGGCCATGATGGTCAACGGCCCGTGGCAGTTCCCGACGTTGAACGCCGTCAAGGGACTGAACTACGGCGTCGTCCCGATCCCGGTCAACAAGGCCGGCCAGGTCGCGCAGGCGCCGTTGGGTGGCGAGGTCTGGACCGTGCCGAACACCGGCAACGCCGACGGCCAGAAGAACGGCGCCAAGATCGTCGCCTGCATGAACAGCGACGCGAACCAGGTCGCGATGGCCGTCGCCCGCGGCACCGTCCCGTCGAAGACCACGCTCGCCGACACGTTCCTCAAGCAGGCACCGGCGATGGCCGCGTTCACCAAGACGGTGGCCACCGCCCGCGCCCGCACCGCCATCCTCGGCGATGCCTGGCCGAAGACCGCCACCGCGATCTACACGGCCGTGCAGTCGGCGCTGACCGGTGGCGCCTCGCCGGCCGATGCGCTCAAGTCGGCCTCCTCGACGCTGGGCTGATCGCAGATGTCCACCACCGCCGGGGTGTCCCGTGACACGCACCCGAAGAAGGATGAGAAGAGCAGAACCATGACCGCGCAGACCGAGGCTCCGCAGGGGTCGCGCAAGGTCCGTCATGGGCGGGAGCGACTGTTCCAGTGGCTCTTCCTGGCTCCGGCCGTGCTCTACATGTTGTTGTTCTTCGGATACCCCGTCGTCAAGAACGTGACGATGAGCTTCCAGAACTACACGTCGAGCACGTTCTTCTCCGGGCTCGCGCCGTGGGTCGGCTTCAGCAACTACTCGGCGGTGGTGGGCATGCCCATCTTCACCAGGGCCCTGGTGAACACCGCACTGTTCACCATCGGCTCGATCGTCGGCCAGTTCGTCATCGGACTGGCGCTGGCAGTGTTCTTCCGCAACAGGTTCCGATTGTCGGGCATCCTGCGGTCGTTGCTCCTGCTGCCTTGGCTGCTGCCGCTAATCGTGTCCAGCGCCATCTGGAAGTGGATCCTGGACACCGACAGCGGTGCGCTGAACCAGTTCCTCAAGAGCGTCGGCCTGATCAGCACCGGTGTGCCGTGGCTGACGAGCACCTCCGTGGCGTTGATCGCCGTCATCGTGGTCAACGTCTGGATCGGGATTCCGTTCAACGTGACGATCCTCTACGGCGGTCTGCAGGACATCCCGGAGGATCTCTACGAGGCCGGCTCCCTGGACGGGGCCACCGGCTGGAAGGCGTTCCGCAACATCACCTGGCCACTGCTCCGGCCGGTGGTCAGCGTGGTGCTGGTGCTCGGGGTTGTCTATACCATCAAGGTTCTCGACATCATCCTCGGTCTCACCAACGGCGGGCCGGCCAACGCCACCCAGACGATCGCGACGCAGTCGTACCTGTTGTCGTTCGGGCAGTTCGAGTTCGGCCAGGGCGCCGCGCTCGGCAACATCCTGATCGTCATCTCGCTGGTGTTCGCCGTGCTGTACCTGCGTGCCACCCGGCGCGCGGTGGACGAGTAGGAGGAGGCCTGCGCATGACGACAACCCTGATCCCGCCGGTGACCTCGGTCCCCCACGTGCACTCCACCAAGGCCCGCCGGTCCTGGATCAACACCGTGCTGGGCATCGTCTTCCTGGCCATCATGCTGTTTCCGGTCTACTGGATGGTGAACGCCTCGCTCCAGCCGGGCGGTGGCGCGCTCGGGACGAGCTGGTTCCCGACGCACCCGGACTTCTCCGGCTACCGCACCGCCATCGAGGAGCAGGGCACCAACCTGCTGACCAGCCTGATCATCGCCGTCGGCAGCGTGATCTTCTCCCTGATCATCGCAACTCCGGCAGCGTATGCGTTGGCGCAGTTCAAGATCCGCGGCACCAACCTGGTGCTGTTCGGCATCCTGATCAGCCAGATGATCCCCGGCATCGTGGTCGCCAACGCGCTCTACAGCGCCTACAACGACCTCGGCATTCTGAACACCTACGGCGGCCTGATCCTGGCCGACTCCAGCGCCGGCATCCCGTTCGCGATCCTGATCATGCGCGCCTACATGACGACCATCCCGAAACCAATCATCGAGGCGGCCAGGGTGGACGGCGCCGGGCACTTCCGGGCGTTCTTCTACGTGGTGATCCCGATCAGCCGGAACGCATTGATCACCGGGGCGCTGTTCACCTTCCTGTTCACCTGGAGCGACTTCCTCTTCGCGCTGACGCTGACCACCGGCAACGACGTGCAGCCGGTGACGCTCGGCATCTTCCAGTACATCGGAGCGCACGTGCAGGACTGGAGTTCGGTGATGGCCACGGCAGTGCTGGCCTCGTTGCCCGCTCTCGTCCTGCTGGTGCTGGCCCAGAAGTTCATCGCTGCCGGCGCGACCGGTGGCGCAGTCAAATAAGTTGCAGTCCAATCGATTTCATCCAAGGAGATCATCACCATGTCAGCACTTCGAGTTCTCGTCTGGGGAGAGAACCGCCACGAGCAGGTCGAACCCCCTGTGGCCCAGCGTTATCCGACCGGCATGCACGGCGCCATCGCCGACGGGATCCGGGAGAACCTCGTCGACGGGGCCCGGGTCCGGACGGCCGTCTTCGACGATCCGCAGCACGGCCTGACGGAGGAGGTACTGGCCGACACCGATGTGCTGACCTGGTGGGGCCACGCGGCGCACAGCGAGGTCGACGACGAGGTGGTGGACCGGGTGCACCGACATGTGTTGGCGGGCATGGGTCTGGTCGTCCTGCACTCCGGCCACTGGTCGAAGATCTTCGGCAGGCTGATGGGCACCAGTTGCACGCTGCGCTGGCGCAGTGAGCACGACCGCGAGCTCGTCTGGACCGTCGACCCGACCCACCCGATCGCGCAGGGTGTCCCGAACCCGATCATCATCGAGGAGCAGGAGATGTACGGGGAGTTCTTCGATATCCCCGTACCCGACGAGCTCGTATTCATCAGCGGTTTCACCGGCGGCGAGGTCTTCCGCAGCGGCTGCACGTGGAAGCGCGGCTTCGGGAAGATCTTCTACTTCTCGCCCGGTGACCAGGACTTCCCGGTCTACTTCCACCCGGATGTCCGCCGGGTGATCAGCAACGGCGTGCAGTGGGCCCACACCGTGCGGCCCGAACGATCCGACCCGACGCTGCTGCGCTACGACATCAACGACTTCTACAGCGGCCACGACTACCGGGGCGCGATCCAGGTCGACGCCTGACCCGCCCCCCTCCGGCGGGCTGCCGCCCAGGGCTTGCGTCCTGCACAGTGCTCGCTATAGCGAGCACTGTGCAGGACGCAACGCGGAACTACCCCCCCGCAGACACCCATCCCGACACCAGAAAGATGCTGACACCATGAGCTTTCGGACCATCCCCGATGACGGCCACCCGCTGCGGGTGGTGCTGGTCGGCGTCGGCGGCATGGGGCAGGCCTGGCTCCGGGCCATCGGCGACTGCCCGGAGGTGCAGCTGGTGGGTCTCGTCGACCTGAACACCGACGCGGCGGCGGCCGTCGCGACCGGGCTGTCCACACCGGTCGCCGTCGGCAGCGATGCCCTCGAGGTGGCGGCGCGCACCGGCGGGCAGGCCGTCATCGACGTCACGGTGCCAGCAGCGCACCACCCCGTCACCACCGCGGCGCTCTTCGCCGGGCTACCCGTGCTCGGCGAGAAGCCGGTGGCTTCGACGGTGGCGCAGGGACTGTCGCTCGCAGCGGCGGCCGAGGTGACGGGAGAATTGTTCATGGTGAGCCAATCCCGGCGTTACAACGAGCAGCTCTGGACGTTCAAGGAGCAGATCAATGCGCTCGGCGGTGCCGGCGTGCTGACCACCGAATTCTTCAAGGCCCCGCACTTCGGCGGGTTCCGGGACGAGATGGACCACCCGTTGCTGCTCGACATGGCCGTCCACCAACTGGATTCCGCGCGCTTCCTGCTGGACGGACACCCGGTGTCGGTCTACTGCGAGGAGTACAACCCGCCGTGGAGCTGGTACCGGGGTGACGCCGGCTGCACCGCGATCTTCCAGATGTCCACCGGGGCCAGGTATGTGTTCACCGGAACCTGGTGCAGCCCGGGTCTGGAAACCTCGTGGAACGGTTCGTGGCGGGCGAGCGCCGAGCACGGCAGCGCCCGGTGGAACGGGGACGACGCACCAGAGGTCGAGAACACCGGGGGGGAGGCACTGCACCCCGAGACCGAGACTTCCACCGAGCTTCTCGGCGATGGCATCGCCGGCTCGCTGCGGGAGTTCGTCTCCTGCCTGCGTACCGGTGCGACGCCGATGGGCGAAGTTCACGACAACGTCCTGAGCCTGGCCATGGTGGAGGCGGCGATCGATTCCCACGAGTCGTCTCGGCGGGTCCTGCTGGAGCACAGTCTGGACGCAGCGCTGGAGGCGGCTGTCCGCAGCGAGCAAAGCGAGGAGGTCGCCATGGTGCTCAAGTCGTGGCAGGCAGCCGGCGGGTACCCGGTCCGATGAGGTTCAGCGACGGGTACTGGCTGACTCGCCAGGGTTTCACCGTCCGGCGGCCGGTGGACATCGCCGAGATCCACGCCGATCGCGGCTCGCTCACCGTCCTGGCCGGCACCACGCCCAGGACCGGGCGGGGGTGGGATCTGAATCTGACCACCGCGACCGTGACCCTGTCCAGCCCGATGGACAGCATCATCCGGGTCCGCATCGACCACCATCGTGGACAGGTCGACCGTGGTCCGCATTTCGACCTGCCCGGTGCGTCACCGACGCAGCCGATCATCGAGATCACCGATACCGCAGCCAGTCTGCGCTCGGGCGACCTGACCGCCACGGTGTCCCGTACCTCGGGCATGCAGATCGACTTCGCCTCGGGGGACCGGGTACTCACCAGCAGTCTGGCGCGCGGCATCGGGCTGGCCGTCGACGACGAGGGTGCTGCCCATGTCTTCCAACAACTTTCGCTGGGTGTCGGTGATCTGGTCTACGGTCTCGGCGAACGGTTCGGCCCCGTCGTCAAGAACGGTCAGAGCGTCGACATCTGGAACGACGACGGCGGGACGGCGAGCCAGCAGGCCTACAAGAATGTTCCTTTCTTCCTGACCAACGCCGGATACGGTGTGCTGGTCAACCACCCGGAGCGGGTCTCGTTCGAGGTCGGCTCGGAAGCCGTGACCAGGACGCAGTTCTCGGTGAAGGGTGAATGCCTCGAATACTTCGTCATCCTCGGGCCGAGCCCCAAGGAGATCCTTGCGCGCTACACGGCGCTGACCGGCCGGCCACCCGCGGTACCGACGTGGTCGCTCGGGCTGTGGCTGTCCACCTCCTTCACCACCAGCTACGACGAGCAGACGGTGACCGGATTCATCGACGAGATGGCGGAGCGCGAGATCCCCCTGTCGGTCTTCCATTTCGACTGCTACTGGATGCGGGGTTTCCGGCTCTGCGATCTCGAATGGGACCCGAAGACCTTTCCCGAGCCGGAGGCGATGCTGGCGCGGCTCAAGTCGCGGGGACTGCGGATCTGCGTCTGGATCAACCCGTACATCGCGCAGCAGTCGGCTCTGTTCGAGGAGGGCCGGCAGGCCGGCTATCTGGTGAAGCGGGCGGACGGCAGCGTCTGGCAGTGGGACATGTGGCAGGCCGGCATGGCGCTGGTGGACTTCACCAATCCGGCTGCGGCCGCCTGGTACACCGGACATCTCGGACGCCTGCTCGACCAGGGGGTCGACGCGTTCAAGACCGACTTCGGCGAGCGGATCCCGACGGACGTCGTCTGGTATGACGGGTCGGATCCGTTGCGGATGCACAACTATTACACGCAAATCTACAACCGGGCCGTCTTCGACCTGCTGCGGGAGCGGCGCGGCGAGGGCGAGGCCGTCGTGTTCGCGCGGTCCGCCACGGTCGGCGGACAGCAATTCCCGGTGCACTGGGGGGGCGACTCCGAATCCACCTACGCCTCGATGGCCGAGACCCTCCGCGGTGGACTCTCGCTGGCCTACAGCGGGTTCGGCTACTGGTCGCACGACATCGGCGGCTTCGAGGGCACTCCGGACCCGGCGGTCTTCACCCGCTGGCTGGCCTTCGGACTGCTGTCGAGCCACAGTCGGCTGCACGGCAGCGGATCGGTCCGGGTGCCGTGGGCCTTCGGTGACGAGGCGGTCGAGGTGGCCCGGAAGTTCACCCGGCTCAAGCTTTCATTGCTGCCGTACCTGAGCCGCGTCGCGGGTGAGACGACCGCGAACGGCTACCCGATGATGCGGCCGATGCTGCTGGAGTTTCCGGACGACCGGGCGGTGGCCCACCTTGACACGCAGTACATGCTCGGCGACTCGCTCCTGGTCGCCCCGGTGTTCTCCGGTGCCGGGGATGTCGAGTACTACCTGCCCGAGGGAACCTGGACGCGGCTGCTGACCGGCGAGAAGGTGGTCGGCGGTCGATGGCTCTGCGAGAGGCACGCCCTTGATTCACTTCCGCTGCTCGTCCGGCCCGGCACGGTCCTACCGATCGGGTCGCGCAGCGATACCACGGAGTACGACCCGGCCCACGGTGTCTCCCTGCACCTGTTCGAGTTGCCGGACGGGTTCGCCTCCGAGGCCGTCGTCGGATCGGCCCGGTTCTCCCTGCAGCGCTCCGGTAGCCGCGTGACTGCGCGGCGGCTGGCGGGCCATCAGCCGTGGTCCGTCGTCATCGACGGGGCGGTGCACCCGGTGACCGGAGATCTCTGGTCATCGGAGTAGTCACTGGGAACGGAATCGACGTAGTTCGCTTCTAGATGGCCGCGTCATCCCCGACAGCGAGCACCCTGTGCACCGGTGGTCTGATCAAGCACGTGCAGGGGATCGCCGGCACCGTGGCGTGGTTCCGGGAGCGAGTCGTCGGCCGAGTGGCGTGTGGACAACCCCGTCGCTGAACGAGGTTCGTCAGGCATCCTGCTGGTGTGCTCAGCAGGAAGGGGGGACCATGGAAGCCATGGTGGCACCAGTGGTTCCAGGTCGCTGGCCCGATCATGTCGACGGCGAGTGGACCGTCGACGACCTGGAGACGTTGCCCGACAACGGGTTGCGGTACGAGATCATCGACGGGATCCTGCAGGTGAGCCCGTCCCCCGTGACGGTGCACCAGCGCGTCGTGCTCCGGTTGGCGATCGCCTTCAATACAGTCTGCCCGCCGGCCATGGAGGTGTTCATCGCGCCGCTGGACTGGCAGCCGGACCGCCGGACCTCGCTCGAGCCGGACGTGCTGGTGGTGCCCAAGGATGCGATCGGGCCGAAGAACATCACCGGCACGCCGGCGCTGGTGGTCGAGGTGCTGTCGCCGAGCACGGCGCGCATCGACCGGATGTTGAAGTTCTCCCGTTATGCAGAGGGTGGCATCGGTCAGTACTGGATCGTCGACCCGTCGGTGCCGTCGATCCAGGTCTATTCGCTGGTCGGTGACACCTACGAGTTGATCGCCGAAGGTGTTGGTGAGGAACAGGTTTCGGTGTCAACGCCACTGCTGGTGACCCTGACGGCGAACTCGCTGACGTCCGACTGACAGCAGGGTCAGTCGGTGCCGAGGTCCATGCTGGAACGCTCGTTCGCGTCATCGACGGCGCCGTCGGGTGGGGTCAGCAGATTCGCGATCGCCGCCGACTCGCCGGCTTCGAGCTTGCCGACGAGCGTCTGCTCGGCATCCAGCTGACCGAGCGAGGCGTACAGCTCGAGTTTCGCGCGGGAGTCGGCGATGTCCAGGTTGCGCATCGTCAGCTGGCCGATGCGGTCGGTCGGGCCGAACGCGGCGTCCTCGGTGCGCTCCATCGAGAGCTTTTCCGGGTGGTAGCTGAAGTTCGGGCCGGAGGTGCTCAGTATCGAGTAGTCGTTCCCACGGCGGAGTCTCAGCGTCACCTCGCCGGTGACCGCATTACCGACCCAGCGCTGCAACGACTCTCGAAGCATCAGCGACTGCGGATCCAGCCAGCGGCCTTCGTAGAGCAACCGGCCGAGACGGCGGCCGTCGTTGTGATAGCTCGCCAGGGTGTCCTCGTTGTGAATGCCGTTGATCAGCCGTTCGTAGGCGATGAACAGCAGCGCCATCCCGGGGGCCTCGTAGATACCCCGCGACTTCGCCTCGATGATGCGGTTCTCGATCTGGTCGGACATGCCGAGCCCGTGACGACCGCCGATGGTGTTGGACTCGTGCACCAGCGCCACCGCGTCGGGGAAGGCGACACCGTTGATCGCGACGGGCCGGCCCTGCCGGAAGGCAATGGTGACGTCCTCCGCGTCGATCCGGACGGACTGGTCCCAGTGCGCGACACCCATGATGGGCTCGACGATCTCGATCGAGGTGTCCAGGAATTCGAGCTTCTTGGCCTCGTGGGTTGCGCCCCAGATGTTGGCGTCGGTGGAGTACGCCTTCTCGACGCTGTCGCGGTAGGGCAGGCCCTGGGCGAGCAACCACTCGCTCATCTCCTTGCGGCCGCCGAGCTCGTTGACGAACGCCTCGTCCAGCCACGGCTTGTAGATCCGCAGGCGGGGATTGGCCAGCAGGCCGTAGCGGTAGAACCGCTCGATGTCGTTTCCCTTGTAGGTCGAGCCGTCGCCCCAGATGTCGACGCCGTCCTCGTGCATCGCGCGGACCAGCAGCGTCCCGGTGACCGCGCGCCCCAGCGGGGTGGTGTTGAAGTAGGTCGACCCGCCGGTCCGGATGTGGAAGGCGCCGCAGGCGAGCGCGACCAGCCCCTCCTCGACCAGCGCTGCCCGGCAGTCCACCACGCGGGAGATCTCCGCGCCGTACTCCTGCGCGCGGACCGGCACGCTCGTCAGGTCGGGTTCGTCGTACTGACCGATGTCCGCCGTGTACGTGCACGGGATGGCGCCCTTCGAGCGCATCCAGGCCACGGCGACAGAGGTATCGAGGCCACCGGAGAAGGCGATGCCGACGCGCTCGCCGACCGGCAGTGAAGTGAGGACTTTGGACACGCGTTGACCCTATCGTCCCGGCGAGCTGGCCCCGGCGGGGCGACGTGCGGGAAGCCGGGTCGTGATCACCGATAGGCTCGTCCTCCCGGCGCTCGACACCCCCACCGCCCACCCATGACAGGACCCGCCAGATGACCAGCACGCGCGACTTCCCCGACGGCTTCCTGTGGGGCTCGGCCACCGCGTCCTACCAGATCGAGGGCGCAGCCCGGGAAGGCGGCCGCGGTCCGTCGATCTGGGACACGTACAGCCATACCCCGGGGCGGGTGATGAATGGCGACACCGGCGATGTCGCCGACGATCACTACCACCGCTGGGCGGAGGACGTCGGGCACATCAAGAACCTCGGTCTGCACGCCTACCGGTTCTCCATCTCCTGGCCACGGGTGCAGCCCGGCGGCTCGGGGGAGTTCAACGCCGAGGGTATCGCGTTCTACTCGAATCTGGTCGACGCGCTGATCGAGGCCGGCGTCCAGCCGGTGGCGACGCTCTACCACTGGGACCTGCCGCAGGAGCTCGAGGACGAGGGCGGCTGGGCGAACCGCCGGACCGCGATCAAATTCGCTGCCTACGCCGAGCAGATGGCCCGCGAACTGGGCAACCGCATCTCGGTGTGGACCACGCTGAACGAGCCATGGTGTGCGGCCTATCTGGGTTACGCGTCAGGCGTGCACGCCCCGGGCCGGACCGACGGGGCCGCTGCTCTGGCCGCCGTCCACCACCTCAACCTGGCCCACGGGCTCGCCGGACGCGCGATCCGCTCCGTGCTCGGCGAGGACGCGAAGCTGTCGGTCACCCTGAACCTGCACGTCACACGGCCGGACGACCCGACATCTGCGGACGACCTCGATGCCGTCCGGCGCATCGACAACCTGGGGAACGAGGCCTTCCTGCAGCCGATGCTGGAGGGCAAGTACCCGGCGTCGCTGCTGGCCGACACGGCCGGCATCACCGACTGGGCATTCGTGCAGGACGGCGATCTCCAGCTGATCAACGTGCCGCTCAGCGTGCTCGGCGTCAACTACTACTCCTCCAGTCGCGCGCGGAAGTACAGCGGTGTCGGCGAACGTCAGCAGGCCGACGGGCACGGGAACGCGGCCGCCAGTCCGTGGGTCGGGGCCGATGACGTCGAGTTCCTACCGCAGCCCGGTCCGTACACGGCGATGGGGTGGAACATCGATCCCGACGCGTTCACCGAACTACTGGTGAAGGTCGGCGGCCGCTATCCCGACATGCCCCTGATGATCACCGAGAACGGTGCCGCCTTCTACGACGAGGTCGCCTCCGACGGGCACATCCACGACGCCGACCGGGTCGACTACCTCTACCGGCACCTGGACGCCGTCGGTGCTGCGATCGACAAGGGCGTCGACGTGCGGGGCTACTTCGTGTGGTCGCTGCTGGACAACTTCGAGTGGTCGTTCGGCTACGACCGACGCTTCGGCATCGTCCGCGTCGACTTCGACACGCTCGAGCGGACCTGGAAGGACTCCGCCCACTGGTACGCGGCGCTGATCAGCGCCAACGCCCTCCCCGACCGCGCCGTCACCTACCGCTAGGGCCCGTCGCGCTTATCAACTTCGACGGCGCTCACGAACCTGGCCGATTTGGGACCGGAGGGACGCGAATCGACCCGATCATGAGCGCGGTGGAAGTTGATAAGCGCGGTGCCCGACCTTGTCCGGGCGGAACAGCGACGCGGGGGTCAGGCGGCGGAGGCGTTGTTGGTGAACGAGCTGGCGGCGCTGGAGAGGATCTGCGGCCAGACGCCGAGAACGGCGGTCGGGCCGGTCACGCCGGTGACCTCCCAGCCGGGACGGGCACCGACCAGGGAGCGGATCTCGGAGACGCTGGTCGTGCCCTCGTTCTGACCGTGCCAGAGGTGGACGGGAACGCCGTCGGTCGTCAGGTCGCGGCTCCAGCCGCCAGGCTCGGCCGGCCGGGTGACGGTGCCCCACGCCTTCTGCGTCTGTTCGGCGTCGGTGGCCAACGCGGCACGGAAGTCGGTCTCCTGCCACCGGTCGCCCAGAGCGGCAGCGGCGGCGGCCGTCATCCTGGGAAGTGCCTTGGCCCAGGTGGATTCGCGCGTCAGGTCGGCGGCGGGGGCGGTGGCCGCCAGCCAGGACCCGAGCAATCCACCGACCGGGCGTTGGGCCCGATCGGCGAACGGGCGCAGGATGCTGCGGCGGGCCGGGGCCGGCTCGGACAGGCGGGCGGAGACACCGCTGACCGAGGCCACCAGACGCGGGTACCTGGTGGCGAACGCGAAGACGTCGTCGACGCCCTGCCCGATCCCGATGACGGCGACCCGGCCGACGGCGAGAGTGTCGACCAGGCGGCGGAGATCTTCGGCCGGATCCTCCCGACCGCCGAGTCCGATCGGGTCGGATGCGCCGGTGCCGGGCCGGTCAAGGGCCAGCAGACGGACGGCCGACGGCAGGGCCGAATCGTGCAGCAGCCAGGCCGGAGCCAGCCGCGACGAGCCGGCGTCGGGAATGAGGATGCAGGGCACACCACGGGCGCTGCCGTACTCCGACCAGGCCAGCGCGCGTCCGTCGGGGACCCGGATGGCGCCGTGGGCTGGGTGCTCCACGTCCGCGAGGAGGGTCTCTTCGTCGTCGAACATGTCGAGGTAACTTCTGGCCGCGGGAAGCACGCTGTGGCCCCATCTGTGGTTTTGCCGGATACGCACATACATGTGAGTCCAGGAGTGGCTCCGCATCACGCTGATCCGCGCACAGAATCTGTTGTCGCACGTCAGAGGATCAACGCTGAACAACAGGTACTGCGCCCCGACGGCTCTCTTGCCTCACCTCTGTTATACGGAGCCGGCGACCACGATGTTGTGTCCGACACCGAAGTGTGATGTGACGCTTTGGTGACGGAACGGCAGCAGCTTGGTGAACGACGCCCGAGCAGCTGCGGATGGCCCGGCCGCAGAGCGTTATCGCTCTTCGGTGGGAAGATCCTCTGGCCGACCGAGCGGTCGAATCACCCGTTCCGCTGATCCCGCCAGGTCAACCAGGCGTCCAACTGGGTCAGGTCGTAGTCAGGACCCGAGATGCCGACGGTGAACAGGGTGAACCCCAGATCGGCCAACGCCTCGGCGTCGCCGTCCTCCGGGCTACCGGGCAGGGCCGTCGAACGCTCGATCAGGCCGGCGTCACGACCGACGGTCTCGCAGTGGCCGTCCAGGATGGCCGACTTCCGGGTCAGGGCCTCGAGGTCGCCGAAGACGTGCCAGATGTTCGCGTACTCCGCCACGTAGCGGAGCGTCTTCTTCTCGCCGCCGCCACCGATCAGCACCGGGATGTCCCTGGTCGGCGCCGGGTTCAGCTCGCCGAACCGCGACTTGATCCGCGGCAGGTACTCGCCGAGCAGGTCGAGACGCTTGCCGGCCGTCGTGAAGTCGTAGCCGTAGTTGTCGTAGTCCTTCTCGAACCAGCCGCTGCCGATTCCCAGGATCAGCCGCCCGCCGGAGATGTGATCGACGGTCCGCGACATGTCGGCCAGCAGATCCGGGTTGCGGTAGCCGCCGCAGGTGACCAGCGCACCGATCTCCACGCGCTCGGTCTGCTCGGCCCAGGCGGCCAGCATCGTCCAGCACTCGAAGTGCTTGCCGTCGGGGTCGCCGGATAGGGGATAGAAGTGGTCCCAGTTGAAGATGACGTCGACGCCCTTGTCCTCGGCGCGGAGGACGGCATCGCGGATCTGGGCGTAGTCGGCGTGCTGGGGCTGCAGTTGGACGCCGATCCTGATGGGGTGTGAGCTCATGGAAACCATCCTGCCCCCGCCGGGTGACCACCGGGTCGACGGGGGGCGCTCTTCCAGGCGTCGGGCCGGGTCCGGTCAGCGGGCGAAGGTGTACCAGAGCAGGTAGATGTTCAGACAGACGATCAGTCCGACGATGACGGTGGCCACCACCGTCGTGGCCCGGCGGTTGACGAAGTTGCCCATCACATCGCGGCGCCTCGTGAGCAGGACCAGCGGGATCAGCGCGAACGGGATGCCGAACGACAGGAAGACCTGGGAGATCACCAGGCTGTCGGTGGTCGGCAGACCGAGGGCCAGTACGACAAGGGCCGGCAGCATGGTCAGCCCGCGCCGCAGGAACAGCGGAATCCGCTTGCGGATGAACCCCTGCATCACTACCTGTCCGGCGTAGGTGCCGACGCTCGAGGAGGACAGTCCGGACGCCAGCAGGGCGACGGCGAACGCCAGGGCGGCCGCGCCGCCGACGTACTGACCGAGCCCGGCGTGGGCCGCCTCGATGGAGTCGACGTCCGTCCGGCCGGTGGAGTGGAACAGCTTGGCCGCGATCAGCAGCATGCTCAGGTTGATCACGCCGGCCAGGCCGAGCCCGACGTAGACGTCGAGGCGGGCGAACTTCAGCAGCGTCCGGCGCTCGCCGTCATCGGTGGTCGGCACCCGGTTCTTGGTCAGTGCGGAGTGCAGGTAGACCACGTGCGGCATGACGGTCGCGCCGATGATCCCGGCCGCCAGCACCACGCTGTCCGGGCCTTCGAACTTCGGGACGAGGCCCGAGATCGCCTCGGGAACCGCCCCGCGGACCACGATGAGGTCGTAGATGAATCCGATGAAGACCAGCGCCAGCAGGGCCAGGATGGCCAGTTCGAACCGCCGGAAACCGCGTTGTTCCAGGGCGAGGATGGCGAACGCCACCACTGCCGTGATCAGACCGGCGGGCAGCAGCGGGATGCCGAAGAGCAGATTGAGCCCGACCGCCGCACCGACGAATTCGGCGAGGTCGGTGGCCATCGCGACCAGTTCAGCCTGCACCCAGAGGCCGCGGGTGACCGGACGCCGGAAGTGCTCACGGCAGAGTTCCGGCAGGTCCTTGCCGGTGACGACGCCAACCTTCGCGGAGAGGTACTGCACGAGCATGGCCATCGCGTTGGCCAGCACGATCACCCACACCAGGAGGTAGCCGTACTTCGCGCCGGCACTGAAGTTGGTGGCGAAGTTGCCGGGGTCGATGTACGCGACGGCGGCCACGAACGCCGGACCGAACAGCGCGATCCGGCCGCGGAAGCGGCCTTTGGACTGCAACTGGCCGAGTGCGCTGAGGCCGGCCCCGTCGACCGGTGTGAACGAGGATTTCGTCGTGCTCAACAGGCGCTCCCATGAGGTGGCTCGACCACAAAGTTCGGACGTACGAAACACAGTGTTGCAGAAGTGAAACATAGTTCTACGTCTCGTTCGAAGCCGGGGCCGTCTCAAATTGGTACGTCAGCGATCAAGTTGACTAATCTTCAGAACATGGAGGAGGCCGCGACGCGATCGCAGATCGTGGAGGACTACCTCAAGGCGATCTTCTCGTTGGGCGAGCGAAGCGAACCCGATTTCGAGGCCGTCACCACCTCGGCCGTCGCGGAGCGGCTGGGACTTTCGGCGTCATCGGTGTCGGGGATGCTGCGCCGGCTGGCCACCCAGGGCCTCGTCGATCACCGCCCGTACGCCGGCGTGAGCCTCACCGCGGTGGGGCTCGCCGCCGCCCTGGCGGTGGTCCGGCGGCACCGGCTGGTCGAGATGTTTCTGGTGGCGCAGCTCGGCTACAGCTGGGACGAGGTGCACGAGGAGGCGGAACTGCTCGAGCACACCATGACCGAACGTCTGGTGGAGCGCATCGACGTCGCGCTCGGTCGACCCCGGTTCGACCCGCACGGCGATCCGATCCCGGGGCCGGACGGAACGCTGCCGACCGTCGATGCCCATCGCCTGTCGACGCTGGAGTCCGGTGGCGGCGGGCAGCTGGCGCGCGTCGACGACCAGGACCCGGCGGTGCTGCGCCATCTCACCGACGTGGGCATCAGCCTCGGTCAGCACATCGAGGTGCTCGACCGGCTCCCGTTCGAGGGCCCGTACGTCATCCGGACCGACGACGGGCGCACCCACCAACTCGGGCCGGCCCTGGCCAGTGCCCTCTGGATTGCCTGACGGAAGCGCGTGGCCGTCAGATCGATTTCGCCGCCGCGCGGCCCGCCGTCCGGCCGCTGAACAGGCACCCGCCCAGGAACGTGCCCTCCAGGGCGCGGTAGCCGTGGACGCCGCCCCCACCGAACCCGGCCGCCTCGCCGGACGCGTACAGACCGGGGATCGGACCGGCGCCGTCGTTGCCGAGAACTGCGGACGACAGATCGGTCTCGAGGCCACCGAGCGACTTGCGGGTCAGGATGTGCAGCCGCACCGCGACCAGCGGACCCGCTGCCGGATCGAGGATCTCGTGCGGTTCGACGGTGCGCATGCGGCGGTCGCCGAAGTAGCGACGCGCCCCTGCGGTCGCCACCACCTGCGGGTCCTTGCCGAGGCCGGTGCGAACCTGGCCGTCCCGCAGTGCAATGGTGCGGTGCAGCTCGTCGGCGTCGATCAGCTCGTTCCCGGTGAGGGCGTTCATCTTTCCGACGAGGTCGGGCACGGTGTCTGCGGTCAGGAAGTCGACGCCGCGGTCCAGGAAGGCCTGGACGGACGGCCCGATCTTGCCGCCGGCGCGTTCGCGCAGCAGCTTCTTCACCGACCGGCCCGTCAGATCGCCGTTCTGCTCGGAGCCGGACAGGCCGATCTCGGGACCGATGGTGCGCATGCTCGTCAGGAACCAGGAGTACGGGTGGCCGGTCGAGGTGATGTGCCGGACGGTGCCGAGGGCGTCGAAGCCGGGGAACAGCGGAGTGGGCAGCCGGTGCCCGTTGGCGTCCAGCCACAGCGGGCTCGGACCGGAGAGGATGCGGATGCCGTGCAGCGGCCAGACGGGCGAGTGGTTGATGATGCCCTCGGGGTAGTGCCACATCCGGTCGCCGTTGATCAACCGGCCGCCGGCCTTCTCGGCTACCCCGAGCATCAGGCCGTCGGTGGAGGCCGGCACGCCGGCGATCATGTCGGTCGGCGGGGCGCCGAAACCGGTGGGCCAGTTCTCCCGGACCAGATCGTGGTTGCCGCCGATGCCGCCGGACGTCACGATCACGGCCCCGGCCGACAGCATGAATTCGCCGGCCACCCGACGCGAGGACTCCTCGCCGCGGCCCACCGGCGAAGGAACCAGGATCTCGCCGGCCACGCCGGTGACCCGGCGGCCGAAGGTGGTCAACTGGGTGACCCGGTGGCGGAACAACAGCGTGATGCGCCCGGTGCGGACGTGCTCCACCACCCGCCGGACGAACGGGACGAGCACGCCGGGCCCCGTCCCCCAGGTGATGTGGAATCGCGGCACGGAATTGCCGTGACCGCCCACCTGGTAGCCGCCGCGCTCGGCCCACTGGACGATCGGGAACAGGGTGATGCCCTGCGCCTTGAGCCAGGACCGCTTCTCCCCGGCGGCGAAGTCCACGTAGGCCTTCGCCCACTCGCGGGGCCAGTGGTCCTCGGGACGGTCGAAACCGGCCGAGCCCATCCAGTCCGACAGGGCGAGTTCGGCGGAGTCCCTGATGCCGAGGTGGCGTTGTTCGGGGCTGTCCACCAGGAACAGTCCGCCGAACGACCACCAGGCCTGCCCGCCGATCGAGGCGGCCGGCTCCTGGTCCAGGATGGTCACCCGCCGGCCGGCATCGGCGGCCTCGGCGGCTGCGACCAGCCCGGACAACCCCGCCCCGATGACGAGTACGTCGGTATCAGCCATGGCACAACCTCCACGTCACGGTGTCAGGGCCGGTGTTCTGGTTCGCAAAGCTAAACACGACCGGGCCCCTTCGTTACTCCTTCTGCACTGCTATCCAGCACTGTGCCACCGCCCATCCGGCCGGCGCCACACCTGGTCGGACCTACGGTCGGGTGGACGGCGGGGTGATCGGGTGAAAATCAGGACGAACGGGCCTCTCCTCGCTACTCTTGGACGAAATAGGCTGATGGGAAGGGGTGGGGGCAGAGGTGCAACGGCAGAACAACGTTTTCTCGCTCCCGCTGCGCAGCGCTCCCGGAAGCTTCCGGATGACCTTCTGGTCGATGTGGTCGGTGCAGATCGCCGGCATCGTCGCGCTGGCCTTCCTCGACCGTGCCCCTGGTATCGGGCAACTGCTGACGACGCCGGGATTCCTCGCTCTGGCCGGCCTCGTCGTCTTCGCGGACCTCTACCCGATGGTGCCCTGGCTGGCCGATGTCCGGGAGCACCGGACCTTCATCTGGTCGGCCGGTCTCTCGCTGGCGGCGATCCTGGCCTACGGTCCGTGGGCCGCGCTCCTGTTCCCGGTCAGCGGGGCGTTGTCGAACATGCGCAAGCCGGGCAGCCGATGGTGGCGGACCGGTCTGAACTCGTCGATGTTCGGTCTGCAGGGCCTGTTGGCGGCGGCGGTCTTCGTCCTCCTGCGGGGGGAACTGCAGGGCACCGGACCGTCCGTCGGGTCCGAAGCTGCTCTGCTTCCGTGGCAGACGCTGGTGCTGGGCGTCGTCATCGCCGTGGTGATGCTGGTGGCCAACGGCGTCATGCTGGTGAACGCCTCGGTCCGGCTCGGGTTGGCCTCGGCCCGATCCGAGACCGGTCGGTACTCCAGACGCGTGATGGTCTTCGCCACCAGCCTGCTGTTCTCCCCGCTGTATGCCGAGATCGCCCTCGTCGCGCCGGCGATGCTGCCGATGCTGGCCGCCGGGATCCTCGGGGTGCACCAGGTCGAGGGCTCGATGAACCGCACCATCCGCAAGGCGCGGACCGACCCGCTGACCGGCCTGGCCAACCGCTCCGCCCTCCTGTCCAGCCTGACGAGCATGCTCGCCTCGCCCCAGCGCGCCGACGTCACCGTCCTGGTGCTGGACCTGGACGGTTTCAAGGCGGTGAACGACACCTACGGTCATCCGGTCGGCGACGAGGTGCTGATCACGGTCGCCCGGCGACTGGGCGCGGCGCTGCGGCCGCCGGCCTTGGTGGCCCGCTACGGCGGCGACGAGTTCGTGGTGGTGCTGGGGCCGGGATACGTGGGCCGGAGTGTCCGTCAGTTGGTCGAGGATCTGGTGGCGGCGGTCAGCGGCCCGGTGACGGTCGGTCTGGAGGAGGTGTCGATCTCGGCGTCGATCGGCGTGGCCACCTCGACCGCGACGACCACCAGCCCGATGGAACTCATCGGGCGTGCCGATCGTGCGATGTACCGGACGAAGTCCGCCGGCCCCCGTCAGATGTCGGGGATCCAGCCGATGTGGTCGATCAGCGGGTTCGAGATCCTGGCGGGCACAGCCGCTTCCAACCTGGCCGCCCCGCGGCCGGACGACGTGCTCGACGTGGCCGGCGAGCGCTGAGCTCGTGCCGGCTGAGTTCGTGCCGGCTGAGCGGCTGCCGGCTGAGCGGCTGCCAGCCGGGACAGGTTGCAGGACAGGCGGTTACAGCCGTCCCGCATCGATGATCCGTCGCAGGAACCGTTGCGTCCGCGGGTCGACGGGGTCGGCCAGCACCTGCTCCGGCGGTCCGGCCTCGGCCACGCCGCCATCGGCCAGGAAGACCACCTGGTCGGCGACCTGACGGGCGAACCCCATCTCGTGCGTCGCCACCAGCATCGTCATGCCCTCGGCCTTGAGCTCGGTGAGCAGCCCGAGCACCTCGCCGACCAGCTCCGGATCAAGAGCGCTCGTGACCTCGTCGAACAGCATCAGCACCGGCCTGTTCACCAGGGCCCGGGCGATCGCCGCCCGCTGCTGCTGGCCGCCGGACAGGTTGTCCGGCCGGGCCCTGGCCTTGTCGGCCAGACCGACCCGCTCGAGCATCTCCATCGCGCTCGCCTCCGCCTGCGGGCGCGGGATCTGATGCACCACGCGGGACGCCAGCGTGACGTTGTCCAGCACGTTCATGTGGGGGAAGAGGTTGAACGACTGGAAGACGATGCCCACCTGCGTCCGGATCCGGTCCGCCCTGACCCGAGGATCGGTGATGTCCACGCCGTCCAACCGGATGACGCCGTCGTCGACCGTCTCGAGCAGGTTGAGGCAGCGGAGCAAGGTGGACTTGCCGGAACCCGAGGCGCCGATCAGCACCACGCAGCGGTGCTGCGGCACCGTCAGCGAGAGATCGCTCAGGATGACTTGCTCGCCGTAGCACTTGCGCAGATGTTCGATCTCCAGCAGATCGGTGGCCGGCGGCCCAAGGTCCGGCCGGCGCCAGCCAGGCTCACCCGCGACAGGTTTGCGCAGGTCCGTCATACCGTGGCCCCTGCCGTCGTCCAGCCCTGCTTCCGGGCGATCCAGTCGGTGAACCTCGTCATCGGGATGGTCAGTGCGAGGAACAGCAGACCGGCGATGACGTACGGCGTGTAGTTGTAGGTCGTCTGCGCTTCGATCTGGGCCTGCAGCACTGCGTCGTAGTACGGGGTGCCCAGGGCCGCGATCAGGGCAGTGTCCTTCTGCAGCGAGACGAGGTCGTTCAGTAGCGGCGGCATCACCCGGCGGAACGCCTGGGGCACCACCACGTGCCGCATGGTCTTGCCGTGCGACAGGCCGAGCGACCGGGCCGCCGCCCGCTGCGACGGGTGCACCGATTCGATCCCGGCCCGCATCACCTCGGCGTTGTAGGCGGTGTACGTGAGGATCAGGCCGACAGCGCCCCAGACCAGGGAGTTGCTGGGCAGCCAGCTGATCCGCAGTGCCGGAACGCCGAACCCGAGCAGGTAGAGCACCAGCAGCAGCGGTAGGCCGCGGAAGACGTCCGTGTAGATGGTGGCCGCCGCGCGGATCGGGAAGAAGACAGGTCCGCGCAGTGAGCGGGCGAGCGCGAGAAGCATGGCGAGGATCAGGATGATGACCTCGCAGACCACCATCAGGCGGACGTTGAGCCACAGCCCCTTCAGGATGCCGACGAAGACCTCGCGGCCATATTTCACGTCCAGGAACGAGGCCCGGAACCGCGGCCAGCCCTGGGTGTGCACGATCGCCCACCCGACCACGAGCACCAGGACGACGGTCGAACTGCCGGCGATCAGCGTCGACCGGCGGTTGCGCGACCGGCGGTAGGCCAGGCGTTGCAGCTGGATCTCGGACGGGGTCCAGCGGTCGCCGGAGGCAGTCGTCGTGGAGGTCGGTGTGTTCACCTTTGCCTGCGGTCTTCGGTGATGGTCGGTTCGGCAGTTCGCCGAATGGTGGGGGGCCGGCTACTTGAGGACGGGGGCGCCGGCGTTCGCGAGCCAGGTGGTCTGCAACTTCGCCAGAGTGCTATCGGCGCGGAGCGCATCGACGGCCTTGCTCGCGCAGGAGGTCAACGACGAGCCCTTGTCCAGCAGCAGCCCGAACTGGTCCGGGGTGCCGCTGCCGGCGGGCAGTTGCCCGACGATCACGCCGTTGTCCAGCTGGGCGGATGCCATGTAGAACGCCGTCGGGGTGTCCACCACGATGCCGTCCACCTGGCCATTCTTCAGCTGGGCCACGGCGGTGTCGTTGGTCTGGAAGATCGTCGCCTTGGTGCTCGGGGCGATCAGGGTGTTCAGCGCCGTCAGGCTGGTGGTGCCGATCTGCGCTCCGAGCTTGGCGCCCTTGAGGTCGGCGATGCTCTTGGCCGATGCGATGGCGGAACCCTTGGTCGTCACGACGGCCTGGGTGACGTCGTAGTAGCCGGTCGAGAAGTCGACGGCCTTGGCGCGGTCCGCGGTGATGGTGAACTCGTTGATGTCGAAGTCGAAGTCCTTCGGGGCCGGCGAGACGGCCGCGTTGAACGACTCCTTCGTCCAGATGACGTCGGCCTTGGCGTAGCCCAGCTTGGTCGCCACCGCGTAGGCGACGGCGGACTCGAAGCCCTTGCCGTTGGCCGGGGTGTTGCCGGAGAACCATGGCTCGTACGCGGGGTTGTCCGTCGCGACGGTGAGCTTGCCGCCGGTCTTGGTCTTCAACGCATCAGGCGTGCACCCGGTCAGGTCGGTCGATGCGGGGGCGGAGCCTGATGCCGAGGAGGTAGCCGACGTCGCTGCGCCGGAGGCGGGGGCGCTGGATGACACGGCGGCCGACGAGCCGGTGCTCGCCACCGGAGCGGCCGACGACGGGCTGGTCGAGCTCGCGGCCGCCGTGGTACTGGACGAGCCACAGGCCGACGCCGTCAGGGCGATCACCGCGGCAAGAGCGAAGACGATGGCCAGGGGGCGACGCTTGAACATGAATACTCCGGGCAGCTCGAGGGGACTGATCGGGGGAAGTCTACGGACCCGCACCGACATGCTTGAAAATTGAAGGACGGGGTAACCACGCGGATCACGTCCGAACCCCTCTCCGGCTGTGCCACCATCGCTGCATGGCCGAAATCGGTGACGTCCCTGGTACTCCAGCTGTGACGACTGCCAACCCAGCTGTCACGATCGAGCACCTGGCCGCCGGCTGCAGATTCCGGTTGTGCGTCGAAGGAGAAGAGGCTGTGGTGCTCGACTACGTCGACCGACCGGGCATCTGGGACATCGTGCACACCTATTCCGACCCGAGGTTTCGCGGCACCGGGGTGGCATCGACGCTGGTCCAGCGTGTTTTCGACGATGCGCGGGCGGCTGGGCGCAAGATCGTCCCCAGCTGCCCCTACATCCCGGTGTGGCTCTCCCGGCACCCGCAGGAGTCCGATCTGGTCGGTGCCGGCGGATGACGGGGCTGACACCTGCGCCGGGAGATCGACCCGACCAGTCCTTCCCGGATGATTCACCGGCGGAGGCGTCCCGCGACGCGCTCCTCGCAACGAACGCCGCACTCAGCCAGGCCCTGGACGCCGCCCTGCGGGAACTCGAGGAGGCCGAGCACGGGCTCAGCGCGCAGGAGGCCGCCGAGGACGCCGCTGCCGCTGCGGGGGACCCGATTGCCAAGCAGGCCGTCATCCAGCGACGTCGACGGGCCGGCCTCGGTGCGACGCTGTCGACGCTGACCAACCGGGTGATGGCCGAACGGACGACCCGCGCCGTCCAGGCGGCCGAGGCTGCGGCCGAGGCCAGCCGCCGGGCGGCCGACGAGATGGTCGCGAACGAGCGCCGCAAGCCGGATGCCGCGCCGCTGCACCCGTTCCGCGTCGGCTTCTTCGCCGGGCTCGGGTTGCTGCTGGCCTACGTCACCTATCTGTCCCTGGACACGTTGCGCGGGACGCTGATCGTCATCGCGGTGGCGCTGCTGCTGGCCATCGGGCTCGACCCGGCGGTCGGCGCGCTGGTCCGCCGTGGGATGCGACGCGGATGGGCGGTGGCCATCGTGTTCCTCGGGCTGGTCGCCGCGCTCGGGGGTGCCATCTATGCGATCGTCCCGCCGATCGTGACGGAGTTGTCCACCTTCGTGCAGTCGGTTCCCACCCTGATCAACAACCTCCAGCACAACGACACGATCAACAGCCTGAACGAGAAGTTCGGGTTTCTGAATGCGATCAAGAACTCCAACTTCATCCAGACCATCGGGACCGGTGCGGCGGGCAGTATCCTCACGGCGAGCGTGACGGTGGCCTCGGTTGCTGCCGACCTGTTCGTCGTCCTGGTGCTCACGCTCTTCTTCCTGGCCGGCTTCCCCAAGATCAAGTCGGCGGCCTATCGATTGGCCCCGGCCACCAAGCGGGTCCGCGTCTCGGATCTGGGCGACAAGATCCTCAAGCAGATGGGCGGCTACCTGGGCGGCGCCACCATCGTCGCGCTGCAGGCCGGGCTGGTGGCCGGAGTCTTCGCGGCGATCGTCGGCCTGCCCTACCCCTGGGCGATCGCGCTCGGGGCTGCGGTGCTCGACTTCGTCCCGGTGATCGGACCGATCACCGTCGGCATCTCGATGACGTTGCTCGGGTTCACCCAGTCCCTGACGATCGGCATCGTCGCGGCCGCCTTCTACCTCACCCAGCACCTGTTCGAGGCGTACTGGCTCTACCCGCGGGTGATGCGCCGGCAGGTCGACATCTCCACCGGCGCTGTCGTGGTGGCGCTGCTGGTGGGTGGTGGGCTCCTCGGGGTGACCGGCGCCGTCCTCGCCGTCCCCGTCGCCGCCGCGGTGCAGCTCATCGTCCGCGAGGTCGTCATGCCGATGCAGGAACGCCACTAGCTCTCTGCTCGCGACCCCCGGCCGCCGAGTTGCGCCCTGCCCGCCCGAGTTGCGCCCTGCCCGCCCGAGTTGCGCCCTGCCCGCCCGAGTTGCGCCCTGCCCGCCCGAGTTGCGCCCTGCCCGCCCGAGTTGCGGGGAGCATAAGTCCGACAAATCGGACACGAAGCGGACTTTTGATCCCCGCTCGATCGGAAATGGGGCCCCGCGGGCGCTGAATTGATCAGCGGCCGGGACCTCAGCCGTCCGCAGAACGTGCGAGGCGGCGCTGCACGCGGGCCTCGATGCCGTCCAGCACGCTCTGCAGGCCGAAGGCGAACTCGTCGTTCGCGAAGTCGTCCTCGTCGTCGCTCAGGGCTCCGGACTGCAAGGCCTCGTGGAGGTGCGGCAGGTCGTTCTCCGGGATGAGCGCGAGCAGTCGCTCGGCCCAGAGTGCGCCGCCGTCGCCCGAGCCGGCTCCGGACCCTGCCTCGCCGGAGCCAACCTTGCCGGTGCCCGGCTCGGCGGCGCCGGCGCTGAGCTGCAGGGACAGCTGCATCTGGCCTCGGACGTAGACGTCAACGAGCAGGAGTGCGGAGAGCTTCTCCTGCACGGACAGTGGAGTGTCGACCATGGCCGCCAGGCCGATCTCCATCCAACCGATCTGATTGGGTCCGAGGGGTGGTTCGGTGAAACGGATGTCCAGGATCCAGGGGTGAGCGGTGATGATCGCCCGGTTGGCGGCCGCCCAGGCGGCAAGTTGCGCTCGCCAGTCAGGGGCGGCGTCGAGTGTTCCCGGCGGGCCGTAGGCGCGGTCCATGATCAGTGCCGTCACCTCGGACTTCGCCTGCACGTAGCGGTACAGCGCCATCGTGGTGAACCCGACCTCGGCGGCCAGTCGGCGCATCGAGACGGCTGAAAGTCCTTCGTTATCAGCGATTCTCACGCCGGCATCGGCAATCGTCGTGAGGTCGGCACCGCGTTTCGGCCCGGGTCGCCCGGCCTCCTCGCCGTGCCAGAGCAGCCTGAGGTAGAGCGGGATCCCGGCGTCGCCGGCCGCCTCCGTCATGCCCTCACCTGCCCTCTCCCGTCCGGCAATGCTGTGCAGTCGGGCGACCGGTTGCTGCCCGGCATCGCGACCGGGTCACGGTAACCCGGAGGGACCGCGAAGTTAACTGTTTACAACGTACTCGGATCGCCCTAGAGTCTGCGTACAGCGTCCACAGTGTGTGGCGTACACAGATCGGAGGCAACATGGTCACGCAGGCATCAGGACCGGTGTCCGGGCCGGTTGAACAACGAGCGGGCCGGAAGGAATGGATCGGGTTCGCGGTACTGGCGCTACCGCTGCTACTGGTCTCGATGGACGTCTCGGTGCTGTACTTCGCCGTCCCGTTCCTCAGTCGGGATCTGGCCCCGACGGCCACCCAGCAACTCTGGATCTTCGACGTCTACGGCTTCGTCCTGGCCGGACTGCTGTTGACGATGGGTTCGCTCGGCGACCGGATCGGTCGGCGCAGACTTCTCCTGATCGGCGCGATCGGCTTCAGCCTGGCGTCACTGGGCGCCGCCTATTCCCAGAGCGCGCCGATGTTGATCGCGGCCAGGGCCGTGCTGGGGATCGCCGGCGCGACCCTGATGCCCAGCACGCTCGGCCTGATCCGCAACATGTTCCACGACGCCGGGCAACGCTCGAAGGCGATCGCCCTCTGGACCGGGGTGATGACGGGCGGTATCGCGCTCGGTCCGGTGCTGTCCGGCCTTCTGCTGGAACACTTCTGGTGGGGCTCGGTCTTCCTGATCAACCTACCGGCGATGCTTCTCCTGCTGATTCTGGGACCGATGCTGTTGCCGGAGCACCGATCCGCCCATCCCGGACGGTTCGACCTCCCCAGCGCTGCGCTCTCGTTGCTGACCGTCCTGCCGGCGATCTACGGGATCAAGGAATGGGCCGCGCAGGGTTTCTCCTGGAAGTGGTTGGGGTGCATCGTCTTCGGCCTGGCGGTCGGCGCCCTGTTTCTGGTGCGTCAGCGACGTACCCCGGATCCGATGCTCGATCTCGGCCTGTTCCGGGGCCGGCAGTTCGGCGGCTCCATCCTGGTGAACACCGTCGCGATGTTCGCGCTGGTTGGCAACGCCGTCTTCATGACGCAGTTCCTGCAGTCCGTTCTCGGCTTGACGCCGCTCGTCGCCGCGCTGTGGAGCCTCGCGCCGTCGGTGCTGGTGGGTGCCGCCGCTCCCGTGGGAGCGGTGCTGGGGCAGCGGTTCGACCGCGCCTCCGTCATGGCAGGCGGATTCCTGGTGGCGGCCGGCGGGTTCGGACTGATCACCGCGGTGACACCGCATTCGCCGCTGATGCTGCTCCTGCTCGGGGCCGGGTTGCTGGCCGGCGGTCTGGTGGTGGTGATGACACTGGTCACCGAGATAGCCATGGGCGCAATGGATCCGGCGAGAGCTGGGTCGGCCTCGGCTGTCCTGGAGACGGGCAGCGAATTCGGTGGAGCCCTGGGGATCGCCGTGCTGGGCAGCATCGGGGCGGCGATCTACCGTGCCCACCTGGCGCTACCGGGCGGACTGTCTGCCAGGGCCATCGGCCAGGCGCACGAAACCCTTGCCGACGCCGGTGTTGTCGCATCGAGCCTGGACCGGAGTGCAGGCGAAGCAGTCCTTCTCGGCGCACGAGAGGCCTTCACCGCAGGCATGCACGGCGTGTCGGTGGTGGGTGCAGCAGTACTCGTCGGAGCAGCCGTGTGTTGTGTCGCGCTGTTGCGACACGCGGCGGTGGATACCCGTGCTCCATCGGAGGTCTGAAGCGCTGGATCGGGAGTCTGATACGCGACCGTCTGATACGCGACCGTTTGACGCGCGCGTGTCAGACGGGCGGTCGGCCGGCGGCGAGTCGGTCGGCCCGATCGCCGATCTCGCGGAGGGCGCGTTCGACGAGCTCGACCCGGCCGTGCTTCCGGCCGAAGCGCGCCGCATGCAGCGGGCCGATCGACTGCCAGCGGACGATCCGCTCCGCCAGCGTGCCGATCGGCCCGCCCGCCCGTCGGTAGGCGGCAAGCAGATCGTCGCCGAACTCCGGTCCCAGCACGGCCCGCGTACCGATGAAATCTACTGCCGGATCACCGATCTCGGAGTCGGTCCAGTCGATGATGCCGGTCAGCGCACCGTTCTCGTCGATCATCGTGTGTTCCGGGTGCAGGTCGCCGTGGCAGAGCGTGGTGGTGAAGTCCCACAGCCGGTCGTCCTGGATCCAGGCCCGCCAGTACTCGCGCAGGATCGCCGGGACATCGCCCGGATCCGTGCCTACGGACTCGAGCAGGTCCGCCGTGCGCGCCCGCAGGTCGGCGGCGAAGGGTCCACCGTGGACCTTCGCGAACTCGCGCCCGTCCATGGCGTGCAGCGCGGCCAGGGCAGCGCCGAGACCGTCGGTGTAGCCGCTCGGCGGCGGGAGGGTCAGTGCGAAGGTGACCTCGCCGCTGTCATCCGGTTCCTGCGCCGCCGGCCGGCCAGGCAACTCCGGATAGCCGACCACGAACTGCCGACCAGATGCGGTCGGCACGAACCGGTGGATCTGCCAGTCCGGGATGTCCACCGGCAGTCGGCCCACGAGCAGAGCCAGCAGATCCTGCTCACGCTCGATATCGGGCAGCAGTTCGGGACGCCGCGGAAACCGGAAGATCCATCGGCGGCCGTCCTGGGCGCAGGCGCGTAGTACCAAGGAGTCCCAACCGGTGCCGACCAACTCGATCGGCTCGAGCAGCAGGTGGGGAACCGCGCTCCGGGCGAGGGTCAGCCACCCGTCGACGTGCTCGTCCATCACGTCCTCCGACCGGGAGTAGAAAAGAGTGGAACCCGCCGGGAGCAGGTCCTCGCATCAGCGGCAGACAGTGCAGACCAGGAGCCACACGTGTCCAGTTGGAAGACCGACGGTATCGGCAATCTCGCCGGACGGCGGATGGTGGTCACCGGGGCCAACACCGGGCTCGGGTACCAGAGCGCGCTGACCTTCGCCCGCTCCGGCGCCGAGGTGGTGCTGGCTGTGCGGAATGTCGACAAGGGCGAGCAGGCGGCTGCCCGGATCGTCGCGGAGACGCCGGAGGCACAACTCCGGGTCGAGAAGGTCGATCTCGCCGACCTGGCCTCCGTCGAGGAGTTCGGGAGCGCCGAGGCCAAGCGGGGCCCGATCGACGTGCTCGTCAACAATGCCGGCGTGATGCTGGTCCCGGAGCGCGGGCGGACCGCTGACGGGTTCGAGATGCACATGGGGATCAACCATCTCGGTCATGTCGCACTGACCGCGCAGCTGCTGCCCGCACTGGCTGCCGCGCCGGCCGGACGGGTCGTGTCCCTGTCCTCGATGGCGCACCGATCGGCGTCGCGGCTGGACCGCAGCCTGAACCAGCAGGGGAACTACTCGCCGATGGGCGCGTACGGCCAGTCCAAGCTGGCCATTCTGCTGTTCGGCCTCGAACTGGACCGCCGACTGCGGGCCGCGGGGTCGACGGTGTCGTCCGTGATGGCGCACCCAGGGTGGTCCGCCACCGAGCTCGTCGAACGAGACGACAAGCCCGGCCCGATCGTCTGGTTCTCCCGCAAGGCAACGCAGGTGCTGGGCTCGAGCCCGCAGGCGGGTGCGAGATCGCAGATCAGCGCGGCGCTCGACCCGGCGATCGCCGGCGGCTCGTACATCGGTCCGGCGTTCTCGCTGCGTGGCCGACCGCATCTGGCGTCTATGACGTCCGTCGCGGCCGACCCGATTGCCGCCAGTTGGCTGTGGGACATCTCGAATGGCCTGACCGGGGCCGAGTTCGATCTGCTCGAAGAGGTCTGACCGGGCCGCACTAGGCTGGGTTGCCATGAGCGATCCAGAGGTCTCCGCCGCGACCGCCCAGCCCGACCCCGCCCACTTCGGCGGATCTCGATCCAAGACCGTGACCTGGTACGACCCGATGATCCTGGCCGCAGCGGCTCCGGGGATGACCGGTCTTGAATTTCTCACCTCGCTGCTCGAGGGGCGCTATCCACCGCCGCCGATCGCGAGCCTGGTCGGGATGCGGCCAGTGTCCGTACGGCCCGGGGATGTGGTCTTCCAGTGCCTGCCGGACGAGTCGGTCTACAACCCGATCGGCGTCGTGCACGGCGGGCTGGTCTGCACCCTGCTGGACACCGTCGCAGCCTGCGCGGTGCATTCGACGCTGCCGGCCGGCGTGGGCTACACCTCGATCGAGATCAAGGTCAGCTACCTGCGCCCGGTACGGGCCGGGATCGAGCTGACCGCCCACGGCTGGGTCACCAAGCCCGGCCGGCGGGTGGCGTTCGCCGAGGGTGACGTGCGGGATCCGTCAGGCGCGGTACTGGCCACCGCCTCGACCACCTGCCTGGTGATGGGCTGAGGGGCATTGCTCACCGAACTCCGAGGGCTGGGTGTGCCGGCTTTCGATTGCTGACAGGCCGATGACCCACCCGGCGGACCGAGCTCGTCCGCCGGGTAGGCCGTTGTCGACGGGTAGGCCGTTGTCGACGGGTAGGCCGTTGTCGATCGTGGTCCCGGGACGTCCGGTAGCGGCTAGTAGTCCTTGTTGGCAGAGCGTGTCCGCGGACGACGCAGCAGGACGATGACGGCCGCCGCCACGACCAGGGCCGCAACGACCAGCGCGATCCACAGGCCGGTCGAGAGCCCGCCCGAGCTCGCGACCGGCGCGGCCGCCGATGCCTCGGTGGCCGGAGCGGGCGCTACGCCTGACGACTCCCCCGTCGAAGGGGAATCGGCAGCCGGAGACGGTGCTCCCACCGAAGGGGACCCGACCGCGGATCCGGACGGAACCCCTTCGTCGCCGGCGAGGGTGAACCTGACCTCGCCGGTCACCGGATGACCGTCGGCCGAGACGATCCGGTAGGCGGCCGTATAGGCGCCGGCCGGCCCCGCTCCCACCGTGCCGGTGACCACGTTTCCGCTGATGGCGGGCGTGCCGGTGGCGTACTGCTTCCCGTCGGGCCCGATCAGGGACACCACCGGATCGAAGTTCTGCACCGGCTGGTCGAAGGTGAAGGTGATCACCGTCGGAGCGACTGCAACGGTCGAACCGTCAGCGGGATCGCTGGACACCAGGACGTCGTGGGCCGAGGCGGATCCGGCCAGTCCGAGCCACAGGCCCACCGCGATCAGGGTCGTGGCAGCCACCCGGGCCAGCAGGGACGCGACTGTTCTCACGGTGTGACCCTATTCCTGCTGCGGAGGGCCACCGCCCCGACGAGCAGGCCGAGCGCGCCGACGACGATGCCCGCGACACCCAGGGTTCGGGCCGCGGAGTCGTCCGTGCTGATCGCAGCGGCGCTGACCGTTGCGACCCGTGTCGGGGCCGACCCGGAGCTCGGTGCGCCGGCAGCGGCGGACGTGGCCGCATGGTGGTCGTCGGCGGCTTCGCCCGAGACGGTCAACGTCGGAGCCGGACGTTCTGGCTCCTGTCCGGACGCGGGGGTCGGCTCGTCCCACTTGACGACGCTGCCGTCGCTGTAGGTCTGGACGGCGACGAAGGACAACGAGGCGACCTTCGGGATGGGGCCGACGGAGACATCGAACTCGGCGAACTGACCGAGCGCGATCCGCCCGGATGCGTCGGCGGTCCAGGTGATGCTGCTGACCGCCTGGGTGATGCTGGCGTTGTCGTCGTCGGAGATCGGAGTGCTGAGCTTGGTCGTGGTCGCGACCGCCGTCCAGCCCTGTTCCTTCTTGACCGAGACGGAGGCGAGCGGGTGGTCGAGCGGGAAGTTGACCGTCACCTTGACGGTGTCGGCCTTGGCCGACTCGTTCGGGACCCGGAAGGTCAGCTTGGGGTAGCTGCCGGCGGTCGCGGTGTTCGGGTTGACCGAGACGTGGGCGGAGGCCACACCGGCCCCGATCGTCAGGCCGAGGGCGGCCAGTGCGGTGACGGCCAGGATGCGGCCGCGCAGTTTCGAAGACATGGGTGGATTGGTCCTTCTGATGGCAGGGTGCGGCGCCCGGCGTACCTGTCGTGGTCGGACCGGTGGTCGACGGACGGGCGCGGCAGGGGAGCCGAAAGGGGGTGAGCACCCGGCGTGGATCTTCGCCGGGATGGAGTGTTCACCAGCCGGGTGGGCCCCGTCGCGGACTGGTCGAGAGCAGGGGTCCTGCCGGAGGGCCTAGAAGGTGGGTGGGCCCCGTCGCGGACTGGTCGAGAGCATGGGTCCTGCCGGAGGGCCTAGAAGGCGGGTGGGCCCCGTCGCGGACTGGTCGAGAGCAGGGGTCCTGCCGGAGGGCCTAGAAGGCGGGTGGGCCCCGTCGCGGACTGGTCGAGAGCAGGGGTCCTGCCGGGAAAGAACGAGCGGCCGGGAAGGACGCCGTCCAGCGCGGCGGACGGTCGACCGTCAGGATCGGTCGCAGGAGGAGAACGGCCCTGGTCAGGGCATGGAAGAGCGCGAAGATGGCGGAGTCGCCCCGGGCGAGCACGGTGGCGGACAGTGCAGCAGCGACCGCGTGGAAGGCCAGCATGCGCAGAGGATCGATGGTGGGCATCGGGCTGCCGGACATGGCGTGCACGTCGATGCTGAACAACAGGTGGAAGGCCAGCTGGCAGAGCGCCAGCACGCCGAAGATGGCCGGCCACGTCCGCTGCCGGAAGGTGAGACCAGTGCCGACCGATCCGATGACGAGGGCTCCGACGATCAGGATCGCCGGGTCCGGCGCGGTGCCGCCGCCGACGAGGTGCCCGAGCGCGGCGATCCAGGTCGCGACCAGCGCAAAGAACGACGACCGCAGCAGTCGCCAGCGCAAAGATTTCGGGCCGGACACGGGCTCAGGTTACAGGGGCGGCAGTGGCCCGAACCCTGCCGAAAGGGGCGCCAGGGTCGAGCCGATCGTCACACCGGGGTGCCGACCAGGTAGGTCATCAGGTCGGACTCGATCTGGTTCAGCTCCTTGCCGACGGCCGACAGCGTGCCGCGACGGCGGGCGGCCGGCATGGACGCGGCGGTCTGGACGGCCGTGTTGAGGTCCGCGAGCCGGGCCTTGGCCACATCGGAGAACCGGACGACCTGCAGATCGGCGGTCCGTCGACGCCGAAGATCGTCGATGGCGGTGCGCAGACTGGCGATCCGAGCCCCGGCAGGCCCGGTGGGGCCGCGGTAGGCGGCGACCTCGTCGGCGGTGACGCCCAGCTTCAGCGCGCGGCGATCGTCCAGGAAGCCCCGTGTCGAGGTGGCGGCCTTCAGGGCCAGCGGGCTGATCGACGGACCGGCGATCTTCGCGACGGCGAGGGCCCGCTTGGCGGTCTTGGGGTTGGTGAGGGTGCCGATGAAGCCGGCGGGCTCCTTCTTCGCGAGCTTGTCGGCCTTCTTGCCGGCCCGATCCGCTTTCGCGGAGACCTTGCCCGCCTTGCTAGAGACCTTCTTGGAGGCCTTTTGGGCCTTCTTCGCGGCTTTCTTCTCAGCACGGGCGGCCCTCTTGTAGCTGCTGCTCTTCCTACCGAACATCACGCGTCTCCCGTCGTCGCACCGGCCGCGGCCGCCGTGTGAGCCGACGGTGTGGTTGTGCCCAGCGTAGAGCCGGTGGTGCACGGAACCCAGCCGGGCCTCCTACGCTGGAGTCGATGACTGTCACCGGATCGGACGCCGCCGGGTCTCCCGCCACCCCGGCGCGGCATCTCTCGCCGGTCAGACTGGGCCCGGCCGCCGCTGGGCGCTGCCGGCGTCGGGTGCACCTGGACGCCGACCCGTCGGCCGTCCGGTCGGAGCAGGCGGCGGTCGACGACGGACTGCGCCTGCGCCTGGCCGACGGAGCAACCCACCGTTCGCAGGTTCTCGCGGTGCTGGGCGAGGTACTGCAGGCGGTCGACGGCGCGTCGTGGGACCGGACATCACCGGTGCGCCCCCCAGCGGTTCTCGAGCCTTTCCTGCGGAGCGAGATGCGTTTCGGTGCACCGGATCTGTTGGTCCGGGTGGGTGACGGCTACCGCCCGGTGATCATCCGCTCGCACCGCACCACCGACCCCGGCAGCGGCGCCATGACCTCCGACCTGGACCGGCCACTGGACGCTGCTGTCGACGGCCGCCGCAAGGCCCGTTCCCAGGCGGCCGACACGCTGGCGCTGGCCCATCACCACAGACTGCTCGCCGATCTGGGGCTGGCCGGTGCATCGGCCGTCGGGGGAGTGATCGGCCGCGGCGGTGGCGACGGCACCACCATCCTGTGGCACACGCTGGACGCGGCGCCTGCCTCGGCGACGGGCCGGTCCGTCCTTGACGACTACGACCGCCGGTTCGCCGATCGGCTCGCGGTGGCCACCGCCGCCGCCACCGGTGAACCGGCGCTCGCGCAGCCGTCGCGCATCGGTGAGTGCCGGCGCTGTTCGTGGTGGCCGGTGTGCTCGGCCGAACTGCTGGCCACCAGGGACATCTCGCTGATCGTCGCGGGTGGGGACGTCGATGCGATGCATGCGGCCGGCGTCCGGACGGTCGACGAACTGGCCGTCCTCGACCGGGAGGTGGCTGCCGCACTCCCGCTGACGGGCCTCGCCCCGTCGACCGCGCGGGTACGCGCCAGGGCCTGGTTGTCCGGTCGTCAGCTGGTGCGGCGGACCGGACGGGTCGGCGTCACCCGCGCCGATCTGGAACTGGACGTCGACATGGAGTCGTTCCTGGAGGACGGCGCCTACCTCTGGGGGACGTATCTCACCGGGCCGGGGGTGGAATCGCTCGGACTGACAGCGGGGTACCGGGCGTTCGTCACCTGGCGTGCCCTCCCGGATGCAGACGAGGGCCGGGCGTTCGCCGAGTTCTGGCGCTACCTGACCGATCTGCGCACCGCCGCAGCCTCCAACGGGCTGACCTTCGCGGCCTACTGCTATTCGCGGTCGGCCGAGGAACGCTGGCTCCGGTCCACCCCTGTTCGTTATCCGGATGTCTCGGGAATGCCCGAGGTGAAGGAGATCTCGGAGTTCTGTGCGTCCTCGCAATGGGTGGACATCTACCAGGAGATCCGCGATCAATTCATCGTTCCGGGCTCGATGAAGCTCAAATCCCTCGCCCCGATCGCTGGCTTCTCCTGGCGCGATCCGGAACCCGGTGGCGAGAACTCGATGGCCTGGTACCGAGAAGCTGTCGGGTCCGTTTCCGCGACCGTCGTGCCGGAAGGACTCCAGATCGAGCACGGCGGTCCGATCGACCCGGTGGACCGCGCGATGGCCGACCGGATCCTGCGCTACAACGAGGACGACGTGCTGGCCACGCTGGCCCTGCGTCGCTGGATGACAGACCGATCCGGTGAGGTACCCACCGCCGCCGAGCTCGATGCGGACGAGGGGGATGAGGTTGATAGCCCGGCCGCGGTCACGTCCGACGCCGGCCAGGAGCAGGATTGAGCCATGGAATACACCAAACTCGGATCGACCGGCCTCGACGTCTCGCGGATCTGCCTCGGCTGCATGAGCTACGGCGAATCGGGCCGCGGCAACCACGAATGGACCATGGGCGAAGAAGAGAGCCGCCCCTTCATCAGGGCCGCGGTCGAGGCCGGCATCAACTTCTTCGACACCGCGAACGTGTACTCGGCCGGGTCCAGCGAGGAGATCGTCGGGCGCGCACTGCACGACTACGGCGACCGGGACGCGCTCGTCATCGCGACCAAGGTGCACGGCGTCATGGCCCCCGGACCCAACGGCGGCGGGCTGTCCCGCAAGGCGATCATGTCGTCGATCGACGCGAGCCTGCGCCGGCTGGGCACCGACTACGTCGACCTCTACCAGATCCACCGCTGGGACCCGCTGACGCCGATCGAGGAGACCATCGAGGCCCTGCACGACGTGGTCAAGGCCGGGAAGGCGCTCTACCTCGGGGCGTCGTCGATGTTCGCGTGGCAGTTCAGCAAGGCGCTCTACACGGCCGATGCCAACGGCTGGGTGCGGTTCTCGACCATGCAGGACCACTACAACCTGCTCAACCGCGAGGAGGAGCGGGAGATGTACCCGCTCTGCGTCGACCAGGGCATCGGGGTCATCCCGTGGAGCCCGCTGGCGCGCGGCAAGCTGACCAGGGACTGGGACACCACGACCTCCCGCTCGGAGACCGACAACTTCGGCAAGACCCTCTACGACACCGCCGCCTCGGACCGGATCGTCGTCGACCGGGTGGCCGAGATCGCCGCGGAGCGCGGGCTGTCCCGGGCACAGATCGCGCTGGCCTGGGTGCTGGCCAACCCCGTCATCTCGGCGCCGATCGTCGGTGCGACCAAGATGCAGCACCTCGAGGACGCCATCGCCGCTGTCGACGTCACCCTGTCCGACGACGAGATCCGCCGCCTCGAGGAGCCGTACACCCCGCACCCCGTCATGGGCTTCTGACCCCGCTCGCCGCCGCACCCCCGCCGCGCTTATCAACTTCGCCGCCGCACCCCCGCCGCGCTTATCAACTTCGTCGGCGCTCATGATCGGGTCGATTTCCACCCCACCCGCCCCAGAACCTGCACGTTCATGAGCGCGGTCGAGGGCGGTCGGGACCAACGCATGGTTTGCCGGCGGCGCCTGGGCGCGGAACTTCACTGGCTGCGCCTCGCCGCGTTGGCCTGGCGCCGCGAGATGGACACCCGGTTGCGCCCGCTCGGTCCGACCCACACCCAGTTCGACGTGCTCGCGTCGACCAGTTGGCTCGGCCGCACCGACGGTGCCCCCACCCAGCAGGAGGTGGCCGACTTCGCCGTTGTCGATCGGATGATGACGAGCAAGATCGTCCGGACGCTGTTGGCCCGTGGCCTGATCGCCCGCACGCCGCACGCCGCACGCCGCACGCCGCACGCCGGACGCCGGTGACGGCCGCGCCTACCGCCTCTCGGTCACCGTGCCGGGCCGCGATGCGGTCAAGGCTTCGATCGCGATCGCAAGAGCTGTCGACGCGGAGATGTTCGCCGGCCTGCCCGACCCGGCCGCCCTCCGCGCCAGTCTGACCCAGGTCGTGCGCCGCCCCTGAACCTGTCCACCCGTTCGGCCGGTTCTGCGGTCCTGTCGGGCAGCCGAGCGGAGATCATAATTCCGACATTTCGGGCGGCAGTTGGACTTTTGCTCCCCGCAACTGCGGCTGGGCAACTTCGGCTGGGCAACTTCGGCTGGGCAACTTCGGCTGGGCAACTCCTGGTGGGCAACTCCGGCGGGGCGGCCGCGGCTGGGCGGCTCCGGCGGACCAGCGCTCAGCGCGCAACCATCGTGGCCTGGACGTAGTGGTGGAGCATGGCGCGGGCGCGGCGCGGACTCAGGCGTGACTCGGGTAGATAGGCCTGCACGACCAGGCCGTCGAGCAGGGCGATGAGTTCGACCGCTTCGTCGGCCGGGTTGGTGACCAGCAGCGACCCGTCCCGCCGGCCGCGGTCCAGTAGTTCCTCGGTGAGTTCGTGCAGGTCGCGGTAGACCTGCGACTGCCAGGTCGAGTACTGCGGGAAGTGCGCGGCCAGCGCCCAGAAGTCCAGCCACAACTTCCAGTGCTCGTGCGCCCGCTGGTCGGAGGCCATCAGCCCGTCAATCAGCACGGTCAACCCGGCGAGGCCGTTGGGGCCGGCCGCGGCCCTGGCCCAGATCTGCGCGGAGTACGTCTCCATCTCGTTCTCGAGCACCCCGGCCAGCACCTCTTCCATGCTGGCGAAGTGATAGGTCACCGTCCCGACGGCCACCCCCCCCGCTGCGGCCACATCGCGAACCGTGGTGGCGTGCAATCCGCGTTCGGCGATGACTCCCCGTGCGGCGTCCAGCAGCATCTTGCGACGGACTGCGGGCGGCTGCCGTCTTGTCGCGGCGGTGGGGTTCTTCCGAAGGGCGTGTTCCCCGTCGGACGGACCGGATTGGGGCTTCACGATTCCTCCTGTCCGGTGACCGAGCGCACGCTGGCCCCGGACGCATCTTTGTCGTAGTCTAATCGTACAGTCGCCCGATTAGCGCACTAGTGGGGACCGTCAGCCGGTACTTTCCTCGAGAGGCAATCCCGATGTTCCTGCTCCGCAAGCCGATCCTGGCCCTCTCGGCCAGCACCGGCGTCCGTGACCTCACCACCCGACTGCCGATCACCCGCTCGGTGGTCAAGAGGTTCGTCGCCGGCGAGGCCACCCGGGACGCCGTCGCGGCAGTCAAGGACCTCCGCGCCGCGGGCCTCCAGGTGACGATGGACCACCTGGGCGAGAACACCACCGACACCGCCCAGGCCGATGCCACCGTGTCCGCCTACCTCGAGCTGATCGACGCGCTCGCCAAGGCCGGCGTCGCCGAGGGTGCGGAGATGTCGGTCAAGCTGTCCGCCGTCGGGCAGGCCCTGACCAGCACCGATGGCGAGGAGTACGCGCTCCGCAGCGCCCGGAAGATCGCGGACGCCGCCTACGGCGCGGGGGCAAGGGTCAACCTGGACATGGAGGATCACACCACCGTCGACTCCACGCTGCGGGTACTGAAGGCGCTGCGCGAGGACCACCTCGACGTCGGCGTCGCGATCCAGGCGATGCTCAAACGGACCCCGAATGACCTGCTCGCCCTGACCGGCCCCGGATCCCGCGTCCGGCTGGTCAAGGGCGCCTACGACGAGCCGTCGACGGTCGCCTTCCAGGGGCCGGAGGACGTCGACCGTGCCTACGTCCGCGCATTGAAGATCCTGATGCAGGGCGAGGGCTACCCGATGGTCGGCTCGCACGACCCGCGCATGATCGAGATCGCCACCAAGCTCGCCGCAGACAACGGCCGGACGGCCGACAGCTACGAGCACCAGATGCTGTTCGGCATCCGTCCGGACGAACAGCGCAAGCTGCGGGCCGCCGGCCGCACCGTCCGGATCTACGTTCCTTATGGATCCGACTGGTACGGCTACTTCACCCGCCGGCTCGCCGAGCGCCCGGCCAACCTGCTGTTCTTCGTCCGCGCCCTGCTGACCCGCTCCTGACCCGCTTGCGTCGTGCTTGCGTCGCGCTTGCGTCCTGCAAAGTGATCGCTATAGCAAGCACTTTGCAGGACGCAAGCCCTGCCCCGCCCGTTAACCCCGCAGTTCTGCACCGCCACTCGTCTGAGGAGACAGATAGAACATGGACGCCGTCACCCACCCGCCGCTGCCGATCAACGAGACCGTGCTCGACTACGCCCCCGGCAGCGCAGAGCGGGAGCGGCTGACGGCGGCACTGAAGTCGTTCAGCGGCCCGCTCGAGCTGGGTGTCGTCATCGGCGGCAAGACCCGCAAGCCCGCTGGCGAGGACTTCGAGGTCGTCGCGCCGTTCGACCACCAGCGGGTGCTGGCCACCTCGGCCAACTCCACCCAGGTCGACGCGGCCGATGCCATCAAGGCCGCAGCCGACGCGGCGCCAGGTTGGCGGGCGCTGTCGTTCGACGACCGCGCGGCAATCATCCTGCGCGCAGCAGATCTGCTGACCGGCCCGTGGCGTGCCCGCATCAACGCCGCCACCATGCTGGGCCAGGCCAAGACCGCCTACCAGGCGGAGATCGACTCGGCCTGCGAGCTCGCCGACTTCTGGCGCTTCAACGTCCATTTCGCCCGCCAGATCCTGGCCGAGCAGCCGATGGCCAACTCCAAGGGCATCTGGAACCGCACCGACCACCGCCCGCTCGAGGGCTTCGTCTACGCGATTACGCCGTTCAACTTCACTGCGATCGCCGGCAACCTACCGACCGCTGTCGCATTGATGGGTAACGTCGTCATCTGGAAACCCTCTACCACGCAACAACTTGCGGCCTCTCTGACGATGGATCTCCTGACGGAGGCGGGTCTTCCGGCCGGCGTCATCAACATGCTGCCGGGCTACGGTCCGGAGATCTCCGATGTGCTACTGGCAGATCGCAATCTGGCCGGCGTCCACTTCACCGGCTCCACCAGGGTTTTCCAGGATCTGTGGAAGGGCATCGGCAGGAACATAGCGAACTACCGCAGCTACCCGCGCCTGGTCGGCGAGACGGGCGGCAAGGACTTCATCGTCGCCCACTCCTCGGCCGACGTCGACGTGTTGCGCACCGCCATGGTCCGTGGGGCATTCGAGTACAGCGGCCAGAAGTGTTCGGCTGCCTCACGTTCGTACGTGCCGGCCTCGCTCTGGCCCAAGCTCAAGGACCAGCTGATCGCCGAGACCGATGCGCTCACCATCGGTTCCGTCGAGGACTACTCGAACTTCACCTCGGCTGTCATCGACGACCGCTCGTTCGGGCGGCTCAAGGCGGCCCTGGACCGTGCGCACGCTATCGACTCGATCGACGTGATCGCGGGCGGTACCTATGACGACAGCGTCGGCTACTTCGTCCGGCCGACGCTCTTGCTCGGCAGCGACCCGGCCGACGAGATCTTCTGCAACGAATACTTCGGACCGATCCTGTCGGTCCATGTCTACGAGGATGCCGATTTTGCGAACGTGCTGAAGCGGGTCGATTCGGCCTCGCCGTACGCACTGACCGGATCGATCATTGCCCGCGACCGGGTCGCGGTCGCTCAGGCCACTGACGCCCTGCGCTTTACGGCAGGCAATTTCTACATCAATGACAAGCCCACCGGAGCCGTCGTCGGGCAGCAGCCGTTCGGCGGAGCCCGCGCGTCCGGCACCAACGACAAGGCCGGCTCCGCGGCCAACCTGATGCGCTGGACGTCGCCGAGATCAATCAAAGAAACCTTCCAGGCCGCCACCGCGGTCCCGTACCCGCACCAGGCCTGACGGTCGCAGAAACAGTGACCTTCCAGGCCGCCACCGCGGTCCCGTACCCGGCCTGACAGTCGCAGGGGCGGCTGCGACAGGGGTGATGATCGTCTCTAAGATCCGGCTCCTGCACTCATCCGCCCACCCGCGCGGGTGAGTCGCCGATAGGATGAGCGGAACATCCTGACCTGCGGTGACGGGTCGGCCGTGCAGACGGCCGCCGTCACCGGTTCGTTGCCCGGCCGCTTTCCTCAGCTGTTGCACAGGCTGGGAAGGCATTTTGGCCAGGAGACGATGCCGACGAAAGAGTTGACCAGATGGCGACCGCTGTGGTGACCACCGGGCCGAAAGCACCCCCGAAGAAGCGCTGGTCACCCACCGGCAAGCAGTTGGCAGGGGCGCTCGTCTCCCTGCCCGACCGGTTGATGACCTGGTTCCTCATGGTCTCCGTCGTCGTCTCGGTCACCCTGCTCGTCGACCAGTTCCGGCCCCTCCTCGTCTTCCCGGCGGCCGTCGTCGCCTTGATCGTGACCTGGCGGATGGTGCCGCAGTCGCCGCAGGTCAACCGGGCCGCCGTGGCCGGGGCCGGCACCGCACTCCTGATGACGATGGTCTGGTACGTCGTCCAGCGCGGCTACACGGCCGAGATGATCGGGCTGGACCGCGATCCGGCGCAGTACACGCTGTCGGCGCTGTACCTGGTCAACCACACGAATCCCGACGTCATCCTCGATCCGGCGCTGCCCGGATTCGCCGCCCAGGTGCCCGGCGTCCTGACGGACTTCCTGATGGGCAACTCCGGGGCCGTCAACCACATCCAGGGCAACGACCTGCTACCGGGTCTGCTGGCCGTGTTCGGTTGGGTGCACGGCACCGCCGGCGTCATGACGGGCAACGTCGCGATCGGCGCGCTCGCGCTGCTGTCGGTCTACGCGCTGTCGCGTCGCATCCTCGGCCCGCTCTGGGGGCTGGCCCCGATGCTGCTGCTGGCCGTGACGATGCCGCTCGCCGCCTTCTCCCGCATGCCGTACACCGAGCCCACAGCGCTGATCTTTGTCTGCGGGATGATGGTCGCCCTGTGGGTCGCGATCGACCGCCGCAGCACCCGTCTGTTCGCCCTGGCCGGTGCCTTCGCCGGCGCCACCATGATCGCCCGCATCGACGGCGGCCTGACGATGGTCGCCGGGCTCGCCGCCCTCGGTCTGCTGGCCATCGCTCCGGTGTCGGCTCTCCGCCGCCGCGAGGGCCGGATGGCGATGCTCGTCTTCGCCTGGGGCGCGCTGCCGACCGCGGCCCTCGGGTGGCTCGACCTCTACGTGCACAGCCCGAAGTACCTGAAGGGGCTGGCCGGCGAGCTGTACCCGGTGCTCGCCGCGATGCCCGTCATCCTGATCATCGGCATCGGCCTGAGCCTGCTGCGGAAGTTCACGCTGCCGGCGGCGGTCTGGGTGTCGGGTCATCGCAAACTGGTGACCATCATCTCCGGGGTGGTGGTCGCCCTGGCCTGCCTCGCGATGGTGACCCGTCCGCTGTGGCTGATGCAGCACTTCGTCAAGAACCGCGACGGGGGCGACTACGTCGGCGCGGTCGCGGCCCGGCAGAAGTCCGAGGGACTTGCCATCGACGGCACCCGCAGCTACGACGAGATGACGGTCTCCTGGCTGGCCTGGTATCTCAGCTGGACGATGGTGGTCGCTGCGCTGATCGGCGCGGTGGTGATCGCCGTGCAGTTCTGTCGCAAACGGGACCCGAAGCTGCTCGTCGTGTGGACGATCCCGGTGCTCGTCGGCCTCGTCTACCTGAACAAGATCGCGATCACGCCAGACCAGATCTGGGCACTCCGGCGGTTGCTGCCGGTCGTCATCCCGGCGACTGCGATCGGCGCGGTCTTCGCGTTCCGGGCGGTGATCATGAAGCTCCCACGGTTCCGCTGGCTCGGGGTGGTCGTCATGGTCGCGCTGCTGATCCAGCCGGCGACCACCTGGGGGAAGATGTTCGACTCCCGGGAGGGCATCGGCGAGTACGACCTCGTCAACCAGATCTGCAACCTGGCCGGTGACGGGCTGATCGTGCAGGCGGGCCCGTACCCGATCATGGGCTCGGCATTGCCTGCGCTGCAGGAACTCTGCTCCGACAAGGTGGTGTCGATCCAGCAGCCGAGCCTGTCCTCGATGGCCCAGATCAAAGCCGCCTGGACCGGCAGCGGGCCGATCACCGTGGTGGCGTTCTTCCCCGACGCGGTGACCTGGAGCAAGCCCATCGATTCCACCAAACCGCTGGCGAAGGTGATCTTCTCGCGGTGGGAGAGCGTCATCTCCCGGCGGCCCAGCAACCTGAATCTGCAGCAGGTATCGGTCTGGATGGGCACGTTGCAGCCTGACGGCGAGGTTGCCCCCTTGAACACCGCGCCGTTCCCCGCCCTGCTGCCCAACTCCTGATGCGCGCTCTCGCCGACCGGCGCGAGACCGGCCCAGCACTCGGACCCGGCGCGTCAGGCGGAGAACTGCACGTGCTGGTGGTTGCAGGCGTCGGCGAAGAACTGGATCCCGGGGCGGGGCCGCGCGGATGACTGACCGGCGCAGTTGCGCTGGCCGATCCCCGAACCGGTGGGCAGGATCGTCGAGATGTAGTTGACGAAGAGCCGGTCCATCTCGAGGTTGTTCGGCCCGGAGATGCCGCCGAAGCTGGTGCTGGCTCCGGTGGTCAGACTGGTGGCGGTGGCCAGATCGGTGGCTCGGCCCTTCGGGTGCTGGGCGCCGTCGCAGCCGTGACCGGTGATGATGTTGTTGATCTTGATCTTGTAGTTCGCGGTCAGCTGGACCAGGAACCGGACCAGCCGGATGTCGACGCGGACTGTCCGCCCGCACGAGTCGCCGTTGGTGATGGTCTGGTTCCGGCTGGTGGCGAGCAGGTCGCTGTAGGCACCCGGCAGACCGGTCACCTTCCCGCCCCACATCCCGATCAGCTGCGCGGCGAGCTGCGCCGCGGTCTGCACCTTGGGCGTGTTGGTCTGCCAGACCAGCGCCCCCTTCGCGGTCCGCAGCTCGAGGTTGCCGGTCGACTGGACGGCCAGACGGGCACCGGCACCGGCGCCGCCGGTGTGCCAGAGCGGCCGTCGGTCGGCGCCGTAGACGACCAGGTTGCCGTCGCCCTGCACCTGGACGAAGCCGCCCGGATGACCGTAGGTCCGTGAGTTCCAGATCGCCGCCCCGCCGCGACGCAGCACCAGATTGCCGTCCGACTGCATGGTGAGGGCCTCGCCGCCGCGGCCCGTCAGGAACTGCCTGCCGTACATCGCGTTGCCGGCGTCCAGTTCGGCCGCCTTGGTGTTCAGGTTCCAGAGCACGCGTCCGCCGGGCACCCGAACGGTCAGATTCCCGTCGTTGCCAACCAGGAGCATGTTCGACCGTCCGCTGGTGCGCGTCGACCAGAGTTGCCGCCGGGCCGGACTGAAGACGCCGACGTTGCCGTTCGCGTCCATCTGCAGGTAGTTGCCCCGACCGGCCGTTTTCGAGTACCACATGACGTGGCCGCCGGCCACCAGCACCAGGTTTCCGTCGAGCTGCATCCGCAGGCTGACGAACCTGTTCGGCGAGGTCAGCCGGCCACCGGGGTCCACTTTCTGACCGGCGAACAGGACGATCGGGGACTGGGCGGCAGCGCGCACAGCCGTCACCCCGGAGGTCGAGGCAGAGGCCGACACACCGCCGACCGTCATCAGCAGGGCAGCCAGGACGGCGACGACCTTCCGGCTCCAGCGATTTCTCGGTGTCCCGCGATGTCGAGCCATGTGGTCCCCTCCAGGTCAGCCGCGACACAGACACTGGATCCATCGGCAGCGGATCCACAGCGTGTCGCGGCGAAAGTCGAAGGCTACGCGAGGAAGATGACCTCGCTCGCCGTCCGGACCGCGCACAGGCCGTCAGCGACCTACTACTCAGCGACACTCGAGTGGCATCTGAGCGGTCCCCGAGTGGCTTCTCAGTGGTACGCCGAGCAGCTCTTCAGCGGTACCGAGTGGCTCCTCAGCGGTACCCGAGTGGCACCGGCGGGGTGAAGATGGCGTCGATCTCGTCCAGCTCCACCTGGTCAGGAGCCCACCGCACCGCAGCCGCGGCATTGGCCGTGATCTGGGCGGCGGAAGTGGCGCCGGCGATTACCGAGGCCACCGCCGGGCGGGACAGCAACCATCCGAAGGCGACCTCGACCATGGTCAAATCCCTTGCAGCGGCGAAAGTCTCGAGCCTCTCGAGGGACTCCCACGGCGCCGACTGCAGCAGGGCCGGCTTGAGGTCCGTGAGTCGGGTGCCCGCCGGCGGCGCCTGACGACGGCTGAACTTCCCGGTCAGCAACCCGTTGGCCAGCGGGAAGAACGGCAGCACCCCGACCCCGAAGTGGTCGGCCGCCGGGATCAGCTCCGCCTCGATGTCGCGGTGCAGCAGCGAGTACTCGTTCTGGGCGGAGATGAACGGGATCGTGCCGGCTTCGCGGGCCAGCCAGGCGGCGTCGGCCAGTTGCCAGCCGGTGAAGTTCGAGTGGCCGATGTAGCGCACCTTTCCTGCCCTGACCAGGTCGTCCAGCGCGGACAGCGTTTCGGCGACCGGCGTCAGCGGATCCGGTTCGTGCAGCTGGTACAGGTCGATCCAGTCGGTCCGCAGTCGGCGCAAGGAGCCCTCGACCGCCTGACGGACGTACCGGCGCGACCCCCGGGCGCCGTCGTCACGGCCATTCGCGCCTTTCGCGTTCATCCCGAACTTCGTGGCCAGTACCACCTGGTCGCGCCGGTCGCCGAGGACCTCGCCGAGCATCTCCTCGCTCAGACCCGGCCGGGCGCCGTAGATGTCGGCGACGTCGAAGAGGGTGACGCCGGCCTCCAGCGCGGCATCGACGACAGCTCGGCTGCCGCTGACGTCGGCGGTGGCGGTGCCGGCCCGACCGAGGTTGTTGCAGCCGAGGCCGGTGGTGGAAACAGCGAGACCCGAGGTGCCAAGGCGTCGTGAGAAGGGGATCGACATGGGCTCTAGCGTACGATCCATTTTTGCTGTCAACCCCGTTCGGCATGGCTCCGGCGGGCTGACCAACCCCACGGACCACCGGAGAAAAGAAGGAGCATCCATGGCGGACGGCCGCATCGCAGTGATCGGCAGCGGCTACGTCGGGCTCACCTCGGGCGCCTGTCTGGCCAGTCTCGGTCACGATGTGGTCTGCGGGGACAGCGACGCCACCAAGGTCGCGGCGCTGAGTCGCGGGGAGGTGCCGATCCTGGAGCCGGGGCTCGACGAGATGGTCGCAAAGGGCATCGCCTCCGGCAGACTCACGTTCGTCCATGGCGCAACGGCGGCGGCGAAGGGTTCCAGGTACATCTTCCTGTGCCTCCCGACCCCTGACGGCGGTGACGGCCGCGCCGATCTGCGCATCGTCCACAACGTGGTCGCCGAGATCGGCCCGGTGCTGGATCCCGGAGCCATCCTGGTCACCAAGTCCACCGTGCCGGTCGGCACCGCCCACGACATCACCGCGACCGTCGCCCGGCCTGACATCGCCGTCGTGTCGAATCCGGAATTCCTGCAGGAGGGCACTGCGGTCCGCAACTTCATGAACCCGGACCGCATCGTGGTCGGTTCCACCGACCGCGTCGCCGCCGAGGCGGTCGCCGAGCTGTACGCGGCCTTCGGGGCGCCCTCGGTGGTCACCTCTCCCGAGTCGTCGGAGCTCATCAAGTACGCCTCCAACGCCTTCCTGGCGATGAAGCTCTCCTTCATCAATTCCATCGGCGCGCTGGCCGAGACGGTCGGCGCCGACGTGGCCGAGATCGCCAATGGCATGGGGTTCGACGAGCGGATCGGGCCGAAGTTCCTGCGCACCGGCCCGGGCTGGGGTGGGTCCTGTTTCCCCAAGGACACCAGGGCACTAGCCACCATCGCGGCCGATCACCACGTCCAGTTCCCGCTGCTGGAAGCGACGACGGTCTCCAACGACCAGGCGCAGGACCGGGTGGCCGACAAGGTGCGGGCCGCGGCCGGTGGCTCGCTCGACGGTGTCGTCGTCGCGTTGTGGGGCCTGACGTTCAAGGCCGGCACCGACGATCTCCGTGACTCACCCGCTCTCGCGGTGGCCGGCCGGCTCGCCGCCGAGGGTGCGGTACTCCGCGGCTACGACCCGGCGATCTCCGTCGATGTGAAGGCCGGCAAGGACCGACCGGACGTGACGGTCGTGCCCGACGCCTATTCTGCCGTGGCCGGAGCAGAGGTGCTGGTCGTGCTCACCGAATGGCCGATCTTCTCCGAGCTCGATCTGGTCAAGACGGCCGAGGGCATGACGGGCCGGACCATCGTGGACGGCCGCGGGATGATCGATCCGGCCGCGGCGGCCGCTGCCGGGTTCCGACTGGTGCCGCTGGGTCGCCCGGCCCACTGAGACACGCCGACTGCCGCGGGCAGGACCTCAGGGGCAGACGATGGTGATCGCGGTGGGAAGCACGCCACCGACCACCGGGACGCTTGGAACCGAGATCGACAGGCAGCTTGCCGCAGTCGTTTCCGGATCGGTCGTCGGCACGTCGGGCGTGGTGGTGCCCATGGTCGACGTCTGGGGTTCGGTGGTCGCAGGCTCCGTCATCACCGTTGCCGGTGCACTCGTCGGGCGGATGGTCGTGGTTCGGCTGGTTGTACCGGGCCCACCCACCGGAGCGCCAGGGGATGACGAGGAGCTGCCCGAACCGCCCGAACCGCCCGAACCGCCCGGCTGACCCGAACCGCCCGGCTGATTGGATCCGCCGCCGGTGTTGCCACCGCCGCCCGGCGACCCCACGGGCGGCGCCGTGGTGGCGGTCGTCCTCGTCGTGCGCCCGGCGCTGGTCGGACCGGACGGTGCGAGCGGGCCGACCGGGTCGGCGTGCCCGGTGGGGACGGAGCCGACCCTGGACGACGGTGTGGTGAGCAGGACCCAACCGGTCAACTTCGACGTCCCGACGACCACCGTCGCGGTGTCGTCGTTTCCCGGGGCGGTCCCCGTCGAGCCGTTGCTCGGCGCACCGGTGGACGGCGAACGGGTCGAGGCTGAGGTGCCCGTCGAGACCGTGGAACCGGCTGAACTCTTGGAGGTCCCGGCGATGTCGAGCCGCGTGCTGGAGGCCGTCTGCTCCGGGGATCCCGTGGTGACAGCACCGGAGATCGTCGAGACGGTGGGAGAAGTCTGCGTGGTGTTGACCAGATTGACCACGGGCAGCTGCTGGACGGACCCGTCGGCGCCGGTGACGAGCGCGACCAGACGCCCCCCGACCGTGCTCGTGGGAGCGGTGACCGTGACCTGGGTGACCTCGCCGTCCGCTCCGGTGATCTGCACCAACGCGACCTGCGACGCAGGACCGACATCAGCGGTGGCCGGACTGGTGCCCAGGCGTCCGCCGACGGTGATCGCGACGATCGCGACCACGGCGGCGGCGACGCCACCGGCCAGCAGCAGCGCCTTGCGCTGAGTGCGACGCCGTGGCAGGGCGGACGGGGTCGACTGCGATGCCACCTGGGACGAGTCCGATTCTGACGCGTCCCGGTGTGACGACTCGGCCAGGATCGCCTCGCGAGCGACCTTCATGGGGTAGTCGGGCCCACCCGCTCCGGCTTCGGCTGCCGCGGGGGCAGCTGCCGTGGCGGGGGCACCGGCTGCACCAACGACGGGGGTATTCAGTGTCGTCACGACGGGTGCGGTGACTCTCGCGGACTGCGCCGCCAGACTCATCCCGCGGGTGACGATGGTCGAATTCAGGCCACGGGGAAGGGCGCCATCGGCCTCTGAGACCTTTGCACGCCACCGGGCGCGCTGGGCCGCCCTGGCCGGTGATACCGGGATCGGGTGTGACCTGGAGGTCGGCTCGGCGGGGTCGGGAGCCTCGTCAGCGGCGGGGAGTTCGGCGGCGACGGGAAGTTCGGCCGCGGCGGGAGCATCGTCAACAGCGGGCAGTTCGGTCGCGGCACTCGCGTCAGCCGTGGTGGTGGCCGTGACACCCATTGCTTCGTCCAGCAGACGCTGCAATTCCGCAGACCGGCCGGAGTGCCGGTCGCGCTCGTCGTTCGTCGTCATTCCAACCTCCTGTCGGACATTCCGGCGGCCATGCGGTCCCCCCGATCAGGGTGCACCAGGTGGTTCGATAGCAAACCGACGGTGATGGGCCCTCAGCCTTCAATCGGGCAAAAATCACCCGTTCGGACGGGTTCAGGGCGAATGGCCCATCCATCTCAACACGGAACGCCACAGCATACCCAGCGCAGCGGGCAGAACGCGACAGGACAAAGGCTGCCCAGGAACCATGAGCGCCTGGCTGTCGCCGCCTCGAGACCGGTGGATACCTTGCCGCCGATCGATCCGGTGGGCAGCAATGCCTACGGTCGACCGATGCCCAGCTGCCAGTCGTCGAGGTACTCCGCGGCGAATCCGGCCTGCGAGTAGGCGAGGTAGAAGTTCCACATCCGGATGAAGGTGTCGTCGAAGCCGAGCTCGGCGATCTTCGGAAGCTCCGCGTTGAAGCGGTGACGCCACTGCTCGAGGGTCGGGACGTAGGACAGCCCGAGCCGGCGACTCTCCTGCACCCGGAGGGACGTGCCGGCGGCCAGCACCTCGTCGATGGCCGTCAGCGACGGGAGGATGCCACCCGGGAACACATACTTGTGCACCCAGGTGTAGCCGTTGCGGGTCTCCAGCAGTCGATCGTGCGCGATGGTGATCGCCTGCAGTCCGAGGCGTCCGCCCGGGACCAGCATCCGGTCGATCGACCCGAAGTAGTCGGGCCAGTACTTCTCGCCGACCGCCTCGATCATCTCGACGCTGACCACCGCGTCGTACTTCCCGACGTGGGTCGCGGCATGCGCACGGTAGTCCTCGAGTCGCACCTCGATGAGGTGTGCGAGGCCGGCCGCCTTGATGCGCTGGTCGGCGAGAGCCTTCTGCTCCTCGGACAGGGTGAGGGTGGTGACCCGCACCCCGCGCTCGGACGCCGCGCGGATGGCCAGCGCACCCCAGCCGGAGCCGATCTCCAGGATGTGGGTGTCCGGCCGGACCCGGGCCAGATCCAGGATCCCGTCGATCTTCCGCAGCTGGGCCTTCTCCAGGTCGGTGGCGTGATCGTCACCGAACTCGTACCAGGCAGACGAATACGTCATCGTCTCGTCGAGGAACGTCCTGAACAGATCATTGGACAGGTCGTAGTGCCGGTGGATGTTCTCCTTCGACCCGGTGAGGGTGTTCTCTTCCTCCTTCGGCGGCCTGGTCTGCCAGGCCCTGCGCAACTTCTGCGCGGAACCGGGGATCAGGACGGACATCCGCTTCGCCATGACGGTCAGCACGGCGGCCAGTTCGTCGGTCGCGGCGTTGAGCTCGGCGGCGTCGAACTTGGCGGCCGGACGGGACGAACCCCAACCGCCGGTGGTGATGTCGCCGGTCATCCACGCCTCGCCGAAACCGATCAGGCCCTCCGTGCCGAGGCGACGGAAGAATGACGCCGGGTTGACGACCTGCAGCACGGGCCCGCCGGCGCCCCAGGTGCGACCGTCCGGGAACTGCAGCGTGATCGGCAGCTTCTTGACGGCGGCCTTGGTCAGCCGCTTGGCGATGGCTCCGTGGATCGGTGAGTTGGACACGTCGAACAGCCCCGGCCAGACGCCGGCCGACGGCTGCGGTGTCACCCTGGTACGGGTCTTGGCGGGTGCGAGCAACGACATGGGAAGGACTCCTTCTTCCGCGGCGCACCGGGGGGCGCTCGTGGGGTCAACCAATGGTTCCGGCAACAGATTCTGCCAAGTAATTCGGAGACCCCCCGCTGCCGGGTGGGTCGTTGCAGGCACCAGTCCTGGATGCCGCCGTGATCCCCGTCGCTCGTCATGCCGGCCGGCCCGCAGATCGCGGTACGCCGGCCTGTACATCGCGGTACGCCGGCCTGCACATCGCGGTACATCGAGAGGAGCTGAACGCCGATCCCGGGGTGGTCATCCAGGTGGCGATCAACTGCCGGCCGGTCTCGCGCAGCAGGTAGCCGGAGGTGGTTGCGACCGCAGCCGTCTCGGCCGGCAGGGCATCGGCGAAGGCGAGACCACCTGTTGCGGCGACGATGTCGCCCACACTCCCGCGCATGAGGCAGTTGTGAGCGCCGACAGAGGCCAGCATCACCCACTTCTGCCACATCGCCGGCAGGATGCGGTCGACCGGTTTCGCAGTGAAGCCGGCTCCCTGCAGAGCCCGGTCGATGGCGTTGAAATCGTCGTCATCGCGACTGTTCTTCCAGCGTCACGGAAACCACGCACACGCCGCCGAGAACCCGCTCCCGGCCGAACCTCTCGACCAGACGATCGACATGCTGCAGGCCGTTCAGCATCGGCAGGACCAAGGTGTGGTCACCGACTGCCGCGGTGATGTCCGGCATCTGCTGTTCGTCAGGCACGCTGGTCATCGTGCTCCCTGTTCGAACCCGTGCTGCCGCCATGCCTCGTAGACGGCGATCGAGGCCGCATTGGAGAGATTGAGCGAGCGGCGGCCGGCCAGCATCGGGATCCGTAGCTGCGCGGTGATGCGCGAGTCCTCGAGGACCTCGTCCGGCAGCCCGGTGGGTTCCGGTCCGAACATCAACACGTCCGTGTCCCGGTACTCGACGTCCGAGTAGATCTGGGTCGCTTTGGTCGTAAAGGCGAAAACCCTTGCACCAGGCCAGCTGTCGAACGCCGTGTCGAGGTCGGGGTGCACCGTCACCGAGGCCAGGTCGTGGTAGTCGAGACCGGCCCGCCGCAGCTTGGCGTCGGACAGGTCGAACCCGAGCGGCTCGATCAGGTGCAGGTGCGCGCCGGTCGCCGCCGCCGTCCGGATCGCGTTGCCGGTGTTCCCGGGGATGCAGGGTGCGTAGAAAGCCAGATGGAACATGGTGGCCGATGATGCCAGGCGGATAGGGTCGGATCTCCAGTGGGCGCTGGTGGGCATGGATGACAGCGGGGAGAACCGGCGCAGTGAGGGTGGTCATCTTCGGAGCGACCGGCATGGTGGGGCAGTCCGTACTGCGCCAGTGCCTGCTCGACGACCGGATCTCGGCGATCCTGCTGGTCGGCCGATCCCACGCGGACGTGGCCGACCCGAAGGTGACGCAGGTCGTGCACCAGGACTTCCTGGACTTCAGCTCGCTCTCCACCGAGCTGACCGGATTCGACGCGTGCTTCTTCTGCCTCGGTGTCTCGGCCAACGGGATGACGGAGCCCGCCTACCGCCGGGTGACCTACTTCATCACGATGGCCGCCGGCCGCGAGTTGGCCGAACTCAACCCCGACATGCGCTTCCTCTACATCTCCGGAGCGGGCACCGACAGCACCGAGCACGGCCGGCTGATGTGGGCCAGGATCAAGGGAGAGACGGAGAACGCGGTGCTCGCGCTGCCGTTCCACGGGTATGCGCTGCGGCCCGGGTACATCCAGCCGATGCATGGCGTCCGGACCAAGAATCGCCTGTACCGCAACCTGTACCGGTTGACCGGGTGGGTCTACCCGGTGCTCACCAGGGTGGCGCCGAAGTACGTCATCGCCAGTGACCAACTCGCCTCGGCGATGATCAACATCGCCGCCGACGGGTCGCCGCTCCGGATACTGGAGAGCGTCGACCTGGTCCGGGCCGCCGGCTGACCGCGGTCGGCTCGGCGCACAGGTCCGGTGGCTGGGGCCCGTGCTCGCGTAGCTCCCTGACAGCAGGTAACGCGTTCGGCGCGCGCCGGGTGAGTTCCGGGATCGAGCGGAGAGCGTAATGCCGCCCCGAGTCCGAGTTGCCGGAATTATGCTCCCCGCAACTCGGGGTTCGGGGGAGTGTCGGGCGCGCGGCCCCGATGCGGCACGTGCTGGTCCGGAGCACGCCCGTCAGCTGCCTATCGTTGACGGGTGACCGACCCAGTTCCCGCCCCTGACGCACGCGGCGCGGCTGCGACCGACCCCGGCCCGGGTAACCACGCGCCCGGCCCCGACCCGCGCCGGACCAACCACGCGCCCAGCGCCGACCCGGCCCTAGACGTCGGCCGGGGCGCCGACCCAGCCACCCCCATCGATCCGGCGGAGCTGGCACTGGCCCTGCGGGTCATCGCGCAGACAGAAACGCTGCCCCCCGAGCACCCCGACGCGGTGGCCGTCCGGCGGGCGACGGCGCGGATCTTCAAGGGCGTCAAGAACGCGCGCCGGGCCGAACGGCGGGACGCCATCTCGGCGCTGGACAAGGCGGTGGTGGCCGCGACCGCCACCGGTTCACCGGGGCGCATCGACGACGAGACCGAGGGCGTCCCGCTGGTCTCGGCCACCGCCGGCGCGCTGGCCGGCGTCTTCGTCCGGCCGCGTCCCTGCTACATCTGCAAGAAGGACTACACGCACGTCGACGCGTTCTACCACCAGCTCTGCCCGGACTGCGCGGCCGAGAACCGGTCCCACCGCGCTGCCCGGACCGACCTGACCGGCCGCCGCGCCCTGCTCACCGGCGGCCGCGCCAAGATCGGCATGTACATCGCGCTGCGGCTGCTGCGTGACGGCGCGCACACCACGATCACCACCCGCTTCCCCAACGACGCAGTCCGCCGCTTCGCCGGGATGGCCGACAGCGCCGACTGGCTGCACCGCCTCCGCGTGGTCGGCATCGACCTGCGAGACCCCGCCCAGGTGGTGGCCCTCGCCGACTCGGTGGCCGCAGCCGGGCCGCTGGACATCCTGATCAACAACGCCGCTCAGACCGTCCGGCGCAGTCCCGGCGCATATGCGCCGTTGGCCGCCGCCGAATCCGAGCCGCTGCCGGACGGCCCGCTGCCCGACCTCCTGACGTTCGACCACATCTCCGACGCGCATCCGTTGGCGCTGGCCGGCAGCCTGTCCTCGCATCCGCTGCCGCACCTGCCCGAGGGGCTCCGCGGCGGTGAGCTGTCCCGGCTCGCCCTGGTGGCCAGGTCCGCCTCGTCGGAACTCGTCGAGCTCGGCCGGGCCATCGACGCCGGCGGGTTGGTGCCAGACCTGCACACCGTCAACAGCTGGACCCAACGGGTTGACGAGGTCGATGCGCTGGAGATGCTCGAGGTGCAGCTGTGCAACATGACAGCGCCGTTCCTGCTGGTCAGCCGGTTGCGGGGGGCGATGGCGGCCAGCTCGGCGCGGCGGAAGTACATCGTCAACGTCTCCGCGATGGAGGGCGTCTTCAGTCGCGGGTACAAAGGCGCCGGGCACCCGCACACCAACATGGCCAAGGCCGCCCTGAACATGCTGACGCGCACCAGCGCGGGCGAAATGCTCAGCGACGGCATCCTGATGACGGCCGTCGACACCGGCTGGATCACCGACGAGCGGCCGCACTACACGAAGGTGCGGCTGGCGGAGGAGGGCTTCCACGCCCCGCTCGACCTGGTCGACGGCGCCGCCCGCGTCTACGACCCGATCGTCCAGGGCGAGGCCGGGACCGACCTCTACGGATGCTTCCTCAAGGACTACCGCCCCGCCGATTGGTAACCGCGGCTCCCAGGTCACACCGTCTGCGGCGTTGTCGTCCTCGCCGTTCTCGACCCCGGCCGCACACCCCTCGGCGGCATCGGCTGCGTTCTTCGCCTTGCATCCGGTGCACCTGGAAGCCGCGAGACCCATTACACGGCGTCGGGAATGTCCGGACGTTCGTCGTCGCGGAGTAGGCCCGCGATCCAGATGTCGTGCTGGGTGCCGCGCTGGTGTCCCCGTCCGCGCAGGGTGCCCTCGAAGCGGAACCCGCAGCGCTCGGCGACCCGACGTGAGCCGTCGTTCCCGACGTAGGCCTGCCACTCCACCCGGTTGAAATCCAGCTCGTCGAAGGCCCAGTCGCAGATCAGGCGGGTCGCAGCGGTCGCTACGCCGCGACCCCGCGCGGTCGGAGCCACCCAGTAGCCAACCTCGACCACACCGTCCTCCGGCAGTCCGACGAACCCGATCGACCCGACCAGATCGGTCTCGGAGCGGTTCTGGATCGCGAAGGACGCCAGCCCGTGCACCCAGCGCAGCGCGCAGGCATCGAGGAACATTTCGGCGTGTTCGGGCAGGTAGGGGCTGGGCAGAGTGGTCCAGCGCTGGATCTCCGGGTCCTGGCAGGCCTCGAGCAGATCGTCCAGGTCCTCGGGCAGCCAGGTTCGCAGGACGACGCCACGACCGCGTAGCACCGTCGACTCGTCCAATTCGAGTTCCCGCACCGAGACGACAATGCCAGGTCCATCCGAGCCGGTCGATCCCTCCGTCCCCGCGCAGGGTCGGGGAGCGTCTCCGCCGGGTCAGGCGGCGTCTTGGCAAGGTCAGCCGGGTCCTGGCGGCGTCTTGGCAAGGTCAGCCGGGTCCTGGCGGCGTCTTGGCAAGGTCAGCCGGGTCCTGGCAGCGTCTTGGCAAGGTCAGCCGGGTCCTGGCAGCGTCCGCGGGCCATGCCCAGTAGGGGCAGACCTTGCCAGGTCGGCAAACCTGTGGTCGCCGGGGGCGGGCGACCAAGCGGCGGCCGTCGCAGCTGGTTGCTGATGGGCCCGAGCCGTGATGTCGGTGACCCCTGGCACACTGACCCTCATGCCCGAGCTACCCGAGGTCAGCGCACTCGCCGGGTTCGTCGCGGAGCATGCCGGCGGCCAGCACATCGTCGGCGTCACGGTCGCGTCGCTTAACGTGCTGACCACGTACGACCCACCGGCCTCCGCTCTCGTCGGCCGGGTGCTGGTGGCGGGCGGGAGGTATGGCAAGTTCCTCGATCTGGTCACCGTCCCCGACGGCGAGCCCGACGGTCAGCCGCTGCATCTGACGGTGCACCTGGCCCGCGCCGGCTGGTTGCGCTGGTCGGACAAGATCTCAGCGGTGCCGCCGAAGATGGGCGGGCCGATCGCATTGAGGGTCCGGTTCGAAGGTGGTGGCGGGTTCGACGTCACCGAGGCCGGCACCAAGAAGTCGGTGGCCGCGGCGATCGTCACGGATCCGAGTCAGGTACCGGGCATCGCCCGGCTGGGCCCGGATGCGATGGGTGACGACGGCACCGGCCTGACGCTCGATGCCCTGAAATCGGCACTCGCCGGTCGCACCGGGCGGATCAAGAACGTGCTCACGGACCAGACCGTGCTGGCCGGCATCGGCAACGCCTACTCGGACGAGATCCTGCACACTGCAAAGATTTCGCCGTTTGCGACGGCCGGCAAACTCGACGGTGCGGTGCTGGAGTCCCTGCACTCAGCGATCGTCTCGGTGCTCTCCGGAGCCATCGCCCGGACCGTCGGGGCCGGCGCTGCGCGACTGAAGGGGGAGAAGCGGACAGGTCTGCGCGTCCACGCCCGGACCGGACTGCCGTGCCCGGTCTGCGGCGGGACGGTGGCCGAGGTGTCGTTCGCCGATCGGTCGTTCCAGTACTGCCCGACGTGCCAGACCGGCGGCAAACTACTCGCCGACCGACGCATGTCGAGGTTGATCAAGTAACTCACTCCCGGTCGGTCCGGTCGGCGGCAGTGCAAGGATGGAGGACGTGAGCGCCCAGGAGATCACCATCAGCGAACTGCCCGCCGAGCGAGTGCTGCTCGACGTCCGGGAGAACGACGAATGGGAGGCGGGCCACGCGCCCGACGCCGTCCACGTCCCGATGACCGAGTTGGCCGAGCGGCTGGCCGACGTACCCGAGGCCGAGCCGCTGTATGTGATCTGTCGTTCCGGCGGTCGTTCCGAGCGAGTCACCCAATACCTGAATGCCAACGGCTGGGAGGCTGTGAACGTCGCGGGCGGCATGTCGGTCTGGGCCGGTCTCGGTCTGCCGCTGGTCTCCGAGTCCGGCGTCGCCCCCGAAGTGATCTGAGCGGGTCGGTCAGTGGTGCGCACGTGAGCACGCCGCCCTGGACACCCGGCTGGCCGCCGACTCCGGCGCCATCCCCGGCTGGTCAGTTCCGGCCCAGGCAGGTCCCGCCGGCCCAGTTCCCGCCGGGCCAGTTCCCGCCGGCCCAGTTTCCCGACGGCCAGCAGGGGCTGCGGTGCGTGCGGTGCGCGCGGACTCAACCCCCTCTGCCTCGCGGTGTGCGTACCTGCGTGTACTGCTCGGCCGCCCTGCCGGTCCAGCGGTGGCGGGCGCAGGTGCCGCCGGGCGTGTCGGTCACCGCTCCGCCGCGGCCGGGGCGTCGCCGGACCTACTACGGTCCGCCGTCCTATCGCGGGCAGCACCCGCGGTGGGGGTTTCCACCCGTCGTCTGGCGAGGTGTCACCGCCTCCGAGCCGCCTGACACCACTCCGCCGCTGACGCTCCTGCGGATGGGGGCGGTGGTTGCGGCATTGACCGCGCTGGCGGCGGTCGCCGCGGCCGGCGGCGAGATCTGGCGGTACACCCTGCTCCTGCGCGGCCGGACCGAGTTCCTGTCCGGTCCGGTGGTGTCCGCCTCCGATCGGCTGGTCACGACGGCGTCGGCGGCCGCCGCAGTTCTCGCCGTCATCACTGCGGCCGTTGTCGTGCCGGTGCTCGTCCGCCTGCACGGCGTTGCTGCGCGTCGAGTCGGTCTGGTTCCCGCCCGCACGGCCCCGTCGGTACTGGCCAGACTGGTGGTCCCCGGCTGGAACGTGCTCGGCCTCGGTGTGGTGCTGGCCGAGATCGACGGCCCACTGACCGATCCGGTGGCGGGTGCCTTACCGCCCGCGGTGGTCCGGCCGAAGATGTCCAAGCTTTCGACGGCCCTCTGGGTGATGTGGATCGTCGACTCCGTCCTGGTGTTGGTCACGCTGGCCAAGGCTTTCGGCCGCAGCGATCAATCGATGGCCGACACCGTCGAGCTGCACGTCGTCGTCGATCTGGTGGGCGTGGTGGTCGCAGTGCTGCTGGCCCTCGTGCTGGCCCGTTTCCGCCGCCTGCTGCGTCCGCCGGGCGGCCGCTATCCCGGCTGGCGCGTGCGCCCACCTGCTCCCACTCGGGCGAATACCCCCAGTCACACCACGGCGCTCGACGCGGCTGTGCCCGAAGCAGGCCCGTCGGCTCCGGCGGAAGCTGGCCCGCCCGCTTCGGCGGAAGCTGGCCCGTCGGCTCCGGCGGAAGCTGGCCCGCCGGCTCCGGCGGAAGCTGGCCCGTCGGCTCCGGCGGAAGCTGGCCCGTCGGCTCCGGCGGAACCGGAGCCGGCTCAGCTCGCGATGTTGAACGTGGCCCCGGTGAGGGCGGAGGCCGGACCGGTCGCCAGCCAGGCCACGGTCTCGGCCAAGGCCTCCGGGGACCAGCCCGACGCTGCGGCCGCTCCGGAGCCGACCACCATCACCCCGACTCCGTAGGGAGCCAGTTCCAGCGCAAGGGCCGAGCCCAGCGCGGCGACGGCCTGTTCGGTGGCAATGGTGACGGAGCCCCGACCGCCGGTGAATGGCCGTCCCCGCGCGGCAAGCAGGATGATCCGACCGCCTTGTCCCCGCGCGATGAAAGCTGCTGCTGCAGCGTGTGCGGTCGTGGCTGCACCCAACACGTCGACCGTCAGGGTCCCGGTCCAGGCATCGGCCCACTCGGACAGGGTGCTGTCGATGATCGACGCATGACGGATGGTGTCGCCGGCCGACGCCGCGTTGATCACGACGTCGAGACCGTCGAAACTGGCATCGACGAATCGGACGAGCTCGCCGACCGCATCGGCATCTGCGAGGTCTGCGGACACGCTGAGATGTCCTTCACCGTCGAGGGTTTCGATGAGCTCGTCGGTCTCGGCGGCACGGCTTGCGTGGTGCACCGCCACCCTGGCTCCCTGGGCGGCCAGCGCCCGGACGACCGCGCTTCCGACCGTCCCGCTGCCACCCAGCACCAGCACCCGGCGCGTGTGCGCGTAACCGGAGGTGGGACGCGATTCCGTCGGAGCGGCCGACCGGTCGTCAGCTGCCCCGCCGCCCGGCGTGGTCGACGAGCCGCCCGGTGTGGTCGACGAGCCGCCCGGTGTGGTCGACGCGCCGTCGGGCTGGACGGACAGCAGGTCGGGCTTGCTGGGCCAGGGGATCTGCGGTGGCCGGACGTGCGCGGCTTCGTGGACCTGGGTATGGACAGCGGCCGGAGCGTGGTCGTCGGCGGAGTCGGTTGCGCGGCGCCGATGACGGACCGGCGCCGCTGACGGCTCCGGAGGCACCGGCGGCTCCGGAGGCTCCGGAGGCACCGGCGGTTCAGTGGCAACCGGGGCGTCGTCCCCGGCGTCGGTCGGGACCTCATCGCCGACCGCGGCGTCAACCGCCCCGTGCACCGCGTCGGCCTCGACGGGTTCCGGCACAGCGCCAGCCGGTACGTCAGCCGACATCGAGTCGCCAGGGGCCGGCTCAGCCCCTACCGGTTCAGGCCCTACCGGTTCAGGCCCTACCGGTTCAGGCCCTACCGGTTCAGGCCCTACCGGTTCAGGCCCTACCGGTTCAGGCCCTACCGGTTCAGGCCCTA